>JANYKR010000200.1 GCA_025358155.1 Betaproteobacteria bacterium
TGGGTTTGTTCCACATGGCCAAGACAGCCACCGTGCTGCTGGCGATGTTGGCGCTGGTGGCCTTGGTGGACGGCGTGAGCTATGCCGCGCGGCGGGTGATGACGCGTTGAGTGAAGGCGCGGGCCCTGTTGTTACGTTTGAGTTGGGTGGCCGGAAGCTGACACTCCACCGGCCACATCCGGGCAATGAGGCGTTTCGCTACCGTGTCTTGGTTGTGCGGGAGTTCATCGCAAGAATGGGGATCGAGCTATGACCAATTCCATGTCCTACAAGGGCTACACGGCAAACATGGTCTTCGACGCGGAAGACAAGGTCGTTGTTGGGCGCGTCCAAGACATTGACGAGATCATCAGCTTTCACGGTGAGTCGGTGTCGGTGTCGGAGTTTGAGGCGACCTTCCACGCAGCCACTGAAGGCTACTTGGCCGCACCCCAAGGAACTCGGTTCGGCACCAGAGAAGCCGGCCAGCGGCAAGGTCATGCTGCGCATCGCTCCGGAGGTTCACGCCGCAGCGCTCGAGGCTGCTGCGACAAGTGGCACCAGCGAAACGTGTCAATGACTTTGCAGCACCATTTGTCATGAATTTACTGCGCAGGCTGGTGGTGATTGCCGTGCGACTGTCTCCGATGGTGGTGGGTTGATCCAAGCGGCCGTGGCCAGCGCATGGGGCTGTGGACGACGGCCCTTGAACCGTTTGGGGGAGGCGCGGAACGCGGTGTCCAGCGCTGTTTGGCGGGCGTCGCGCAGGGCTTGTGTGTGACCGTAGTGCACGGCCTGCGGCGTCATGTAGCCGATGCCCGAGTGGCGGTGTTGGTTGTTGTACCAAGCGAAGAAGGCTTGGCAATGGGCACGCGCGTCCTCGGCGCAACCGAAGCGCGCGGGGAAGTCGGGCCGGTACCGACTGGGCTACGAACGCGGGGCCGGCACGACCGCCGGCCCGCTCGCTTAACCGCACCAGATGTTGTGCCGCCTGTCTCGCGTCAGGCTGCCAGGGAATGCATCAGGTGCTCGCGCATCCCCGTGAGTTTGGCCTCATCGCACTGGGCGGACGCCGCCCCCGGACGGATGAGCCCGAGGAAAAACTTGATGCGCTCGATGTTCGCGCCGCCAGGATGGGGCATCCTGCCGAGAATGCGCTTTCCGTCGATGCAGCCTTGGTCGGCGAGCCAGTTCAGCGCCTCGAACGGAACGTCGCCGAGTGCGAGCAGCTTTGCATTCGGGATGGCCTGGACCGACGGCAGGAAGCGCTCCATGAGCAGCGATTTGAGCATCGGCGATCGCAGCAACTTCGGCGTGCCGTTGTAGGGCTTGTCGCCGTCGACAACGACCGTGTAGGGCAGCACCGAGGCCAGCTGAACAAGGTCCGAGCGCGTGCTGAAGAGCTCGTCACAACCCCGCACCCCAGTCCAGGCTTGCATCCCGACATGGTCGAGCATGTTCACCAAGTTCTTCCGCAGCGGTCCCGAAAATCCGCCAGTCAGTTTGGCCATCCGCAAGGTGTCCTGCTCGCTGGCGCCGGCGAGAAGTTGAGCGCGCGCAGCTTCCAGGGCATTGGCCGCCTGGGTCGGGCCAGGCGTGATACCGACGATGACGAGCTTGGCCTTCGGATTGATCCACTCGGTGGGCGCGTAGTAGGCCGACAAGCGGCCTTCAGAGGCCATGTGCAGGTTCTGCCCGAGGGGATCGCCCTTGAAGTTGCGGATGGCGGCGGCGTAAGAGCTGAGGTGGTTTTGCATAAAGGCTTGGTTGGTGTTTCTCGTGGTGGTGGTGGAACTGCTGGTGGGTGAAGGTCCGCGATCACTCGCGGGATTGAGGAAATTGGTCAATGGATGTCGCGCCGCAGTCGCTCGGTCCGGTGCGCGGCCGTGATGAGCGAGCCGTTGTCTGCGAGCACTGCCACGATGTCGAGCCTGCCCAGGCGCCGCAGTTGCGACGGTGGCATCGTCGCGGCCAGGTATTGACGCGACTTCCTGTCGAATGCGTAGCGCGTCGCGCCGTGGGAACGCTGAGGCGTCGCAAACTCTGTGACGATCAGGACCTGTGCCATCGTGATCCCGCGACTCTTGAGCCGCACTTCGGCGTGACGCGTCAGCGGGATGGTCGGCATCGCGACCAGGTGCTGCGACAGTTCCGACTTGGTTGATGGCAAGACGGGCTTGGTAGCATCAGCGCTTCGGTGCAGCGCTGCGCGGTGCGCCCGCTGGCAAGTATGGAGCCGGGTCGAGCCCTCGTCGTCGAGCAGATCGAACTCGTGTTGCCACGCGATGGCGCGTGCTTGCTTCGTCGTGGTCATTGATGTCCTCATCCGAGTTGCAGTGCGTGGAAAAGCTTGGCCCCTTGCGGGCCAGCAATCGAGTCGTTCGCCAGAGTTCGCGCCGGCGGTCTGCCGCCCTCAGGCCTAGTCGACAAACGTGAGTTCGTAGTCGCGCTCACTGGTCCGGGTGATTCGTACCCGATGGCCGGGCTTGGCCTGGTGCAACTTGAAGTAGCCGGAAAAGCGCTTGCGCGGGCTAACCAACGCTTCGCTCTTCAGGCGGATGTCGGTATCAAAGACTTGACTGTCAACCGTCAGGCGCACGGTCGAGGCAATCTCATCGCTGCCACGGCCACCGAAAGCGTCATCAGGAAAAAACCCCCGTGCATAGCGCTGCTCGATGTCGAAATAGCCGTTGCGGATGCCCGCCTCGGTCAGCGTGACTTCGACCTGCTGGTGCGCGTTCGGGCTCAGTACGCCCATCAGCTGGGTGGTGAGCCAACGCTGGTCCACCCTCATCGCACCCGCCATGCCGGCGCAGTCATCGAGCTTCAGCTCGGCAACTTTCCCGTCGATCCATTGCTGGACCCGTTCCATGGGCCACCCGAGAAAATGCACCAGCTTGGCTGCGCGCTGGTTCGGAACTGTTTTCGGGCCCTCACCTGCCGCCAGTGCCTGGAGGTCGAGTCTTTCGTCCGAAACCTCCTCGCGGATGCGCTCGACGATGAATGCAGAAAGCGCTTTGGCGTCCATGGCTTCCGGCAGGCCTTTGGTTGAGCGAACCAAAACCGAAGGAAGGTAGGCGCGCCGGCCGCTAAGCCACCGGTGCGCCTCGTCGGCTTTGACAACCATCTGACCCTTGTCGTTGCGGCCGGCGTTCAACCGAGCATCGTCCGACATCGCCATCGCGTTAGCTACGCTGCGGTCCGAGACAACGGCCAGCAGGGCCACCTCGGCCGGCGTCAGATCGAAACCCTCACCCAGCTTGGCGCGGGCCATCGCCAGCGCGACCATCTCCGGCAGTCCGCCGCGCGGCATACCGTTTTTGTCGTAAGTCCGGGTCACGTCGTTCAGACAATACGAGAGCTTGGAAGCGCCAGCGAAAACCTGCACGAGCATTTCGAGTCGCCCGATGGCGCCTTCGTCGGGGTCCATCGAAAGCACTTGACCCATGCCGCTGTGCTCGCCGAGCGATGCATAGCGGTAGACCGCAGCCAGCTCCGAATCGCCAACCCAAAATCCAGTCAAGTCGAAGTCGTCGTACTCAACGAAGTCGAAGTCGTCGTACTCCACGACGTCGGCGTCATGGCCCTCGCCCGAGAGGTTCAGAAGTTGTCGACTCGTGTGGGGACGCACGCAGCGTGCTTGGACCATGGCCCATGCGTACAGGTGAGCCACCAGGTCGCGGCGGATATGCTCAATCGGAGGAAGGGAGTACATGGTGTGGTTGGCCTTATGAACAAAACGTGACGAATACTATCACATAGTGTTCATGTATTTGTGTGGGTAAAAACCCTTACCTTCCGCGTCGCCCGGGCCGCGAAGGGCAATGGCGTGGTTACTGTCCAAAGACCAGCGAACGCTTGGCACCAAATGGGAGTAGCTGTCGCCAGTTCGCTTGCATCGGTGTGCTCTCGAAATGCGAGAACTCTTCGAGGCGAAAGCGCTAGCCCTCGTGCCTTGGCCAAAGAGATCATGGGCGCCGCGATGGATGCGCTGATGGCGCCACACCGCCATGAGCAAGCAGGTGCTGGAGTCGGAGCAGCTGCGAACAGACATGAAGGATGTGCTGCGGGGTGCCGGCAAGCTGCGGGAGGGCTTGCGCGAGAGAGGGCGTCGGCGGGGGCCGGTCTATGACCATGCCGCGCGGGCGCGGGTGTGCGACCTGTAGCGACATGGGGAGGTATGAAAGCCTCCCCCGGGAGGCGCTCAGGCCCCGCCGGGGGCGACTCCCATGCCCTACTAACCAGAGCAGCTGCGCTAACGTAGATTCACTGCGCATACGTAGCAAACGAAGAAGGGGGAGACTGCGCTGCCTCCCCCCAAGGCGCCGCGCGCTGTTGCCGGCGACGTGTCATCCGCCGCACACTCTCGGCACGATGTCGAAAGCGATCCCGATGAGCACCACCAAACCAGCGACCAAACCAACCGCCACACCCACCGAGAAAGTTCTCGAAGCGAAGTGGGGCAAGACGCTGATCGCCGCCGGGTTCACCGCCCTGCCCGACGTGATCTTCCAGTACCAGAAGGCACTCAAGCTCAAGCCGCTCGACGTGCTCGTCCTGCTGCACCTGGCCAGCTACTGGTGGAAGCCGAACGAGAACCCGTGGCCCGCGAAAGGCACGATCGCCGACGCCATCGATGTTGATCCCTGCACCGTGCAGCGCTCGATCGCCAAAATGGAAGCGCTGGGCTACGTCAAGCGCATCGAACGCAAGGCGAAGGCCGGCGACAACCTGACCAATCAGTACGATCTGCGTGGCCTGGTGAAGGCCGCTGCGACGTTCGCTGACCTGAAAATCGCGATCCGCGAGAAGCGCGCTGCAGAAGACAAGAGCCGGCGCGCAACCCCTACGGCGTTCGCCCTCATCGAGGGGGGCAAGAGGTCGACTCGCCAGTGCACCAACCCCATCAGCGCTGAAACGCTTGGCGGTGGACTTCCCGCATTTCGCCGAAGTGCTGGTCCTGATCGAGCAGCGCACAGGCTTGGCCCACATCCTGCCGCGACAGGTCTTTTCTCTGCCGCTGCTGCTCCTGGCCGGCGGGCCCGGCGTCGGCAAAACTGCTTTCGCTGAAGCCCTTGCCAAGTGCTTGAATCAATGCATGAAGCGCTTGGATGTGACCGCTGCGCCTCAACCTCTCGAGCCGGGTGCTGGCGGTCGTACCGGGGGCGCAATCGCTGTGCGCGCACTACCAAGCTGCTGACCCCAGGGTGGCTGAGGCGCCAACCCGCGTGCTCCCGATTCGAGTCTTGCCGGCGCGGCATCAGCCTGCGCGATGGCTCAGCCTCGGACAGGCCAGCCGCTGTGTTGCGCCAGCGCTGCGCGGATCGCATCGCCTTGCGCATCCAGCCCGGGCGGCGGCTGGTCGGCGAGGGCGCGCTCGCCGTCAAAACGCATCGGGTTGCCCACCAGCGGCAT
>JANYKR010000207.1 GCA_025358155.1 Betaproteobacteria bacterium
GCACTCTTGCGCTGCACTACAAGTTGCTGCTCGTGCTCGGGGTCGACAATATCCCTGTGCCGATCCATGCTGCGGGCATGGCGCACGATGAGCTGCTGCTGGTCATAAATGCAGACCCGATCGGCATAGGCCTTGAGTATCAGACGTTGCCCTGCGTAAGGCGCCGGCACCGTATAGTGATTGGAGTCCAGGGGTACGCGAAACTGCTTGGTGGCACGCACTGTCTTCACGCGTGCGAGATCGAAACCAGCCGGGTTGAGCCGTTTCAAGTGAGCGCTTTCCTCTTCAAAACGATCCATCGGGCGCTGGTGGGTTGATTCGTGCACGCGCACATTGGCCACCGTATCCATCCAAAGGGTGGCTGCTGGCTGTAGTGCGCAGAAGTCTGGCAACTCCAGGCCGTCCAGGAAGTTCTTCTTGACGTAGCCCACCCCGTTCTCAACCCGCCCCTTCTCCCAACCCGAGGCCACGTTGCAGGGGCTGATCTCGAAGTCCCAATGGCGCGAGAAGTCCAGGTACTTCGGGTTGAACACTGGCGCCGCGCCGACCAGGCGCTTGAGCACGGCCGACTTCAGGTTGTCGACCATCAACCGTGCAGGCACCGCACCGAAGGCGGCGAAGGCGTTCTCGTGACAGGCCAGGAAGAACTCCATCTCCTGCGACACGGTGAACTCCAAATACATGCGCCGGCTGTAGCACAGCACCATCACGAAGAAGCTCAGGCGCCGGCGCGTGTTGCCCACAGTGACGGTGCCGAGCTCACCCCAGTCGACCTGCGCGCATTCCCCGGGCTCGAAGTCCAGCTTGAGGAAGGCCGGCTGCCGGCGCGGCCGGATGCGGTGCACGTAGTCCTTGACGATGGTGATGCCGCCGTCGTAGCCGGCCTCGGCGAGCCGCTGGTAGATCTGCTGGGCGCTGTAGGGGTGAGCATCGAGCCAGCGCACGATCTGGCCCTTGAAGGCGTCGAGCTTGCTGGGGCGCTGTACGGCCACACGCTGGCGGAACTGCTCAACGTCGGCCCACCTGGCCACCGTGCGCGCGTCCAAGGCCAGCGCTCGCGCGGTCTGCGCCACGCTCAGTTGCTGGCGCACCCGGTGGTCGCGGATGCGGCAGTAGGTCTCGTAGTCAACCACGGCGCTGCTGGGCCAACTGCAGCAGCGTGGCCAGGCTCACGGGCTGGCCACCGGTGGTGGCGGTGGTGGTGGTGCCGGTGTTGGTGCCGGTGGTGGCGTCGGTCCTGGTCATCGCACGCGGTGCCGGGCGCTGCGCCGCCACGCTCCCCGGCAGGGCCAGCACCTGGTACAGCGGCGAGCGATAGTCGATGAGGTCGAGCTCAATGAGCTGCTGGCGCGCCGCGCCGAACTGCTCGTCACTCAGGTGCAGCCGCCGCGCCAGCGTCGACTCGCCGTAGTAGCTCAGGCCCTGGGCGTCCGACACCGTGACCAGGAACAGGTACAGCGCGGCCGATCGCGCCTCGCAGCGGTCGATGAAGTGCTGCTGCACGAGCGCCTGGTCAACCCAGCTGAACTGCTCGGGGACCTGGCGCAGCCGCTCGGGCCGAAGTAGTTGCTTGATGGCCTTCACCGCACCTCCCGTTGATCACATCGCGCCCAAGTTGTACGAGGCGCCGGGTGGTGCTGGCCATGTCATCTTGTAACGCCGGCTGGAACAGATGGGCCACAAGCCCCGCCAGCAAAGGCGATTCGGCGTTCAACAGATCTTGTAACGCCCCGGCCGCGGGCGCCTCGGGCACCTCAACACGATCAGCACATTCTTCAATGGCATCAGTCACTTGCGGCGGCAAACGATCTTGTAACGCCCGCGACGGCCGCACCCTGCCCAGGCTGTAGCCCGGATGCGCGGCACGCCACGCCTGCACCCGCGCGACGTGGACGGGCCCGCTGAAGTAGTCGTTGTTGGGCGGCTTGGCCAGCCAACTCGCCTGGCTGGCGGCCTTGCTTGCGCGCCGGCAAGCGGCTGCGCAGCAGTACCGCTGGCGTTCACCGCAGCGAGGCTCGGGGAGGAAAAACTCCCCGCACGACATGCACTTGCGCTGTCCCGCCTTGGCCATCGTCGCTCCCGAACGAACCCGTCGAGCGCGACGACCGCCCCGAGCAAACGTTCATCAGTTCGGAGTCTGAAGAAGACGGCAGGCGGAGCTAAAGAAGACTGTCAGAGACGGTGATCCGAAGAAAACGGATCAGAAAGAAAACGCACGTACAGACCGGCTGAAAAAAGACAAATTCAAGCCGGCGCCCACAGTCCTCAACGTCAACTTCATGGGCGCTCCTTGGAATTGGCGGCGCCGATGGGTTCGGTTCCGCCAAAAACTGGCCCGATCTTAGCCTCTGACCAGATTTTTGGCGGTGATCTGGCGGACTTTTTGGCGGATCGCTTCAGGTTGACAGGGGCCACTGCAGGTCGATAGAAGGCGTCAGAGAAGAGGCTCAACTTGTTGATAGATAACGAAAAAAGTAAGTCTGCCGAGAGGGAAGCGGCCGCTATTTCAACGCACACCCCGATGATGGCCCAGTATCTCCGCATCAAATCGGAGTTTCCCGACACCCTGGTGCTGTACCGGATGGGCGATTTTTACGAGCTGTTTTTCGATGACGCCCGCAGGGCCAATCGGCTGCTCGACATCACCCTGACCACCCGCGGCCAAAGCGCCGGTGAGCCGGTGGTGATGGCCGGCGTGCCGGTGCATTCGGTCGAGAGCTACCTGGCCCGGCTGATCAAGCTGGGCGTGGCGGTGGCAATTGCCGAGCAGGTGGGTGATGTGGCCACCGCCAAGGGACCGGTCGAGCGCAAGGTGGTGCGGGTGGTCACGCCCGGCACCATCACCGACAGCGAGCTGCTCGACGACCGGGTGGACACGCTGCTGTGCGCGGTCTCCAAGTTGCGGGTCAGCTGGGGCCTGGCCTGGTTGGGCCTGGCCAGTGGCCAGTTGGGCCTGACCGAATGCGGCGAGGCCGAGCTGGCCGGCTGGCTGGCGCGGCTGGACCCGGCCGAGCTGCTGCTGCCACAGGCCCTGGCCACCGCCAGCACCCCGCTGCCCGCCGCCCTGCTGCAGCACCGGGCTGCCCGCACCGCCAGGCCGGACTGGCAGTTTGACACTGCGCTGGGTGTGCGCAAGCTCTGCGGCTTGCTGAAAGTGGCCTCCTTGCAGGGCTTCAACGCGCAGGATCTGCCGGTGGCGCATGCCGCTGCAGCGGCTTTGCTGAGCTTTGCCGAGCACACCCAGGGCCAGGCACTGGCCCATGTCGCCACGCTGGAGGTGGCGCGCGCCAGCAGCCTGATCGACCTGCCGCCCGCCACCCACCGCAACCTGGAGCTGACCCAGACCCTGCGCGGCGAGCCCAGCCCGACCTTGCTGTCGCTGCTCGACAGCTGCAAGACCGGCATGGGCAGCCGCTTGCTGCGCCACTGGCTGACCCACCCGCAGCGCCAGCGCCACGTCGCCAGCGCCCGCCACGATGCCATCGCCGCGCTGACTGGCCATGGCGCCGAGCCGCTGCGCCAGGTGCTGCGCCAGATCAGTGATGTCGAGCGCATCACCGCTCGGCTGTCGCTGCGCCAGATCCGACCGCGAGAACTGAGCGGCCTCCGCGCCACGCTGCAGGTGTTGCCCGCCTTGCGGGGCACCTTGCCGCCTGAGGTCACCGCCGAGCGCCAGCCCACGCCAGCCAGTGGCGACCCACCCCCGATCGACCACCCGACCCTGCTGGCCGGCTTTGCCCAGGCCCTGAGCCCGCCCGCTGCGCTGCAAAGCCTGCTGCATGCCGCCGTGGCCGACGAACCCGCCGTGCTGCTGCGTGACGGCGGCGTAATCGCCACCGGCTTCGACGCTGAACTCGACGAACTGCGCGGCATCGGCCAGAACTGTGACGCCTACCTGCTGGCGCTGGAGACCCGCGAGCGCGCCCGGTCCGGCATCCACAACCTGCGGGTGCAGTTCAACCGGGTGCACGGCTTCTACATCGAGGTCACCGCCGGCCAGGTGGACAAAGTGCCCGCCGACTACCAGCGCCGCCAGACCCTGAAAAACGCCGAACGCTTCATCACGCCCGAGTTGAAGACCTTCGAGGACAAGGCGCTCTCAGCCCAGGACCGGGCCTTGGCCCGCGAAAAATGGTTGTTTGAGCAACTGCTCGACCAGTTGCAGACCTTTCTGCCCGAGCTGGGCCGACTGGCCCGCGCGCTGGCCGGGCTGGACGCGCTGGCCGCGCTGGCCGAGCGCGCCGCCACACTGGGCTGGTGCCGGCCGCGATTTGTGCCCCAGCCCTGCATCGACATCGAGCAAGGCCGGCACCCGGTGGTACAGGCCCGGCTGGCCGAGACCGGCGGCGGCGGCCAAGGCGCAGACTTCATCGCCAATGACTGTCGGCTCGACGCCCGCACCCGCATGCTGATCATCACCGGTCCCAACATGGGCGGCAAGAGCACCTACATGCGCCAGGTGGCGCTGATCGTGCTGCTGGCCTCGATGGGCGCGTACGTGCCCGCCGCTGCCTGCACGCTGGGGCCGATCGATGCGATCCACACCCGCATCGGCGCGGCCGACGACCTGGTCAACGCCCAATCGACCTTCATGCTTGAAATGACCGAAGCGGCGGCCATCGTGCACTCGGCCACCGAACACTCGCTGGTGTTGATGGATGAGATCGGCCGGGGCACCAGCACTTTTGACGGCCTGGCGCTGGCCGGCGCCATCGCCTCGCAACTGCACGACAAGAACCGCGCTTTCACGCTGTTTGCCACGCACTATTTCGAGCTGACCGAATTCCCGGCCCGCCATGACCGGGCCATCAACCTGCATGTCTCGGCGGTGGAGTCGGGCCACGACATCGTCTTCTTGCACGCCATCGAGCCCGGCCCGGCCAGCCGCAGTTACGGCGTGCAAGTGGCCAAGCTGGCCGGCATGCCGGCGAGTCTCGTGCGCCAGGCCCGCAACACGCTGGAGGCGCTGGAGGCCAAGTCCCGCGCCGGTGACCTGCAGGTCGACCTGTTCGCCACGCCGCCGGCCCCACCCGCGCCCGAACCGAGCGTGGTAGAGCAGGCGCTGGCCCGCATCCAGCCCGACACCCTGAGCCCGCGCGAGGCGCTGGACGCGCTGTACCGGCTCAAAGCACTGCAGCCCGGGCCGGCGGGCGCCGGCACCGCCATCACCGCAGCGGCTGCCCCAGACTGCAGCGTGGCCCCAGCCTCCACCTTCCCCCAACCCAACCCCAGCCCATGACGATGCCCTTGACCCACACCACCCTCACCGAATCCGCCCGGGTGGCCGAGGTGCGACTGAACCGGCCCGAGGCCCGCAACGCGATGTCGCAGGCGCTGATGCAAGAGCTCACCACCACCGCCCAGGCGCTGGCCCAGCGCAGCGACATCGATGTCGTGCTGCTGACCGGCACCGGCCCCTGCTTCACCGCTGGCGCTGATCTCAAGGAGGGCCGCGCCTGGGCCGACGATACGCAGCCGCTGGTGGCCAGGCGCGAGCGCGCAGCCATCGGCTACCGCATGTGCCGGGCCTGGGAGGACCTGCCCCAGATCAGCATCGTCGCGATCGAGGGCTTTGCAGTCGGCGGTGGGCTGGCGCTGTCCCTGGCCTGCGACTGGCGGGTACTGGCCGAGGATGCCTTTGTCTCGCTGCCCGAGATCGCGCTGGGCATTCCACTCACCTGGGGCGCGATCCCGCGGCTGGTGGCGCTGGTGGGCCCGGCCCGGGCCAAGCGCCTGACCATCCTGTGCGAGCGTGTGGCTGCGGCCGATGCGCTGGCCATGGGCCTGGTCGACTACACCGCGCCCAGCGGCCAGGCGCTGGCCCGCGCCCGACAGGTGGCCGAGCAGGTGCTGACGATGCCGGCCCACGCGGTGCGCATGAGCAAGGAGACCGCCAACGCCGTGGCCACCGCTCTGCACCACCTGGGCGGCCACATGGCACACGACCAGATCATGCTGGCTGCCGCCAGCGCCGAGGCCCAGACCGCCCGCACCCATGCCTTCAAACCTGCGGTCAAGCCCGCGCTCTAGCCGTCGCATCTGGCTGCGCTCAAAAACCGTTGAACCCAGCGGCTTGCCACTTTCAGGCGCCACAATCCCGCCATGACCTACTGCATCGGTATCCGCCTCAACGCCGGCCTCGTTTTTTTGTCCGATTCGCGCACCAACGCCGGCATCGACCAGATCAGCACCTTCCGCAAGATGATCGTCTACGAGCGCGCTGACGACCGCTTCATGGTGCTGCTGTCGGCCGGCAACCTGAGCATCAGCCAAAGCGTCAGGGAAATCCTGCAGCTCGAAAAGATCGACCGCGGCCCCGACCAGCCGGCGCTCACCATCTGGAACGCCGAAAGCATGTTCGAGGCGGTGCGGGTGCTGGGCAGCGCGGTGCGCCGGGTCTACCAGCAAGACGGCCCCAGCCTGAAGGCTGCAGGCATCGACTTCAATGCGTCGATGATCTTTGGCGGCCAGATCAAGGGCGAGGCGATGCGCATGTTCATGGTTTATTCGGCGGGCAACTTCATCGAGGCCACCCGAGAGACCTGTTTCTTTCAGGTCGGCGAGAGCAAATACGGCAAGCCGATCCTCGACCGGGTGCTCACCCCCACCACGCCGCTTGACGAAGCCGCCAAGTGCGCGCTGGTGTCGATGGACTCCACGCTCAAATCCAACCTGAGCGTGGGCTTGCCGCTGGACTTGCTGGTCTACCGTGAGGGCAGCTTTCGCTGTGACCAGATCGTCTGCATCGACGACCAGAACCCCTACTTCCAGATGATCCACAGCACCTGGGGACATCGCCTGCGAGAGGTGTTCGAGAGCATTGACGACCCGGTTTGGGACGGCAGCGCCACGCTGCAGCCCTTGCTCTCCACCCTGTCGCGCTACGAGCCGCTGCGCAAGATCAGCAAACCCGAAGAGCGGATCGTCTGAGCCGAGTTTGCTCGGAGTGCTGGGAGTGCCGGGGGTGCCAGGGGTGCCGAAATGCCCAGCACG
>JANYKR010000210.1 GCA_025358155.1 Betaproteobacteria bacterium
GCCGCGCCGCGCTGGCCAACCAGAAAGTCCAGGTCGCAGCCCTGGTCGGCCTGCAGCACATGGTCGATGTAGAGCTTCCAGTAACCGCTGCCCATCGCGGGTGCCGGCGCCTGCCAGGCGGCCAGGCGGCGCGCCAGCTCGGTGTCGTCAATCTGCAGATGCAGGCGGCGGCCGGGCACGTCGAGGGTGATCAGGTCGCCGTCCTGCACGATGGCCAGCGGGCCACCGGCGGCTGCCTCGGGCGTGGTGTGCAGCACCACCGTGCCGTAGGCGGTGCCGCTCATGCGGGCGTCGCTGATGCGCACCATGTCTGTGATGCCTTTGCGCAGCACTTTGGGCGGCAGCGGCATGTTGCCGACCTCGGCCATGCCGGGGTAGCCCTTGGGGCCACAGTTCTGCAGCACCATGATGCAGGTCTCGTCGATGTCGAGCGCTTCGTCGTCGATGCGGGCATGGAAGTCGTCGCTGTCCTTGAACACCACGGCGCGGCCGGTGTGCTGCATCAATGCCGGTGTGGCGGCGCTGGGTTTGATCACCGCGCCGCGCGGCGCCAGGTTGCCGCGCAGGATCGCGATGCCGGCCCTGTCTTTGAACGGCGCGGTCAGGGTCTTGATCACGTCCGGGTTGTGGTTCTGTGCGTCGGCAAAGTTCTCGGCCACGGTCTGGCCGCTGGCGGTGACCAGACCCAGGTGCAGATGCTGGGCGATCTCTTTCAACACCACCTGCAGGCCACCGGCGTAGCAAAAGTCCTCCATCAGGTACTGGCCGCTGGGCTGCAGGTTGACCAGGCAGGGCAGCTCGCTGGCGAGGCGGTCGAAGTCGTCGACAGCCAGCGGCACGCCCAGCCGGCCGGCGATGGCGATCAGGTGAATCACCGCATTGGTGCTGCCGCCGATCGCCGCCAGCGTTTTGATCGCGTTCTCGAAGGCCTCTCGCGTCAGCACCTTGGAGATGGTCTGGTCGGTGTGCACCATCTCGACGATGCGCCGGCCGGCGTTGCGCGCCAGCACGTTGCGCCGGCCGTCCACCGCCGGGTAGGCGGCGTTGCCGGGCAGGCCGATACCCAGCGCCTCGACCATGCTGGCCATGGTGCTGGCGGTGCCCATGGTCATGCAGTGGCCGTGGCTGCGGTGCATGCAGCTCTCGGCCTCAAAGAAGTCGGCCAGCTTGAGGGTGCCGGCGCGCACCTGCTCGCTCATGCTCCACACGCTGGTGCCCGAGCCCAGTTCCTGGCCACGCCACTTGC
Organism: Betaproteobacteria bacterium; assembly: GCA_025358155.1. Taxonomy (GTDB): domain Bacteria; phylum Pseudomonadota; class Gammaproteobacteria; order Burkholderiales; family Burkholderiaceae_C; genus Pseudaquabacterium. The sequence goes on from JANYKR010000210.1 coordinate 1,247, forward strand.
CGTTGAGCATCGGCCCGCCCGAGACGCCGATGGTCGGCAGGTTGACCGACGACGCACCCATCAGCAGCGCCGGCGTGGTTTTGTCGCAGCCCATCAGCAGCACCACGCCGTCGATCGGATTGCCTCGGATGCTCTCTTCGACATCCATGCTGGCCAGGTTGCGGTAGAGCATCGCGGTGGGGCGCAACAAGGTCTCACCCAGGCTCATCACCGGAAACTCCAGCGGAAAGCCGCCCGCCTCGTAGACACCGATCTTGACCTGCTCGGCCAGCGTGCGGAAATGGCTGTTGCAGGGCGTCAGCTCGCTGAAGGTATTGCAGATGCCGATCACCGGCCGGCCATCAAACTGGTCGTGCGGCACGCCCTTGCCCTTGACCCAGCTGCGGTAGGCAAAACCGTCGCGGTCCTGGCGGCCGAACCACTGTTGGCTGCGAAGGTCCTCTGGCTTCTTTCTGGGCGTGTTGCTCATGGTCTGCTGGCTTTCCCGGGTGGGCTTGGAGGTGCGTTCAGGCATATTATGGTATGACGATTGACCGCCCGGCGAGATGACGAACCCGGCAAAACCCTGAGGAGATTCCTGGTGTCCACAAGCCCTTCCGCTGCTGGCAGCATCGCTGTGCTGGCCGTAGCCAAACCATCGCCCTTGCTGGCGCCGAGGCTCAATGCCGCCTTTGAAGTGCATGCCCTGGATGCGACGCTGCCGGCTGGCGTGCCCGCTGAGACGGCGCCCAGGATCCGCGCCATCTTTGCCAGCGGAGAGTCCAGGGTCAGCGCTGAGCTGATTGCAAATTTGCCCGCGCTGGAGATCATTTCGGTGATGGGCGTGGGCTACGACGGCATCGACGTGGCCGCCGCCAAGGCACGCGGCGTGGTGGTCACGCACACACCCGACGTGCTCAACGATGACGTTGCCGACCTCGCCATCGGGCTGATGCTCAGCGCCGCCCGCCAACTGCCAGCCGCCGACCGCCATGTGCGCGCCGGCCTGTGGCCGCAGGGCACCCTGCCGCTGGCGCGCAAGATGTCAGGCGCCCGCATCGGTATCGTCGGCATGGGCCGCATCGGCCAGGCCATCGCCCAACGCGCGCTGGGCTTCAACATGACGGTCGCCTACACCGCACGCTCGGCCAAACCCAGGTTGCCCTGGGCCTACCTGCCCGATGCCGCGTCACTGGCGGCCGTCAGCGATTTTCTGGTGGTGATCACGCCCGGCGGCGCCGGCACCCGCAAACTGATCAACGCCGAGGTACTGGCCGCGCTGGGTGCAAGTTCACCCCAAAAAGGCATCCTGGTGAACGTGGCGCGGGGCTCGGTGGTGGACGAGGCCGCACTGATCGAGGCGCTGGAGAACGGCGTGATTGCCGGCGCCGGCCTGGACGTGTTCGAGACCGAGCCCAACGTGCCCGAGCGCCTGCGCGCCCTGCCCCAGGTGGTGCTGGCGCCGCACATCGGCAGCGCCACCGGCCAGACCCGCCAGGCGATGGCCGACCTGGCTTTTGACAACCTGCAGTGCCAACTCAGCGGCCAGCCGGTAAAAACTCCGGTGCCGGAGTGCCGCCCGGCCGAGTGAACCCCGCCTGCTGAACCCGCTTTGCCGCGCTGACACGCGCTGGTTTGGCAAGCGCCGCCAAATCGTGACCGGGTACCCATGTTGTCGGCTGCCCCACCCCAATCAAGGGAGGTGCAGCAAGTCTGCTTTGGGTGACACTACACAGTAAAGAATTTTTGTCACGACTGATTCACCGGCACTCTGGCTCGCCGGGCGCGGGGTGACTTGGTTGGCTTGACTTCACCCAAGCCCTGTCACCCGCGTCGCCGCCCCCGGGACGGCGGGCCCCCTAGGGACTGCTCCATGAAAAAGCTTCTGGTTTTGTGTGCTGCCCTGCTGGCGGCGCTGCCTGCAGCGCAAGCAGCGCCGATCACCGTCGTGCGCACCATTTCGTTCAGCGACACCTTCGCCGCCTCGGTCACTGACTGGGACCACAACCTGCTGCTGCCCTACTTCGACGCGTCGCTGGGCACGCTGACGGATGCTTTGTTCACTTTTGACGGCACGGGCGCCTCGAGCTTCAGCATCGAGAACAAGGACCGGAACAGGTCGCAAAGCTTCACAGCAACCGCCAAAGCCACCATCAGCTTCGACCAACCCCTCAACCAGATCCTCAACCTGATAAACACGGGCAGTCCGACCTTGCTGCAAAAGTACGACGGCAGAACCGACTTCGGCGGCACCTCTGGCACAACCCAGGTGCTCTCAGCCAGCGGCAGCGGCGGCTTTGATGTGAATTCGGCTCCGGGTCTGGCGGCCTTGATCGGCACCGGCAACTTCATCATTCCGGTGCGTGCCCGTGCCTTGTCCACCTTTTCAGGCCCAGCCAACATGGCGTCCAATGTCAGCAGCCAGGCCGGCGCCGATGTCACCGTGGTCTACACCTACGACAAGGCCGTGCCTGAGCCGGGCGGTCTGGCGCTGGTCGGCCTGGCGCTGGTCGGCCTGGCGCTAACCGGCGCTGCGGCGGCCACAAAGCGCAGAAGCGCCAAAGCCGCCACTTGAAGTCTGGCCCCTCACCCCCCCCGGGACGACCAACCTGCCAACGCACTGGCAAAACTGAAAAGTGTTTGAGCAAGTCCTTTGCAGGCCCGCTTCATTGGAGTGCTTCATGCCCACGATCCTGAAATTTGTCGCCGCAAGCCTGTTCGCGGTCACCAGCATGGCCCAGGCGGCTTCGGTCAGCTTCACTTCCAACACAGCGCCGCTGGACTTCACCGACTGGGACTTCAGCCTCAGCCTGCAAAAGTTCAACCCCGCCTTGGGCACGCTCAACAACATCACCATCACGCTGTATGGCGAGACCGATGGCAACATTCGGGTTGAAAGCACCGATGCGGCGCCCTCGACCATCACCGCCCGCTTGTCCAGCATGCTGACCTTGACGCGCCCCGACTTGACGACCCTGGTCGTGACCTCCCCTGTCGCGCCGGTGCGCTTCAATGCCTCGGTGTATGACGGCAACCTGGACTGGACCGGCGCATCCGGCCAAACCTGGCTCAACCTGACAGCGAGCGCCTCCAGCTTTGTGAGCACCAGTTCAGCGGCCGACAAGCGCTTGTTCTCGGGACCGGGTTTTGTGCTGACGCCTTTGCACGCTGCCGGCCTGACTGCGGCATCCGGTTCGGGCAACTTGGCATTTGACAACGACACCCTGGCCACCGCCTATGCAACGGTCACCTACAACTATGCGCCGGTGCCTGAGCCCGCGTCCTGGGCCTTGATGATCGGTGGTTTGGCGCTGCTGGCCTGGCTGGCTGTGCAAAAGCGAGGCTGAGCCCGGCCCGCCGAGGTTCACTGGGCAGTTCGCTGCACCAGCGCTGCTGGCGCTTCAAAAGCCGCCCCGAGGGGCGGCTTTTTCGTTGCCATCCGGCAGTGGGCTGGCGCCCAGTGCGCAGTGGCGCAGCGAGCGCTGCGGCCCGGCGGCAACGCGACCGGCTCTACGGGAAACTCCGCAAGCCAATACCCCTCAATCATCATACGATAACACCAGAACATCCGCCCTCGCCAGCCTCACCGTCCCACAGGAGACCCTCAGAATGCAACTCAAGACTTTGTTGACCGCCGCACTGGTCAGCGCGGGCGTGCTGGCCAGTGGCCCGGCCGCAGCGCAGGCCCAAGAAAAGCTTACCGTCTGGTGGGTCAAGGGTTTTTACAAGGCCGAGGACGACGCGCTGTTCGAGGCGATCAAGAAGTTCGAGGCCAAGTACAAGAACATCAAGGTCGAGCTGTCGCAATACCCGATCCAGGACACCATCCCCAAGACCGTGTCGGCGCTGGATTCAGGCTCGCCGCCGGACGTGGCGTACTCGGATGTGTTCGACTTCCAGGTCACCGCCAAGTGGGCGTTCGACGGCAAGCTGGAGGACATCTCCAAGGTGATCGACCCGCTGCGCGCCAAGTTCGAACCCGCCGCGCTGTCGACCACCTTCTTGTTCAACAACGCTGCACAGACGCGGGCCTACTACGCCTTCCCGATCAAGCAGCAGACCATGCACATCGAGTACTGGAAGGACATGCTCGCCGAGGCCGGCTACAAGGATGCCGACATCCCGAAAGACTGGAAAGGCTACTGGGACTTCTGGTGCGACAAGGTGCAGACCGGCTACCGCAAGAACACCGGCAAGCGCGGTTTTGGCACCGGCTTCCCGATGGGCGTCGATTCCAGCGACTCGTTCTATTCGTTCCTCACCTTCATGGACGCCTACAACGTCAAGCTGGTCAACGACTCGGGCAAGCTGCTGGTCGATGACCCGGCGGTGCGGGCCGGCCTGATCAGCGCGATGACCGACTACACATCGGTCTACACCAAGGGCTGCACCCCGCCCTCGTCCACCAGCTGGAAAGACCCGGACAACAACGTCGCCTTCCACAACAAGACGATCGTGATGACGCACAACGCGACCATCTCGATTGCCGCCAAGTGGCTGGACGACATGAACAACGCCGCGCTCACGCCCGAGCAACGCGCCACCGCCAAGAAGAACTACACCGAGCTGATCGTCACCTCCGGCTTCCCGAACAAGCCTGATGGCAGCAAGATGGTTTACCGCGCGGCCGTCAAGACCGGCGTGATCTTCAAAGAAGCCAAGAACAAGGAGGGCGCCAAGAAGTTTGTGGCCTTCATGCTGGACGAGGCCAACCTGACACCGTATGTCGAGGGCTCGCTGGGCCGCTGGTTTCCGGTCACCAAGACGGCGCAGCAAAGCCCGTTCTGGAAGGCTGACCCGCACCGCACGGCCGTTTACAACCAGTTCATGAATGGCACCACGCCCTTCGAATTCACCAAGAACTACAAGTTCACCGTGCTGAACAACGAGAACGTCTGGGCCAAGGCCATGAACCGGGTGCTCAACGAAAAGGTGCCGGTGGACAAGGCGGTGGACGAAATGATCGCCCGCATCAAGGTCGTCGCCGCGAACTGA
>JANYKR010000222.1 GCA_025358155.1 Betaproteobacteria bacterium
GTCGCAGGGGTTCTGATCGCGCCGCTTTGCTGTGTGCAGCCGTCGTTTGATATTCGGCGCCGGGGTTTCGCCCCGGCGGGCGACTAACTTTCTTTTCTAGAAAAGAAAGTCAGCAAAGAAAAGTCTGGAAAAACAGTTTCTATGTCCAGATACACGACGTCAACCATCGCGGAGAGTATCGACTCGCCCGCCGGGCGGGCTCAAACAGGCGCCACCTGGCAAGCGGCGTGATGACGGGTCAGCGGCGCGGCAAAGGCGGCTGCTGTATTGGCGATGCAAGGCGAACGGCGGGCGGCGGGCGCTTTTGCACCCGCCACGTGGCCTGCAGTTTGCACCAGCAGCCGCCTGAGTCGGCAAATCGACGGCGCGCTCTGGGCCTTCAAATACGCCTCTGTTTGAGCCCGCCGGGCGGGCGAGTGAGTCAACAAGGGCGGGATCGAAGACGTGTATATGACCATGGTATTGAATTGAAGCGCTTTCTTTGCCTTCTTTCTTTTCGCCAAAAGAAAGAATGGTCGCCCGCCGGGGCGAATACCCGGCGCCGAATATCAAACGACGGCTGCACACAGCAAAGCGGCGCGATCAGAACCCCTGCGGCGAACGACTGCAACGAGCTGCCTGCCGGCCGCCGCATCCCCCAGCCCCAAGCAGTCAACTTTGAGAACTGCATCCCGGATGCTGCAAGCGCCGCACACCCCCCGCTTGGGCTACATTGACGTAAGCGTCAACTCGACGCAGCCGCCATCGCCTCCATGAACCCCACCGCCCGCGCTGCCAAGACCTACACCATCAGCGAGCTGGCACGCGAGTTCGACATCACGCCGCGAGCGATCCGGTTTTATGAAGACTCCGGACTCCTGGCGCCGACCCGGGTCGGCCGCAATCGCGTCTACAGCCAGCGCGACCGCACCCGGCTCAAGCTCACCTTGCGCGGCAAACGGCTCGGGTTCAGCCTGCAGGAAATCCGCGGTCTGGTGACGATGTACGGCACCGAGTCCGACACCGCGTCCCAGCTCCAGGCCTTTTTGGAGGTGCTGGCCGCACACCGCCGGGCTTTGGCCCTGCAGCTCGACGACCTCCGTGTCACGCTCGACGAGTTGGCGCTGCACGAGGGCCGTTGTCGCGAGCTGTTGGCCGTAGCGCTAGCGGCGCCCGCCGCTTCGCCACCTCAAGCCTGAGTAGCCATCGAGTCGTGGCTTCAGAAACGAACAAATTCGGTATGATTGACGCTTACGTCAACGTCAATTTGCTCGGCTTTTGAAGCTGAACGTCCTGCGGGCCATGGCATGCTCGCTCACGCGCTGGGCGCGCCCAACCCGACCCCCTTCAGGAGACACCCCATGAGCCATCTGCCCGGACTCGACTTCCAGCTCGGTGAAGACATCGACGCGCTGCGCGACGCAGTGCGCGATTTTTGCGACGCCGAGATTGCGCCGCGCGCCGCCGAGATCGACCGCAGCGACCAGTTTCCGATGGACTTGTGGCGCAAGATGGGCGAGCTGGGTGTGCTGGGAATCACCGTGGCCGAGCAGTACGGCGGCGCCAACATGGGCTACCTGGCGCACATGATCGCGATGGAAGAGATCAGCCGCGCCAGCGCGTCGGTGGGCCTGAGCTACGGCGCGCACAGCAACCTGTGTGTCAACCAGATCAAGCGCAACGGCAGCGAGGCGCAGCGCGCCAAGTACCTGCCCAAGCTGATCTCGGGCGACCATGTGGGCGCACTGGCGATGAGCGAGCCGGGTGCGGGCTCGGACGTCATCAGCATGAAGTTGAGGGCCGAGGACAAGGGCGGCTACTACCTGCTCAATGGCAGCAAGATGTGGATCACCAACGGGCCCGACGCCGACACCCTGGTGGTCTACGCCAAGACCGAGCCCGAACTTGGCGCACGGGGTGTCACCGCCTTCATCATCGAGAAGACCATGCCCGGGTTCAGCTGCGCCCAAAAGCTCGACAAACTGGGCATGCGCGGCAGCCACACCGGGGAGCTGGTGTTCACCGATGTCGAGGTACCGGCGCAGAACGTGCTTGGCTCGGTGGGCGGCGGCGCCCGGGTGCTGATGAGCGGGCTGGACTACGAGCGTGCAGTGCTGGCGGCCGGGCCGATCGGCATCATGCAGAGCGTGATGGACAACGTCGTGCCCTACATCCACGACCGCAAGCAGTTCGGCCAGAGCATTGGCGAGTTCCAGCTGATCCAGGGCAAGGTGGCCGACATGTACACCGTGCTGCAGGCCGGCCGGGCGTTTTGCTACACCGTGGGCAAGAACCTCGACAAGCTGGGCACCGAGCATGTGCGCCAGGTGCGCAAGGACTGCGCCTCGGTGATCCTGTGGTGCGCCGAAAAAGCCACCTGGATGGCCGGCGAGGGGGTGCAGATATTCGGCGGCAACGGCTACATCAACGACTACCCGCTGGGCCGGCTGTGGCGCGATGCCAAGCTCTACGAGATTGGCGCCGGCACGAGTGAGATCCGGCGCATGTTGATCGGCCGGGAGTTGTTTGCCGAGACGATGTGAGGCCATGGCGCGGTGCCGACGGGGCTGTCCGGACTTGCCCCGGGCGCTGCGTAAACTGCGCACTGCCGCACGACACCCGTGCTCCCTGCCCCAATGACCTTCGCCCATGAGCACTGACCTGCAAGAATTGTTCCAAAACAACCGCCAGTGGGCGGCAGATACCGAAGCCCGGGAGCCTGGCTTCTTCACCCGCTTGATGCAGCAGCAAAAGCCGCAGTACCTGTGGATCGGTTGCGCCGACAGCCGGGTGCCGGCCAATGCCCTGGTCGGCCTGCTGCCGGGAGAGCTGTTTGTGCACCGCAATGTTGCCAATCTGCTGGTGCACAGCGACCTGAACGCGCTGAGCGTGGTGCAGTACGCCGTGGACGCGTTGCAGGTCAGCCACATCATCGTGGTGGGCCACAGCGACTGCGGCGGCGTGCATGCGGCCATGACCAACCAGCGGGCCGGCCTGGTCGACAACTGGCTGCGCCATGTGCAGGACGTGCGCGACGCCCACGAAGGCTTTCTGGCCGGCCTGCAGGAGAGCTTGCAAGTTAACGCGCTGGTTGAATTGAACGTGCTGGAGCAGGCGCGCAATGTCTGCCGCACCACGGTGGTCAGCGACGCCTGGCACCGAGGCCAAACCGTGGTGGTGCACGGCTGGGTCTACGGCCTGCACAACGGCTTGCTCGAAGATTTGCGCATGACGGTCGATTCAGCGGACCAGGTCGGCCTGGCCTACGACACCGCACTGGCGCTGGTCAAGCAGCGCTACCGCCGGCTGCAGGCGCAGCACGGCGCCGATGCACTCACCGCAGCCGCGCCCGAGGCGTGAAATCCACCGCAGGCCCACCTAGAACCTGCTCGCGCCCGACGGGCTTGCACTGCCTCATCGTCCGTCGCACCAGCCCCCATCCACCCCCGCCCTGTCTTCATCTGGAGCTCACATGACCGAATCCATCGTCATCGTCTCGGCCGCCCGCACGCCCATCGCCGGCTTGTTGGGCGATTTTTCGTCGCTTGCCGCCTGGGAGCTGGGCGCGGTGGCGATCAAGGCCGCAGTCGAGCGGGCCGGTGTACCGGGCGACCACATCGACGAGGTGCTGATGGGCAACTGCCTGATGGCCGGCCAGGGCCAGGCGCCAGCACGCCAGGCGATGCGCCGCGCCGGCTTGCCCGACAGCACCGGCGCGGTGACGCTGAGCAAGATGTGCGGCAGCGGCATGCGGGCGATGATGTTTGCCCATGACATGCTGGCCGCCGGCAGCGCCAACGTGGTACTGGCCGGTGGCATGGAGAGCATGACCAATGCGCCGCACCTGATGTTTGCCCGCAAGGGCGTCAAGTACGGCGCGGCGCAGCTGTTCGACCACATGGCGATGGACGGCCTGGAAGACGCCTACGAGCGCGGCAAGGCGATGGGCGTGTTTGCCGAGCAGTGCGTTGACAAGTACCGCTTCAGCCGCGAGGCGCAAGACCAGTTTGCGATCACCTCCACCACCCGCGCACGGCTGGCCAACGAGGACGGCAGCTTTGCCTGGGAGATGGCGCCGGTCACCGTGCCGGGCAAAGCCGGCGACACCGTGATCGCGATGGATGAGCAGCCCCGCAAGGCCAAGCTCGACAAGATCGCTGGCTTGAAGCCGGCTTTCAAGAAGGACGGTACGATCACCGCCGCCAACGCGTCCAGCATCTCCGACGGCGCTGCCGCGCTGGTGCTGATGCGCGAGTCCACCGCCCGCAGCCTGGGCGCCACGCCGCTCGCCCGTATCGCCGGTCAGGCCGTGTTTGCCCATGAGCCGCAGTGGTTTGCCACCGCGCCGTCCGGGGCGATCAACAAGGTGCTCAAGCAAAGCGGCTGGGACGCCAAAAGCATCAACCTCTGGGAAGTCAACGAGGCCTTTGCAGCGGTGACGATGGCGGCTATGACTGATTTTGGCCTGCCCCATGACATCGTCAACGTGCACGGCGGCGCCTGCGCACTGGGCCACCCTATCGGTGCATCGGGCGCGCGCATCGTCGTCACGCTGCTGGGCGCGCTGCGCAAGCACGGCTTGAAGCGCGGAGTGGCGGCCCTGTGCATCGGTGGCGGCGAGGCGACGGCGCTGGCGGTCGAGATGCTTTAGCCACCCAAGTGCGCGTACCTTCCGGGCCGCCGTTACTTCCGGGTTTGTCCGCCATGTCACACCCTGACGCGCCTGCCGCTCCTGCCGCTCCTGCCGCCCCTGCCGTGATGGCACGGGTCACCCTGCTGGTCAAAGCGGTGCCCGCATGAACGCCCAGGAGGCGCAGGCATTCTTCGAGCGCTACCGCGCCGCCTTTGACCGGCTGGATGGCGACGCGGTGGCTGACCTGTGGTGTGGCGCCAGCGGCATCGCCGACAACTTCGGCGCGGGCGGCAGCGCGCGCCTGACCTGGTGGCCCGACGACGCGCTGATGCGCGCCAACCACCACGCGCTGTGCCAGGTCTACTGCGACAACGGCTACCACCACGCCGACTTCCAGATCCTCCTGCACCAGGCGCTGGGGCCGAACCACGCGTTTGCCTGGTTGCACTGGACGCTCAAGCGCGCCGACGGCAGCATGCTGCAACAATTCCACACCGGCTATCAGCTGATGCGCGGCGCCCATGGGCCGCAAGTGCTGCTGGCCGTGGCCCACCAAGAAAACCTCCAGGACATCAAAAAACATGCTGCTCAGTGACGACCACCAGGCGGTGCAGGACGCCGTGCGCCAGTTTGTGCAAGCCGAGATCGCGCCTCATGCCGCTGCCTGGGACAAGAGCGGCCAGTTCCCTGCCACGCAACTGCGTGGCCTGGCGGCGCTGGGGTGTTACGGCGTGGCCGTGCCCACCGAGTACGGCGGTGCCGGCCTGGACTACCTGGCGCTGGCGCTGATGCTGGAAGAAATCGCCGCCGGCGACGGTGCCACCAGCACCATCATCAGCGTCAACAACTGCCCGGTGTGTTCGATCCTGATGGCGTTTGGCAACGAGGACCAGAAGCAGCGCTTCCTCAGGCCGCTGGCGCGGGGCGACATGCTGGGCGCGTTTTGCCTGACCGAGCCGCATGTGGGCTCAGAGGCGGGAGGGCTCAAGACCACCGCCGTGCTGGAGACCGGCGCAGACGGTGAGGTCTACGTGCTCAACGGCGTCAAGCAGTTCATCACCAGCGGCAAAAACGGCGACGTGGCCATCGTGATGGCCGTCACCGACAAGGCCGCCGGCAAGCGCGGCATCAGCGCCTTTTTGGTGCCCACTGCCACGCCGGGCTACGTGGTGGCGCGGGTCGAGGACAAGATGGGCCAGCATGCCAGCGACACCGCGCAAATCCTGTTCGACAACTGCCGGGTGCCGGCCGCCAACCGCATCGGCGATGAGGGCCAGGGCCTGAAGATCGCGCTGGCCGGCCTGGAGGGCGGGCGCATCGGCATCGCCAGCCAGGCGCTCGGCATGGCGCGGGCTGCGTTCGAGGTGGCGCTGGCTTACAGCAAAGACCGCCAGGCCTTTGGCGTGCCGATCTTCCAGCACCAGGCGGTGCAGTTCAAACTGGCCGACATGGCAACCCGGATCGAGGCCACGCGCCAGCTGATCTGGCATGCCGCCAGCCTCAAGGACGCCGGCCGCCCCTGCCTGAAAGAGGCGGCCATGGCCAAGCTGATGGCCAGCGAGATGGCCGAGGCGGTGTGCTCGGGTGCGATCCAGGTGCTGGGCGGCTACGGCTACCTCAGCGACTTTCCGGTCGAGCGGATCTACCGCGATGTGCGGGTCTGCCAGATCTACGAGGGCACGTCCGAGGTGCAGAAGATCCTGATCGGCCGGGCGCTGGCCTGAGCCCGGTCTCCCGGGTCGCTACAACAGCGGCTGCAAGTACAGCCGGTCCGAGTAGGTGGCCAGCCAATGCGGCCGAAACGCGACAAAGATCGCCACCAGCATGCCGGTGATGAAGGCCTCGCCCGACGCCGCCAGGCCGCGTGCCAGCAGCAGGTCCTCCGCCGATGTGCCTGGTGGCAGAGGGCTCAGCAGCAAGGCAGCGGCGCCGGCCAGCGTGGCGCCCAGCAGCGTGGCAAAAAAGCCCCGCCCCAGAATGTAGATGAACAAATGCGGCGGCAGCCAGCGCCGCACCCCTGCACCCAGACCCAGCGCCAGCGTGCCCGGCACCACGCCCAGCCACACGGCGCGGTGCAGCCCCTCGGCCCAACCCAGATCACCCATCCAGCCGGTCACGGCCGCCACCGGCAGCAGGGCCAGCATCGCCAGCGGCCAGCCCGCGCACAGCACCAGCAACGCCGCACCCGACAGCGGCTGAACGATCGGCATCGCGGCGTAGCGATCAGCGCCCCACAGCAGCGGCAGCACCGCAGCCCAGGCCAGCCAGGGCCAGGGCGGGCCGTCCGCGCCCACGCTGCGCCAGGGCCGCAGGCCCAGCGCCACGGCCAATGCGCTCAGGGCCAGCAGCAGGTCCAGCAACAGAATCGGTGACATGGTTGCATTCTCGGCCTGTCCGGGGCGGACCGGCGGGTGCGGGCTCGGGTGGGGGTACGGCAGCGCCGCTGCCGCGTGGTTCGCAACAACGCTGCCTCGGCCGGTGAGAATCGCCCCAATGACCGATGCGCCGCAAGACCCCGCCGCCGACACCGCCCCCCACCTGGTCTGGACCGCGGCGGACGGCCAGCCGCAGCGCAGCCGCTGGCGCTCGCTGGCGGGCCATGCCGCGCCGGCCAAGACCGTATTGGCGGACGACAGCCTGAGCGCCGACACCGCCTACCGGCTGGCCGATGCCGGCCGAGGCCTGCTGTGGCGGGGCGACTACCAGAACGCCCGCCACTTGATGCAGGCGCTGGCCCGCCGGGTCGATGCCCGCGTTGATGGGTGGGTGGACGGACGCGGTGTAGGACGGGTTGACGCTCTGGTTGACGGACGGGGCAAAGGCCCGGCCGGCGCCGCGCCCGACAGCAGCGCCAGCGCTGCTGCGCCGTGCCCCAGCGCGCCGCCGGCCACCGCCTCGCTGACAGCCGCCTTCCAGGCCCAGCGCCGGGCACAGGCGTTGCGCTCGCGCATCCTGGGGGCGGTGCTGCTGCCTTTTGACGCCGACCACGGTCTGCAGCTCAAGCGTGCACCCGACGTGCGGGGCGCCGGCCTGCAGGCGCATGGCAGGGTGGACGGGCCCTACGTCCAGTCGCTGCGCGAGCTGCTGGGGCTGGTGGGTGCCTTCGAGTGGCGCAAAAAAGGGGTGGCGGTACCGGCCTTGAAGGGCAGCATCCACCCGCACCACGGCGTCTTTTCGCCGGTGCGGGGTGAGTACATCGACCTGGTGGCCCAGACCCGGCTGCCCGCCGCCGCCAAGCCGGCCCGTGCGGCCGACATCGGCACGGGCACCGGCGTGCTGGCAGCGGTGCTGGCACGGCGCGGCCTGTGGGTGGTGGCCACCGATGTGTCGCCGGCCGCGCTGGCCTGCGCGCAGGACAATTTTGAACGCCTGGGCGTGGCCGAGCGCATCACGCTGCAGCAGCGCGACCTGTTCCCCAAGGGCCATTTCGGGCTGGTGGTGTGCAACCCGCCCTGGGTGCCCTGGGCCGCAGCCCAGCCTGGCTCGGCGCTGGAGGCCGCCGTCTACGATGCCGACAGCCGCATGCTGCGGGGCTACCTGGCCGGCTTGCCGGCCCATCTGGCGCCCGGTGGAGAGGGCTGGTTGATCCTGTCCGACCTGGCCGAACACCTGGGGCTGCGCTCGCGCGAGCAGTTGCTGGGCTGGATCGCCGAGGCCGGTTTGCAGGTGCTGGGCCGGGTCGACACCCGGCCCACCCACGCCCGTGCAGCGGACGGCGCAGACCCGCTGCATGCGGCGCGGTCGGCTGAGCTCACCTCGCTCTGGCGCTTGGGCCGGGCCTGACCAGGGTGGATCAAAGCGGCATGCGCCCGGCGGCAGCCCGACGCAGAAGACTATTTTCGGCCTGACACGTCCCGGTCACCTACGCGGCACCGCGGCGGACTATGCTGTGCACTGGTCGGCCCACTAGCCCGGTGCGGCCGCCAGACCAACCGGGTACGCGCCATGTCCGTTGCGTTGACTGTTGATGTTGCTGCACCTGCCGCTGACGCGCTGTGCGGCACCTTGCTGCTGATCGGGGCCGAGGCCGGCTTGCTCGCCCGGGTCCGGCGCCTGCAGACCCGCCATGCCGGTCTGTTGCTGTTGCAGGCCGCTGACGGTATCGAGGGGGTGCGGTTGGCGCAGGCCGAGCGGCCGGAGCTGGTGCTGCTGGACATGGGCCTGCCCGACATCAGCGGGCTGGACGTCATGCGCCGGCTCAACGGCGAGATCGACCGGCGCGGCCTGCGGGTCAGCATCCTCACGACCGAGCCCGGCTCGATGGAGACGGTGCGCGCCATGAGCTTGGGCGCGTTTGAATACTGGGTCAAGCCGCTGGCGTCGGCCGTGTTCGAGGCCGGCCTGCGCCGGGCCTTGGGTGGCCAGCGCGCCGACCCCGCGCACACGCTGCAGCGCAGGCGCTGAACTTACCCGCAGCGCCAAGCGCTGAAAGCACCCGCAGCGCCAAGCGCTGAAAGCGCCCCCAGCGTCAACCGCTGACGCAGGCCCATGTGGCGCGCCTCGGCGGCCGCTGCAGGGGCCTCAGGCTGCCAGCCTCGCCACCACGCTGGCCAAGCGCTCGCCAAACTGCCTGGCCGTGGCGATGTCGCCCGGCACCATCTCGTCGGGCGAGGCGTCGGACGGGGTGGCGGTCATCAGGCCTGAAGACGAACCCACGTTGTTGATGTCGGCTCGGGTGGCGGCCTTGCTGTTGGCCGGCATCATGCCGGTGCCCACCCAAAGCATGCTGTGCTGCATCGCCAGCGTGATCAGGTAGTGCAGGGTTGAATGCTTGTCGCCGTTGAGCGTGGCCGAGTTGGTGAAGCCGGCGGCCAGCTTGTCCTTCCAGGCTTGGCCGTACCAGGGCTTGCTGGAGGCATCGGCAAATTTCTTGAACTGCCAGCTCACGCTGCCCATGTAGGTCGGCGAGCCGAACACCACCATCTTTGCAGCGGCCAGCGCCTCCCAGCCGCCCTCGGGCAGGTTGCCCTCGGCGTCGATGGCCAGCAACTGGCCGCCGCTGGTTTCGGCGACAGCCTGGGCGACTTTGGCCGTGTGGCCGTAGCCGCTGTGGTAAACGATGACGATGGCATTCACGGAATTGAGTCCTTGGCGGCGGGCCGCGTTGAGGCCGCGACATTCGCGACCTTTGAAACCCATTCTGCGCAGTGCACGCTGGCCGGCTGTTCGCGGGCTTTGAGGCAAGCGTTCGAAAGTCTTGAGCGGGCTTGCCCAAACCGCAACAACGAAAAAGCCCCGCCGAAGCGGGGCCTGTTGAACCCGGGTGTCAGTGACTCAACCCTGCTTGCGGCGGCGCGAAAAGCCGAGCGCGGCCAGGCTCAGACCGACCAGGGCCAGCGTGGCCGGCTCCGGCGTATCATTGTGCGAATCACTGATGAGATGCCAGGTCATGCGCTCCTGCGCATCCGGCGGGTTCGAACAACCCGGTGAGCCGCAATACCAGCCAGTACCCACCGTTTGGTAAGTTCCGCCGTTGTTGCCGTCTGGCCCGACTTCCAGCACATTGAAGTCGGTCGCAAAGACGAAGTCGCCGACCGTGTCCGACAGCACGTCGATGATGGAATGGCCATAGCCATTTGCATCAATGATCCCGGGCCGGAACACCAACACATCACCCTTTTTGTCGGTTGCGATGCCATTGTCGTCGATGCAAGTTCGCCCGTCCGCTGACACGCCAATGTCACAAAATCCGATCGCGCCTTCAACCAGGCGGAAGGGTACGCTGCCGCCTTTGCCGACGAAGGAGTAGGAGGTGACCTCCAGGCCGGCGTAGGCTGCCAGCGTGGACGACGCGATATGGGTCAGCTTGACGTCATAAGGGCCAAAAAACCCGTTAAACGACCCCGATATGTTGCCGAGTTCATCGAGTGTGACGTTGCATTCGCCGATACCGTCGCAGCCGATGAACCCGTCGTCGGGGCCGCCGGCATAGGCGCCGGCGTAAGGCCCGGCGTGCGCCGGCACGGCGGCACAGGCGAGCAAGGTGGTGAGTAAGCCGGCATAAGCCCAGCGCAATTTTTTCATGGTAGCTCCTGTAGGGGATGAACTTTTCAACTGGGTTCGACAGGCGCCGCGTCTCTCGCGGAAGGGATCGTTTGACACCCACAACACATCAGCATAAACCGTGCCAAATGTATGGATTGCGGCCGCTGTCATGGGTGAAATGGGCGATCCGTCTTGACTTTGATCAGTCTGATCGTGTGCGAATGTAAAAAATATCGACATCTGGTAAACCCGCCTTGGGCGTGATGAGCCTTCGCGGGTCTGCCTTTGCGCTGCTGTCGTGCGGTACGCAAACTGGCGCTGTGGCCGTGCCGGCCGGTTCTGCTGCACGGCCGCCCGCAATGCCCAGGCCTCACCTCAGCAGGCCGAGTTGTCAGGCCAATGGTCCGGCTCGGTTGACGTCAAAGCCTGGGCGAGCTGTGGTTATCAGCTGCCCATCGACCTGAGCAGCTCGGCCACCTCGGCTTGCTGCGGATAAGCCCGTCCGAGCTTGGCCAGCTTGTCAAGCTCGGCGCGCGCGGCTGGCTTGCGGCCGGCCTGGAGCTGCAGCTTGGCGAGTTGCAGCCGGTACTTCGGTACATCGGGTTGCATCTGCACCACCTTGGTCTGCACGTCCAGTGCCTTGGGCAATTGCTGTTCGGCGGCCAGTCCCAGGGCCAGCGTGTCCATCAGCCCCGGCGAATTTGGATATTGCTTCAAGGCCTGCTCCGCCAACGCGACCGCGCCTGGCTTGCGTTGCACCGCCAACACATAGGCCAGGTTGTTTTGAGCAATCACCTGCTGCGGCTGGCTGGCGAGCACCTTGCGGTAATGCACTTCGGCCTGGTCCAGCTGCTTGCCGGCCAATGCCATGTCGCCCAGGTACAGCACGAAGCCCATGTCTTCGGGATGGCGCTTGAGCCAGTCGGTCGCCAGCTTTTCAGCCTCGTCGGGCTTCTTGCCCGCCAGCAGCGCCGCGTACAGGCGCTGCGCGGCGGCTTCTGGTCGCGGCTTGTCCAAGGCTTTGCGAAAGGCCACGGCAGCGGTGTCCCAGTGCCTCTGCCGCATCTCGATCTCGCCTTCGAGCATGAAGCCCATCGGGTCAGCGGCTTGCGTGGCCTGCAGCTTGCGGGCGATGGACAAGGCCACTGCGGGCTTGTGTTCATTGAGCGCCAGCTTGGCTGTAGCCTGCTGCGCCAGCGGGGACTCGGGTTCGATCGCCATCGCCCGCTGCACCGCAGCGGCAGCAGCGCCGGGTTGCTTCGCGGCAGATTGGGCATCGGCCAGCCGCAGCTGCGGCAAGGCCGACTTGGGCTGCAGCGCTGCCAGCTTGTTGAAGGCGCTGATCGCTTGCTGCGTGTCGCCGCTGGTCAAATGGGCGCGGCCCAGGCGGTCGAGCAACTCGGCGTTGTCGGGCAATGCGGCCACCCCAGCCTGTGCTGCCAGCAACGCCGCTTTGGTGTCGCCGGTGCTCAGGTGGTGCTCGATCAGGAGCAAGCGTGGCCAGGCGTCAGTGGGGTCTGCTGTGACCGCCTGCGCGAGCCAACTCGCCGTCTCCTCGGGCTTGCCGTTGCTGCGGCTGTTGAGCTCGGCCAGCGCCAGCAGTGCCCCGCCCAGCCTGGGGTTGCGTTGCACCGCGGCCAGGTAGCGTGCACGCGCAGCATCTGGCAGCTTGGCTGCGAGGTCCAGCGCTGCCAGGCTGGCCAGCGCGGGCAGGTAGTCCGGGCTTTTGCCCAGCGCCGCCTCAAAGTGCTTGCGCGCTGCAGCGTTGTCCTTGCGTTGCAGTGCGATGCGGCCCCGCAACTGGTCGGGCAGCGGGTCGTCGGGCTGCTTGGCGGACAGCCCGTCCAGGGCCTTCAGCGCGCCGGGCAGGTCGTTGCGTTGCAGTCGGGTGTTGATCAACGCCAGATCGATTGCCGTGCCTTTGTCGGCGCTGGACAGCTTTTGCAGGGCCTCGAAGCCGGCCGCCTCCTGGCCGTTGGCGACGCGCGAAATCGCTACCGCCGCTTGCAGCCGTGGATTGCCGGGGTCAAGTTTGGCGGCGCGGTTGAAGTTGGCTTCGGCGGCCTTGAAGTCGCCCTTTGTCAATTGGGCCCGTGCTGCCAGCGCCAGCGCGGCTGCCTCTGGTTGCTTGGCGTCGAGCAGCGGCTTGAGGGTTGTCAGCGCCTTGTCGGTCTGACCCGAGCGGAGCTGAACCTCGGCCAGCAGTCGGCGCGGCGCGCTTGCCTTGGGCGCGAACTGCAGTGATCTGGACAACTGGTTTTCGGCTTGTGCCAGGTTGCCGAGCTTGAGTTCAGCCTGGCCGGCGATCAGCAGCAAGCGGGGATCATCAGGCGCTGCGCGGAGCAACTGCAGTGCCAGATCTCGACTGCGCTTGGCATCGCCGCGCTGCAAGGCCAACTGCGCCTCCAGCTTGAGCGTCTGCGGGTGCACGGGCAGCGCTTTCTTCATGAACAGCCACTGGGCTTGGGCGGCGTCAAAGTCCTGGGTCGAGATCAGTGCCGCAATCAGCGCCGATTGGACCGCAGGGCTGCGGGGGTCGAGCTTGGCGCTCTCACGCCAGGCGGCGATGGCTGCGCCAGGTTCTTCAGGTTGGAGCAGTTGCAGCAAGTCGCCCTTGAACGCCCAGGCCGGCGCCAGGGTCGGCAGCCTTTGCAGCAGCGCGGTGACCTGGCTGAGCGCACCAGGTTTGTCGCCACCCGACGCCGCCAACTTGGCCCGCAACAGCAGCGCGTCCGGATGGTCGGCCACCCGCTGCAGCGCCAGGTCCAGCAGGCTGCCGGCAGCCGCGAGATCGCCCTCGGCCGCCTGTGCAGTCGCCAGCGCCGTTTTCAATGCGGCGTCGTCCTGGGCATCCGGCAGCGTGGTCTTGCCGTACTGATCGAGCAGCAGCCTGCCCTTGCCAAGCGCCAGCAGGGTGTCGGCCAGCACCGGCAGCAACTTGTCTGTGGGGTAGCCGGCTTCGAGAGCGCGGCGCAACTCGGCCTCAGCCGCCGGCATTTCAAGATGGTCATGCATGAGTTTGCCGAGCAGGAAGCGGGCTTCACCGGATTCCGGTTTGGACTGCAGCAGCGATTTCAGCCTCAGGCGTGCGGCTTCGACATCCTTCTTTTCAAGCGAGGCGCGGGCCGCCGCGATCGACTTGGCTTCTTCATCGCCGAGGCAAGCGGCAACTGCCAGCGTCGCTGCGAGAACCGTGACCAACCAAAGCGGAGCCGGGCGGGTGCTGTCGAGGCGCATCGGGGACTTTCAGCGACAGTGAAGGTGTCCAGTATCCCGCAGACCTGCCGAGGTGGCCCAGTGCTTGCTGCAGTGTCAAACCAGCAACTCGACCACCCGGTCGGCAATCGCCAGGCAGGAGGTCAGTCCGGGCGACTCGATGCCAAACAGGTTGACCAGGCCGGGCACACCGTGCAACGCGGGCCCGTCGATGCGGAAGTCGGCCGCCGGCTCGCCCGGGCCGCTGATCTTGGGCCTCACACCGGCATAGGCCGGCTGCAGTGCGCCGTCGGGCAGGGCCGGCCAGTAGCGCCGCACCTCGGCATAAAAGCCATCCGCACCGTCGGCGGGCACGTCGTAGTCGATCCGGTCCACCCACTCAAAGCTGGGGCCAAAGCGGGCCTGGCCGCCGAGGTCGAGTGTGAGATGCACCCCCAGGTGGCCGCTGGGGCCGGGCGCCGGGTAGACCAGGCGCGAAAACGGCGCTCGGCCGGCCAGGCTGAAGTAGCAGCCCTTGGCCAGATGCTCGCGCGGGATGTGGCGGGCATCCAGCCCGGTCAGGCAGTGCGCCAGCGCTGGCGCGCTCAGCCCGGCACTGTTGACCACCCACCGGGCGCGCAAGGTGGTCAGGGCTTGCTGCGGGTCGCTGCCGCCGATGTCCAGCTCGATACCGGCGGGGGTGACCCGGCCGCCGTGCACCGGTGAGCACAGCGCCAGCATGGCACTGCAACGCTCGGCGTCGCCCAGCAAGGCCAGCATCAGGCCGTGACTGTCAACGATGCCTGTGGACGGCGACAGCAGCGCGCCAACGCAGTGCAGCGCCGGCTCCAGCGCCCGGGCCTGGACGGCGCTGAGCGCTTGCAGGTCGTGCACGCCATTGGCCTGGGCGGTGGCCAGCAGCCGGTCCAGGGCCGGCAACTCGTCGGCTTGGGTGGCCACGATCAGCTTGCCGCAGCGCTGGTGCGACACGCCGTGGCTGGCGCAAAACGCGTAGAGCTGGGCCTTGCCACTCACGCACAGCTCGGCGCGCAGGCTGCCGGTGGGGTAGTAGAGGCCGGCGTGAATGACCTCGCTGTTGCGGGCGCTGGTGACGGTGCCAAAGGCGTTTTGCGCCTCCAGGATGATCACCTCATGGCCGGCACCGGCCAAGGCTCGTGCCACCGCCAGGCCGACCACGCCTGCGCCGATCACGACCACATCGGTTTGCTCCATCAGCGGGAGGGCGGGGCGGCGAGGTAGGCGGGCGCCAGGTTCAGATGCCGCCGGCCACCAGCGCCGCCAGCGCCTCGCCCACCTGGGTGGTGCTGGCAGTGCCGCCCAGGTCGGGCGTGCGCGGGCCGTCGCGCAGCACTTGCTCGATGGCGCGCAGGATGGCGTCGTGGGCGCTCTTGTGGCCCAGAAAGTCCAGCAGCATCGCGACCGACCAGACCATCGCCACCGGGTTGGCGATGTTCTTGCCGTAGATGTCGGGCGCCGAGCCGTGCACGGGCTCGAACAGGCTCGGAAACTTGCGCTCGGGGTTGAGATTGGCCGAGGGCGCGATGCCGATGGTGCCGGTGCAGGCCGGCCCCAGGTCGGACAGGATGTCACCAAACAGGTTGGTGGCCGCCACCACGTCAAACTTTTGCGGCGACAACACAAACCGTGCGGCCAGGATGTCGATGTGCTGCTTGTCCCAGGTTATGTCGGGGTGCCGCGCAGCGGCCTCGGCGGCGCGCTCGTCCCACCAGGGCATCGAGATGGCAATGCCGTTGCTCTTGGTCGCCACCGTCACATGCTTGCGCGCGCGGGTGCGGGCCAGGTTGAAAGCGTAGTTCAGCAAGCGCTCGCTGCCGTGCCGGGTGAAGACGCTTTCTTGCAGCACAAACTCGCGCTCGGTGCCGCCAAACATCACGCCGCCCACGGCGCTGTACTCGCCCTCGGTGTTTTCACGCACGATCAGCATGTCGATCTCGCCGGGCTTGCGGCCGGCCAGTGGGCAGGGCACGCCCTCGAACAGCCGCGCCGGCCGCAGGTTGATGTACTGGTCGAACTCGCGGCGGAACTTCAACAGCGAGCCCCACAGCGAGATGTGGTCGGGCACCTGCGCCGGCCAGCCCACCGCGCCGAACAGGATCGCGTCCATGCCGCCGATCTGGGCCTTCCAGTCGTCGGGCATCATCTGGCCGTGCTGGGCGTGGTAGTCGCAACTGGCCCATTCGATGGGCGTGCAGTCCAGCGCCAGGTCGAAGCGGCGCGCGGCGGCCTGGAGCATGCGCAGCCCTTCGGGCATCACCTCCTTGCCGATACCGTCACCGGGAATGAGGGCAATGCGCTGGGCTGTGGTCATGGCAGGTCAAGGAGAGGGCTGATATGGCAGCGATGCTAGACGATTCGCCCCGTGTCCGGCCCGATCCGGGCAGACCCTGATGCAGGTCAAGGCACCGGCGCTGGCCGGCGTTTAGCCTGTGGGTTGTTTTGTCCAACGATTTGCCCGCCCACGTTTTGCCCACCGACGGCCGCAGCGCGGCTGGCCCGCCATGCCGACTGCTTTTGGTTCCCTGTCCGATGCAACAGCCCTGTCCGGCCCGGCCGCTGCCCCTGCGGCGCTGCCCGCGCACTGGCTGCCTGCGCTGGCGACCAACGGCTTGCAGACCCTCACGCTGGCGGGTCGCCGGCTGCTGCCCATCGTGCAGGGCGGCATGGGCGTGGGCGTATCGGCCCACGGCCTGGCCGGCGCGGTGGCGGCGCAGGGCGGTGTCGGCACACTCAGCTCGGTAGACCTGCGGCGCCACCATCCCGACCTGATGGACCGCACCCAGGGCCTGGCCGGCCGCGTGGGCTGCGATGCCGACACCAAACTGCAGATCGACGGCGCCAACCTGGAGGCGCTGGAGCGCGAGGTCAAGGCGGCTCGGCAGGTGGCCGGCGGCTGCGGCCTGATCGCAATGAACGTGATGCGCGCGGTCAGCGACTACGCGGCCTATGTCCGGCGCTCGCTGGAAGCCGGGGTCGACATGGTGGTGGTAGGCGCCGGCCTGCCACTGGACTTGCCCGACCTGGCCGCCGACCATCCCAAAGCGCTGCTGGTGCCGATACTGAGCGACGCCCGGGGCGTGGCCTTGATCGTCAAGAAATGGGAGCGCAAGAAGCGCCTGCCTGACGCCATCGTGATCGAGCACCCCCGGCTGGCCGGCGGCCACCTGGGCGCAGCCCGGATCGCCGATTTGAACGACCCGCGCTTCGACTTCGAGCGGGTGATCCCCGAGTCGCTCGATTTTTTGCGCAAGGCAGGTCTTGAGGGCCGCATCCCGCTGATTGCCGCCGGCGGCATCCGCACCTGCGAGGACATCGGCCACCTGCAAGCCCTGGGCGCCGCCGGCGTGCAACTCGGCACGCCGTTTGCCGTGACCGCTGAATGTGATGCGAGTGACGCCTTCAAGCGGGTGCTGGCCGAGGCCCGCGACGAGGACCTGGTCGAGTTCACCAGCGTGGCCGGCCTGCCGGCGCGTGCGGTGGGCACACCCTGGCTGCGCGCCTACCTCAAGATCGAGCCCAAACTGCAGGCGGTGGCCCATGCCAAGACGCGTTGCACCAAGGCTTTTGACTGCCTGGCCCAGTGCGGCTTGCGCGACGGCACGCTGGGCTGGGGCCAGTTCTGCATCGACAACCAGCTCGCCGCCGCGCTGCGCGGTGACTTGAAGAAGGGCTTGTACTTCCGCGGGGTCGGCGCCTTGCCGTTTGGCAGCCAGATCCGCAGCGTGCGCGAATTGATCGAGCGGCTGCTGACGCGGGGCCTGGACTTGCCCCAGGCATGGAGCCGGGTGCTGCCCGAGGCAGCACTGGCCTGAGCCTGCGCCCAGGCGGTGCTGCCCGGGCCTGCCCGGACGCGTCCGGAGCGGTTCCACCTGCCCGGCCGGCGGCCCGGGGTACCGCAGCACAATCCCATACCGGCGCTGTCTCTGCTGTGGTGCAAACCGTGCGCTGCCGCGCCCGCTTGCCGGGCGGTGTGGTTGCAGCGCTTCGAGCCAAAGCCCGGCGGCCGTCGCTCGGCCTGTGGCAGACTCTGGCAATCATCACACCATTGAGGCCTGCCCATGACTGCTTCCGCCCCGCACAACCGCATTGCCCTGGTCACCGGAGCGGGCTCTGGCATCGGCCTGGCCTGCGCTGCCGCCTTGCTGGCCGACGGCTGGCGGGTGGTCTACACCGGCCGCCGGGCCGAAGCCCTGGCCGCTGCCATCGGCGCAGCCGGTGACCCCTGGGGCGACATCGGCGAGCGGGCGCTGGCGTTGTCATGCGATGTAGGCGACGAGGCGGCGGTGGCTGCCTTGTTCGACCAGCTGCGCGACCGTTTTGGCCGGCTGGACCTGCTGTTCAACAACGCCGGCGTGTCGGCGCCGGTGCAAACCCCGGACCAGATCGACGCCGCCACCTGGCGCCGGGCGGTCGACACCAACCTGAACGGCGCGTTTTTCTGTTTATCGCAAGCGTTCAAGCTGATGCGCGAGCAGTCACCGCAAGGCGGGCGCATCATCAACAACGGCTCGATCTCGGCCCACGCACCCCGGCCGGGCTCGATGGCCTACACCGCCACCAAACATGCCGTCACCGGCCTGACCCGGGCTGCGGCGCTGGACGGCCGGCCGTTTGACATCGCGGTCGGCCAGATCGACATCGGCAACGTCGCCAGCGACATGACCGAGCGCATGGCCAAAGGCGTGCCGCAGGCCGATGGCAGCATCAAGCCCGAGGCGCGCATGGCGGTGTCGGCG
This sequence comes from Betaproteobacteria bacterium, assembly GCA_025358155.1. Lineage (GTDB taxonomy): Bacteria > Pseudomonadota > Gammaproteobacteria > Burkholderiales > Burkholderiaceae_C > Pseudaquabacterium. The sequence continues at coordinate 18,568 of JANYKR010000222.1, forward strand.
GTGACAGAGAGCTTCATGGCCATGGCCCGCTTGCCGCTGGATGCCAACATCCTGTTCATGACGGTGATGGCGACCAAGATGCCCTTCGTCGGACGCGGATGACTCGGGCGCGGTGGGGTCGACTTCGACCTCGACTGCGCCTGAGGCGGACGCCGCCGAACCGTCTGCCGGTGCTTTGCCCGCCTGTTGCCTGGATCGCCCGGCGAGAGCAGCAAGACTGAGCGTGCGCGCTTCTGGCAGCATCGAGCTGTGATGCACGCTGCGCTGGCTGACGAAATTTTTTTGGCTGAGCCGGGCCCGCCCGAGCCTGGGCGCTGGCCGCTGAGCCCGGTCCCCAGGCCGACGCTGGCGCAGTGCTTGACGCTGGCCTTGCTGATCCATGTGCTGCTGGTGCTGGTGTTTGGCAACACGCCGGGCGGCAGCGCCCGGCCGGGCGAGGGGGTGTGGGGCGCGCTCAACATCCGGCTGAGCGGCAGCGCCAGCGGCGCGCCTCGCGAGTCCAGCGCGGCCGACCAGGCCTACAGCGGGCCCGAGGGCACGGCGGCAAAACAACGCTGGGGCGGCGCCGTGCGTGAGCCCGAGGACTTGCCCCGCCCGCAGCCCGACAGCGGCGCGGCGCGTCAGGGGCGCTGGGCCGCCCAGCCGGTTGAAGCAGCAGCCGTGCCGGCCGAGGCGCAGGCTGTAGCGCTGCCTCCTGCGGTGCCATCACCGCCTGCTGCCGTGGTGGCTGCGCCGGTCGCGCCGCCGCTGGCACTCCCAGCGCCAGATCCGATGCCGGTGCCTGCACCGATGCCTGTTGCAGTGCCGGTGCCGGTGCCCACGCTCGAGCCCGTGCCGATGCCCGTGCCCGTGCCCGTGCCCGTGCCAACGCCAACGCCAACGCCAACGCCAACGCCAACGCCAACGCCAACGCCAACGCCAACGCCAACGCCAACGCCACTGCCGGTGCCGGTGCCGGTGCCGGTGCCTGTTCCTGCGCTCAAGCCAGCCCTTCCCGTCCCCGCTGCACCGCTGGCCCCGGTTCTGCCACGGACCCCGCCACCGCTGCCCGCACCACCGCCCACGCCGGTGGTAGCTGCTGCGCCCATGCCAGAGCTGCCCGCGCCCGAGCCGCTGGCGCCGCGCAAGCTGCCAATCCCCGCCCGGCCTGAGCCCATCCCGCCCCTGTCGAGCCCGCTGCTGGCGGCGACCCGGGTGGAGCCGCTGCCACTGCCGACCTTCAACGCCCAGCCGGCTCCGGCCCTGAAACCCGTCGCGCCTGCCACGCTGCCTGAGCCGCAGCGCACCCCGGCGCCCGCCGCAATCGCCTCGACTGAGCCCGCACCGCCCGCACCCGCGCCGCTCGCGCAGCCCGCAGCCGCCGCACCGACCGTGCCCGCCGCGCTGTCCCGGGCAACTGCGGCAGCAGCGGCTCCGGCCGCACCTGCCGCACCTGCCGCACCTGCCGCACCTGCCGCACCTGCCGCACCTGCGGCGCTGCCGAGCACAGGTCCCCCGTCGGCCGGTGCCGCAGCGGTCGGCGCCACCTCGACCTCGCCGGGCCCGCGGTCTACCGCGGCCTCCGGCGCGCCCGATGCCGGTGCGCGCCTGGGCCAGGATGTCGCCACGCCGGCCTCGTTGCCGGCCAGCGCTGCCCGGCTCAACCTGGAGCTGGTGCGCCCGCGCGGTGGTGCCATTTCGGCCCAGGGTGGCAGCGGCTTGCTGCAGATGTTGCCGCATCCGCCCGAGGCCAGGAGCAAGCTCGCCGAGGACATCGAGAAGGCCGCAAAAGCCGACTGCCGCAAGGCCTACGCCGGCATGGGGCTGTTGGCCGTGGTGCCACTGGCCGTTGATGCGGTGCGCGACAAGGGTTGCCGCTGGTAGCCCGCGTGAACCGGTGTTTGCCCGGGTGCACCTTGATGGGTCGGCAGTGGCACACTGCGGATCGATTGGCTGGTCCAATTCACCGGAGGTGTCAGCTTGACCGGTTGACCCTCCGCCCGCCCCGCCCCAGCCCCTCGTGCCTCCGCACGACCGCTCTGCGGGCACCTGGCCCCAGGCCAGGCAAGACAGCCCGCCCCAGCGCGCCGCCGGATGAGCCCTGGCCTTACCCGACCCCCACGCGACCCCCACCCGACCTCCACCCGACCTCCACCCGACCTCCACCCGACCTCCACCCGACCCCCACTCGACCCCAAGGCCCACAAGCACACCATGACCCCAAGACTGCAAGGCAAGACCGCTTTCATCACCGCCGCCGGCCAGGGCATTGGCCGTGCCATCGCCGAGGCCTTTGTGCGCCAGGGTGCTGCCGTCATCGCCAGCGACATCAACCCCGCCTTGCTGCAGGCCCTGGCTGAAGCCACCGGCTGCCGCACCCGGGTGCTCGACGTCACCGACGCCGCCGCAGTCCGGGCCGCCGCCGCCGAGTGCGGGCCGGTCCAGGTGCTGGTCAACGCGGCCGGTTTTGTGCATGCCGGCACGGTGCTCGACTGCACCGAGGCCGAGTGGGAGTTTGGCTTCAACCTCAACGTGCGGGCGCAGTTCCGCACCATCCAGGCCTTTCTGCCGGGCATGCTGGCGGCGGTCACGCCCGCGTCCGGTGGCTCGATCATCAACATCGCGTCGGTCGCCGGCAGCATCAAGGGTGCGCCCAACCGGTTTGTCTATGGCGCGACCAAGGCGGCGGTGATCGGTCTGACCAAATCGGTGGCGGCCGACTTCATCACCTCCGGCGTACGCTGCAATGCGATCTGCCCCGGCACGGTCGAGTCGCCCTCGCTGCGCGACCGCATCAGCGCCCAGGCCTTGGCCAGCGGCCAGAGCCAGGCCCAGGTCGAGGCCGCGTTCGTGGCGCGCCAGCCGATGGGCCGGCTGGGCCGTACCAGCGAGATCGCCGCGCTGGCGGTCTACCTGGCCAGTGACGAGAGCAGCTTCACCACCGGCACGGCGCAAGTCATCGACGGTGGCTGGAGCAACTGATCCTGTTGACTGCCTGAGCGTCCAACCCGAACCCCATCGACTTCAACCCCGGAGCACCCCATGAAACTGCTACGCCACGGCCCCAAAGGCCAAGAAAAGCCCGCGATGCTCGACACCCAGGGCCAGGTGCGCGACCTGTCCGGCGTGATCGCCGACCTGCGGGCCGACATGCTCACGCCCGAGGGCCTGGCGCCGCTGCGGGCGCTCGACCCCGCAAGCCTGCCGCTGGTGGCCGGGCCCGGCCGCACCGCGCCGCCCTGGAGCGGCATGGGCAAGTTCATCTGCGTCGGCCTGAACTACGCCGACCATGCCGCCGAGTCCGGCATGCCGGTGCCGGCCGAGCCGGTGCTGTTCACCAAGCACACCAGCACGGTGGTCGGCTGCAATGATCCGGTGGTGCTGCCGCAAGGTTCGGTCAAGACCGACTGGGAGGTTGAGCTGGGCGTGGTGATCGGCCGCACAGCGCGTTATGTGAGCGAGGCGGACGCGCTGGGTCATGTGGCGGGTTACTGCGTGGTCAATGACGTGTCCGAGCGGGAGTACCAGCTGGAGCGGGGCGGCACCTGGGACAAGGGCAAGGGCTGCGACACCTTTGGCCCGATCGGCCCTTGGCTGGTCACCGCCGACGAAGTGGCCGACCCGCAGCAGCTTGCGATGTGGCTGGAGGTCAACGGCCACCGTCACCAGAACGGCAGCACCCGCACCATGGTCTTTGGTGTCGCACAGCTGGTGAGCTACATCAGCCGCTTCATGACCTTGTATCCGGGCGACCTGATCACCACCGGAACTCCGCCCGGAGTGGGAATGGGTCACAAACCCCAGCCGATTTTTCTACGCGCTGGCGATAAGATTCGGCTCGGCATCGATGGGCTGGGCGAGCAAAACCAGACCGTGTATGCGTGGGACCCGGCACTGATCGACGGTTGATCGATGACGGGTTTACCGCGTGACTTGAGGCCGCCAAGAAGAATGCGTCGTCGGGGATGGTCGCCGGCGGCTTCAGGGGGGGGGAACCCTTTGAAGGCCCAATGGTCATGCAGACAAGAACCGTCACCATCTACACCGGCGCCCGCATCCGCGTGCCCGAACACATCCAGCGCATCGACACCCACAGCACCCACGGCTGGCAGATGCGCTACGGCCAGCCCACCCTGTTCTACTCCGACGGCCAGGGCCCGGGCAACGGGCCGCGGCCGGCGCTCAAACGGGCGATCGAGTCGCTGCGACAGCGCATCACCGACCTGCCCGCGCCTACCGGGCTGCAGCGCGAGACCAGCCCGAACAAGCAGAACGACTTGCCGGTGGGTATCAGCGGCCCGATCTTGCGCCAGCGCCCGGGCCGGTCGGTGCCCGAGTGCCACTTCTCGGTCAACCTGCCCCGGTTTGGCGGCAAGCCGCTGCGCCGCAGCGTCTACATCGCCAACCAGAACACCTACACGCCCGAGCGCTACACCGACGCCCTCAATGCCGCGCTGGAGATGCGCCGCGCGGCCGAGACCCAGTACCAGACCGACGCCACCGACGCCAAACGGCGCGCTGCAGCCAAGCTGTAGCGCCTGCGCGGCCGGGGTCGCCAGGAGCCCAACCCGATGATCGCCAGCCCCCTTGTGCCCAGTGCGCCAGCCACCGGCGCGCCGCCTATGGTCGCTGGCCCGACCGCCGGCTCGACCGCCAGCCCGACCGCCAGCCCGACCGCCAGCCCGACAGTCCGCATCCATGCTGCGGACAATGTCGTGATCGCGCGCCGCCAGTTGCTGGGCGGCAAGGTGCTGGCGGAGGAGGGCGGTTTGGTGGTGCTCGGTCTGGTGCCACCCGGCCACAAGCTGGCCACCCATGCCATTGCGGCGGGTGAGGCGGTGCGCCGCTACAACCAGATCATCGGCCATGCCACCCAGCCGATTGCGCCGGGCCAGCATGTGCACAGCCACAACCTGGCTTTTGGCAACTTCGAGCGGGCGCATGAGGTTGGCGCGAGCGCACAGGCCACGGCGTTTGTGGCCGAGCCGGCCACCTTCATGGGCATCGTGCGGCCCGATGGCCGGGTGGCCACCCGCAACTTCATCGGTGTGCTGACCTCGGTCAACTGTTCGGCCACCGCCGCGCGGGCGATTGCCGACCAGTTTCGGCGCGACATCCGGCCCGAGATGCTGGCCGACTACCCCCACGTCGACGGCGTGATCGCACTCACCCACGGCATGGGCTGCGCCACTGACAGCGATGGCGAGGAGTTGCAGGTGTTGCGCCGCACCCTGGGTGGCTATGCCCGCCACCCCAACTTTGCCGCCGTGCTGGTGGTCGGGCTGGGCTGCGAGACGAACCAGATTCAGGGCCTGATCGCGCAAGAAGGGCTGCAAGAGGGCGCCCGGCTGATCGCCTTCAACATCCAGGACACCGGCGGCACGGCGCGCACGGTCGCCCGTGGCGTAGCCGAGATCCAGCGGCTGCTGCCCGAGGCCAACCGGGTGCAGCGCCAGCCGGTATCCGCGCGCCACCTCACCGTGGGCCTGCAGTGCGGTGGCTCGGACGGCTACTCCGGCATCAGTGCCAACCCGGCGCTGGGCGCGGCGGTAGACCGCCTGGTGCGCCACGGTGGCACCGCCATCCTGTCCGAAACCCCCGAGATCTACGGCGGTGAGCATTTGCTCACGCGCCGCGCCGCCAGCCCTGAGGTTGCCGCCAAGCTGATCGCCCGTATCCGCTGGTGGGAGGCCTACACCGCCCGCAACGGCATGACGATGGACAACAACCCCTCAGCCGGCAACAAGGCCGGCGGCCTGACCACGATTCTTGAAAAGTCGCTGGGCGCGATTGCCAAGAGCGGCACCACCAACCTGGTCGATGTCTACGAATTTGCGCAGCGCATCACCGCCCAGGGTTTTGTCTACATGGACTCACCCGGTTACGACCCGGTGTCGGCCACCGGCCAGGTGGCCTCGGGCGCCAACCTGATCTGTTTCACCACCGGGCGCGGCTCGGCCTACGGCTGCGCACCGTCGCCCTCGCTCAAGCTGGCGACCAACACCGCGCTGTGGCAGCGGCAAGAAGAAGACATGGACATCAACTGCGGCGGCATCGTCGACGGCAGCGAGACGGTCGACCAGGCCGGTGAGCGCATCTTCGAGCTGATGTTGACCACCGCCTCCGGCCGCGCCACCAAGAGCGAGACGCATGGCTACGGCCAGAACGAGTTTGTGCCCTGGCAACTGGGTGCGGTGATGTAGCTGCTGTGCCGTGAGCCGGTGCGCCCCAGCCGAGGCGCGCAGCGGCTTACAACGTCTGTGAACCGGCCTGCAAGCAGCGCCCAGCCCAGGCTGGCCTCAGTCGGCATGGGTGACGTAGATGTCGGTGTCGGGCAGCAGCCCGCGCAAGGTCTGGAAGGCGGTATCGATCAGACCCTGACCGCCGCAAGCCCGGCCCACCGCCAGCTCAAGCGTCACCTCGTCGGGCAACACGGCCAACGCGCGCACCAGGCCAGTTCCGGCGCCGGGCGGCATCGCAAAGCCCAGGCGCAGTGCCAAGGCTGCCATCAGGCGCGCAATCTCGTCGGGCGGGCCGACCAGGCGAGGCGGTGTGGTCGGTACAGGCTGCGCCGCGCGACAAACCGGCCCCGCTTCGCTTTGCAGGCAGGCTTGACAGCCCGCGTGCGGCGCATCGCTCAGGATCGAAATGGTTTTGTCCGCCCAACTCATGGCATTCATGGTGACGCCGTCGCCTGACAGCAGATTGACTCGGATCAAGCGGCAAGTCTGCTCAGCGCGGCGAGGCCGCCATGGCGAGGGCATGGCACAGGGGGCAGCGCCGCCGGCGCAGGCGTTCGGGTTGGTGCGCTGGCCCGCGCGGCTCAGGCGATGCCGAGCTGCGTCGCCAGTTCACCCAGGTCGGCGGCCACGGTGTCGAACACGGTGTCGCCCACCGCCTCCATCGGCCCGCCCGGCCCGCACTCGGCAGGCCGGGGGATGTAGGCGGTACGCAGGCCTGCAAGTTGCGCGGCGGCCAGGTCGGACGGATGCGCGGCCACCAGCATCAGCTGCTCGGGTGCCCAACCCAGCAGCCGTGCTGCACCGGTGTAGACGGCGAGGTCGGGTTTGTAGCGGCCGATCAGCTCGGCCGACAGCACGCAGTCCCAGGGCAGGCCGGCCTGTTTGCTCAGGTTGACCAGCAGCGCCATGTTGCCGTTGGACAGGGTGCTGGTGACGTAACGTGTTCGCAGCCGGGCCAGGCCGGCCACGCTGTCAGGCCAGGGCGCCAGCCGGTGCCAGGCGCGGTTGAGCTGATCGAGCTCAGCCTCGGGCAGGCCGGCCAGGCCAAATTGCGGCAGCAGGCCGTCCAGGATCTGGCGGTGCAGCTGGTCGATCGTGGCCCAGGGCTGCTCACCGCGCGCCACACGGGCCATCGCCGGCCGGTAGCCTGCGCGCCAGGCGTCGGCCAGTGCGGGCCAGTCCGCCGCCAGGCCCAGCCGTTGCTGCAGCGCCAGGCCTTCGCGGACCAGCGAGCCCCGCCAGTCCACCACGGTGCCGAAGATGTCGAAGACCAGCACGCGCACGCCTTGCAGGGCGATGGGCAGGACGGGCGGCGGCGGGCCAAGGGTGGGCAGCAGGGTCATGGCGTGAGGTCCGGGCGATCAGCATGGTCGATCTGACTATCATGCCCCAGCCGCATGCCGAGTCCGCCCGCTTGATCTGGCGCAAGCTTTGGCCGATGGCGGGCCGCGGGCTGGCCGGGCTGCTTCCCGCTCGTCCCGGGCGCGACAAGGGCGGGGCGCCGGCCTTGCGCATCATGGCGACCATGGACTTTGCCAATTCACCCCGCTCGTTGGCGCTGCAGGCCTCGTTGCGGCAATTCATGGCCGATCTGGTGTTGCCCTCGATGGCCGAGTGGCACCGATGGTCGGACGCCGGTGTCTACCCGCTTGACCTGATCGAGCCGCTCAAGGCCCAGGCCCGGGCGCTGGGGCTGTGGAACCTGTTTCTGCCCAGCCTGCGCGACGACCAGCCCGGCACCCGGCTCAGCAACCTCGACTACGCCCCGCTGGCCGAGATCATGGGCCAGGTGCCCTGGGCGGCGGAGATCTTCAACTGCAACGCGCCCGACAGCGGCACGATGGAGTTGCTGCAGATCGCCGCCACGCCGGCGCAGGCAGAGCGCTGGCTGGCCCCGCTGCTGCGCGGTGAGATCCGCTCCTGCTTTGCGATGAGCGAGCCCGACACCGCCTCGTCCGACCCCACCCAGCTCAGCACTGCCATCGTGCAAGACGGCAGCGATTGGGTGGTCAGCGGCCGCAAGTGGTTCATCACCGGCGCGGCGCATCCGCTGTGCCGGTTTGCGGTGGTGATGGGCCGCAACGGCGGCGCGGGTGACGAAGAAAACCTGCCCGAGCATGCCCGCCATTCGATGCTGATCGTGCCGATGGACAGCGCTGGCCTGACGGTGGAACGCAACATCCCGGTGATGGACCACCAGTCCTTGGAAGGCCACTGCGAGCTGGTGTTTCGCGACGTGCGGGTGCCAGCCGACCATCTGCTGGGCGAGCCCGGCGCCGGCTTTGCGCTGGCCCAGGCACGGCTGGGGCCGGGCCGGGTGCATCACGCGATGCGCAGCATCGGCCAGTGCGAGCTGGCGCTGGCGTTGATGTGCGAACGCGCGCTGGAGCGCCGCGCCTTTGGCAGCCGGCTGGCCGACTTTGCCAATGTCGGCGACTGGGTGGCCGAGAGCCGGCTCGAGATCGACCAGGCCCGGCTGCTGGTGCTGCAAGCGGCCTGGCGCCTGGACACCCAAGGCGCGGCGGCGGCGCGCACCGATGTGGCGGCGATCAAGCTCGTCAGCTCGCGGCTGCAAACCCGGGTGCTGGACCGGGCGATGCAGGTGTTTGGCGCAATGAGCCTGTCGCCCGACACGCCGCTGGCGCGGCTCTGGGCCTGGGGCCGGGCGCTGCGCTTCCTGGACGGGCCCGACGAGGTGCATTTGCGCACGGTGGCCCGGGCCGAGTTCAAGCGCGCCCGCAGCCAGCGCGGCGCCAACGCGGCGCATTTGCGGCGCTGGATGCCGGCGCCGGTTTGAGGGCGGCCAGTTTGAGCGCGGCCGGCGGGCGGCAGCCGCTATGCTCGCGAGCTGCAAGCGTGGGCCGACCCGCGCGCCCACCCGGAGTGCACCATGTTCCCCACCGCGATTGCTGGCAGCCTGCCCAAACCCGCCTGGCTCGCCGAGACCGAAAAGCTCTGGCCGAAGTGGAAGGCCGAAGGCCCTGACCTGGCCCAGGCAAAGCTCGACGCCACGCTGCTGTGGATCAAGGCCCAGGAGGATGCCGGGCTGGACGTGATCGGCGACGGTGAGATGTCGCGCCAGCACTTTGTGCACGGCTTTCTGGAGCAGGTCGAGGGCATCGACTTCGAGCACAGGGTCGAGATGGGCATCCGCAACGACCGCTACAAGGCCATGGTGCCGCAGGTGGTGGCGCCGCTGCGGCTCAAAGGCCGGGTGCATGCGGCCGAGGCGCAGTTTTTGCGGGCCCACACCACGCGCAAGATCAAGTTCACGCTGCCTGGCCCGATGACCATCGTCGATACCGTGGCCGACCGGTTTTATGGCGACAAGCTCAAGCTGGCCTTTGCCTTTGCCGAGTTGCTCAACCAGGAGGCGCTGGCGCTGCAGGCCGACGGCGTGGACATCATCCAGTTTGACGAACCCGCCTTCAATGTCTACATGGCCGAGGCGGCGGATTGGGGCGTGCGGGCCCTTGAGCGTGCCGCCCTGGGCCTGCACGAGGCGGGGCTGGCCTCGGGGCGAGCCTGCACCACGGCGGTTCACATCTGCTACGGCTACGGCATCCAGGCCAACATCGACTGGAAAAATTCACTCGGCCCGCAGTGGCGCCAGTACGAGCAGGTTTTGCCGGCGCTGGCCGCCAGCTCGATCGACCAGGTCAGCCTGGAGTGCATTCACTCGCAGGTGCCGGCCGAGCTGATGGCCTTGCTCAAGGGCAAGGACGTGATGGTCGGGGTGATCGACGTCGCCAGCGACCAGATCGAGACCGCCGAGGAGGTGGCCGACACCATCGGCCGGGCGCTGCAGTTTGTGCCGCGAGACCGGCTGATCGCCTGCACCAACTGCGGCCTGGCGCCGATGTCGCGGGCGGTGGCTGAGGCCAAGCTGGCGGCGCTGGCTCAGGGCGCGGCGCTGGCACGCCAGCGCTACGCCTGAGAGCGCCTTTACTCCTTCACCGACCCGGTCATGCCCGAGACGTAGTGCTCGACAAAAAACGAGTAGATGAAGGCCACCGGCAGCGAGCCGAGCAGGGCGCCGGCCATCAGCGAGCCCCAGTGGTAGACATCGCCCTCGACCAGTTCAGTCACCACCCCCACCGGTACCGTCTTGTTCTCTGAGGACGAGATGAAAGTCAGGGCGTAGATGAACTCGTTCCAGCTCAGGGTGAAGGCAAAGATGCCGGCCGAGATCAGGCCCGGCACCGCCAGCGGCAACACGATCTTGATCAGGATCTGCCAGCGGCTGGCGCCGTCGATCAGCGCGCACTCCTCCAGCTCGTAGGGGATCGACCTGAAGTAGCTCATCAGCAACCAGGTTGAAAACGGGATCAGGAAGGTCGGGTACGACAGGATCAAGGCCCAGCGGCTGTCGAACAAACCGAGCTGGAAGATGATCGCCGCCAACGGGATGAACAGGATCGACGGCGGCACCAGATAGGCCAGAAAAATCGCGCCGCCTGCCACCTTGGCGCCCTGAAAGCGCAAGCGCTCGATCGCGTAGGCCGCCAGCACCGAGGCCACCAGCGAGATGCCGGTCGAGACCACCGAGATCACCACCGTGTTCCACAGCCACTCTGGGTAGGCGGTGTGGAACAGCAACTTCTCGAAGTGCGCCAGGGTGGGCCGGATCACCCAGAACGGGTTGCCGTCGCGGGCCAGCAACTCTTCGTTCGGCTTGAACGAGGTGATGACCATCCAGTAGAACGGGAACAGCAGCACAAAGACAAAGATGCAGATCGGGATGTAGGTGGTCACCCACCGGCGCGGCAGCGACTGCAGGTAGTCCATGCCCTGGGCGGCATCGTTGTTCTTGCCGTTGCTGGGGGTGTTGTTGCGGCTGGTGTCGTCGATCACTTGTCGCCCCCTTGTTGCCAGGCGCGGCGCTGCAGACCAAAGTAGCTGAACATGATCGCGCCCAGCAAAAACGGCACCATCAAGGTGGCCAGAGCGGCACCTTCGCCCAGCGCCCCGCCCGAGATCGCGCGCTGGAACGACAGCGTGGCCATCAGGTGGGTGGCGTTGAGCGGCCCGCCGCGGGTGAGCACGTAGATCAGCTGGAAGTCGGTGAAGGTGAACAGCACCGAAAACGTCATCACCACCGCGATGATCGGGGTGAGCAGCGGCAGCGTGACATGGCGGAACTGCTGCCAGGGCGTGGCCCCATCAATCGCCGAAGCCTCGTAGTACGAGGGCGAGATTGTCTGCAAACCCGCCAGCAGCGAGATCGCCACAAACGGCACACCGCGCCAGATGTTGGCGGCGATGGTCGAGAAACGGGCGTTCCAGGGGTTGCCCAGAAAGTCGATGTAGTTGTCGATCCAGCCCAGCTTGACCAGCACCCAGCTGAGGACCGAAAACTGCGCGTCGTAGAGCCACCAGAAGGCAATCGCCGACAAGGCCGTCGGCACGATCCAGGGCAGCAGCACCACCGCCCTGAAAAAGCTCTTGAAGGGCAGGTTCTTGTTCAGCAGGATGGCCAGCCACAAACCGAGCGCAAACTTGAACACGCTGGCGACGATGGTGTAGAACAAGGTGTTGAACAAGGCCAGCTGGGTGACGCTGTCGCCCACCAGGTAGGCAAAGTTCTCGAACCCGACCCACTCACCGGGGCGGCCCACTTTGGCATCGGTAAACCCGAGCCAGGTGCCCAGACCCAGCGGGTAGGTCAAAAACAGCAGCAGCAGCACGGCGGCGGGCAGCATGAACGTCCAGCCGAGCGCATTGCGACTGTTTTGAAGTTTCTCAAACATGGTGGCCGATCAAGGTGCGGGGGGCGGAAACAGCGGATTCAGGGGTCACCGGATGCAGCCTGGCGACGGCGGCTTGCGCCGACGCCAGACCAAAATCCATCAGACTTTGTAGTACCGCTCGGCCCGCTTCTGGGCGCGCTCGGCAGCTTCCTTGGGGGTCTTGGCGCCGCTGGCAGCCTCGGCCACCATGTTGACCACGATGAAGTCGGCCCCCGCACCGGCCGAGGCATAGCCCAGCCTGCCCGCGTAGCCGGCCGGGCGCATGTTCTTGACGCCACCGCTGTAGGGGGTGTTTTTGGGGTCAGCGGTCCAGATCGAGGCCTTTTCGTAGGCCCGCAGCGGCTGCGCGATATAGCCCGAGGCACCGGTCAGCCACGGCTCAAACTGCTCTTGTTCCATCATGAAGCGCAAAAACTCCTTGGCCGCGTTCGGGTACTTGGTGTACTTCATCACCATCTGGTTGAAGAACAGATGCGACTCGGTGGGTACACCCACCGGCCCGACCGGAAACGGCGCGTGGTTGATGTCGGCGGCGAGGTCATGCACCTTGGGGTCGGTCGAATTCTTGGCGGCGTAGTAGATCGAGATGCCGTTGTTGGTGACGCTGATCTGGCTGTCCAGAAAGGCCTTGTTGTTATTGGGGTCGAGCCAGGACAAGGTGCCGGGGATGAAGGTGGCGTACATCTCCTTGGCGTACTCCAGGGCCTTGAGGGTCTCGGCACTGTCGATGATGACCTTGTTGGTCTTGTCCACCAGCTGGCCGCCATGCGACCAGATCAGCCAGTTGGTCCACAGACCGTCGCCGGTGGCATTGCCCAGCGCCATGCCGCCGGGGGTGCCTTTTTCTTTCAATGCCTTGAGCATGGCCAGAAAGCTGGTGGTGTCCTTCGGGAAGGTCTCGAAGCCGGCTGCCTTGAGCTGGCTCTGGCGGTAGACCATGTACGAGCCGGCGGCGCCCAGCGCAATGCCGATCCATTTCTTGCCGTCCGGGCGCAGGTAGGCTTCGCAGGCCGGGTACCAGCCGCCGTACTTCTTGCCCAGGTACTCGGCCAGGTCGGTCACGTCGAGCAGCTTGTCGGGGTAGAGGTTGGCGTCGTCGTTGGTCCCCAGGATGATGTCGGGGCCGGCGCCGGTGTTGGCCGCAACGGCGGCTTTGGGCCGCACGTCTTCCCAGCCCTCGTTGTCGACCCGCACCTCGACGCCGGTTTTCTCGATGAACTTCTTGACGTTGACCATGTAGGCGTCGATGTCGCCCTGCACAAACCGGCTCCAGCGCAGCACCCGCAGCTTGGCGCCTTTTTCAGGCTTGAAAGCGAGGCTTTGGGCCAGGGCCGGGGCGCCCAGCAGGGTGCTGCCGCCCACGGCGCTGGCGCCAGCGACCATGCCGGCCGAGCCTTCTAGAAATTTACGGCGATTGACGTCATTCATGCGGTGTCTCCTGGGTGTTGAGGGAACGGGGGGGATAAAAGCCAAGTCTCAGGCCGCCAGAAGCTGGCCGCTGCCGGCGTCAAACAAGTGGGCGCGCTGCAGGTCGGGCTGCAGCCGGATCAGGCTGCCGGGGGCAAAGTCATGGCGCTCGCGGAACACGGCCGACAAGTCCACACCTTCATGGCGGCAGGCCACAAAAGTGTCCATCCCGGTGGGCTCCATCACCACCACCCGGGCCGGGATGCCGCCCGTGTCGGCCAGCGACAAATGCTCCGGCCGGGTACCGTAAATGACGGCCTGGCCGTCCTGGCCCGCCGCATGCACCGGTGCTGCCAGCGTGGTGCCATCCGTCAACTCGACGCTGGACTGCCCGCCAGCGCGGCGCAGCGTGCCGGGCAGAAAGTTCATCGCCGGTGAGCCGATGAAGCCGGCGACAAACTGGTTGGCCGGGTGGTCGTAAAGCTCCAACGGGCTGCCGGTCTGCTCGATCCGACCGTCGCGCATCACCACGATCTTGTCGCCCATGGTCATGGCCTCGATCTGGTCGTGGGTGACGTAGATCGAGGTGGTCTTGAGGCGCTGGTGCAGCTCCTTGATCTCGCCGCGCATCGCCACCCGCAGCTTGGCGTCGAGGTTGGACAGCGGCTCGTCGAACAAGAAGACCTGCGGATCGCGCACGATGGCGCGCCCCATCGCCACCCGCTGGCGCTGGCCGCCCGAGAGCTGGCGCGGGTAGCGGTCGAGCAGGCTGCCCAGCGCCAAAATCTCGGCCGCACTGCCGACCTTGGCCTCAATCTCGGCCGGGCTGTTCTTGGCCAGCAGCAGTGAAAACGCCATGTTCTCGCGCACCGTCATGTGCGGGTACAGGGCGTAGTTCTGGAACACCATCGCGATGTCGCGTTCTTTGGGCTGCAGGTCGTTGACCCGCCGGTCGCCAATGCGGATTTCACCGCCGTTGATCTGCTCGAGCCCCGCGATCATGCGCAGCAGGGTGGACTTGCCACAGCCCGATGGCCCGACCAGCACCGTGAACGAGCCATCGGCAATGTCGATGTCGACTCCGTGCAGGATGGCGACATTGCCAAAACTCTTCTTGACCGACTCAATCGTGACACTGGCCATTCGGGGTACTCAAAAAAGGTTGAAGCGAGCGCGCTGCGTGGAAGGGCGGCGCGTGCGGGCTTGGACGGGCGGTTGATCAGCAGGGCGCTACGGCGCAGTATCGGCACTGTAGGGGGCGGCCGGAATCAGGGCAAACAGTTAGTGCGTGCAAGCCAAAAGTGCTGTGATGCCCAGACCCTCAGTAAGTTGCCCGACCGCCGGACAGGTCAAACACCGCGCCGGTCGAGAAGCTGCAGTCCTCAGACGCCAGCCAGGCCACCATGCCGGCTATTTCAGTCACGTCGACCAGCCGGCCCATCGGTATCTTGCCCAGCATGTAGGCGATGTGCTCAGGCGCCATCTGGTCGAAGATGGCAGTGCGTGCCGCCGCCGGCGCCACCGCGTTGACCAGCACACCCTGGGTCGCCAGCTCCTTGCCCAGCGATTTGGTCAGGCCGATCAGGCCGGCTTTGCTGGCGCTGTAGTGCGAGGCCGTCGGATTGCCCTCCTTGCCAGCGACCGAGGCGATGTTGACGATACGGCCATAGCCCTGGGCGATCATCTGCGGCACCACCGCACGGCAGGTCAGGAAAGGCGCGATCAGGTTCACCTCGACCACCTGGCGCCACACGGCGGGCGACAACTGCCAGGTCGGCGCGTTGCCGCCGGTGATGCCGGCGTTGTTGACCAGGATGTCGATGCGGCCGTGGCGTGCCAGCGTGGCTGCGGTGGCGGCCGCCACACTGGCCTCGTCGGTCAGCTCAACGGTCTGCCCGCTGCAGGGCCCGGCCGCCGCAAGTTCAGACACCGCCTGGGCCAGGCGGGCAGCGTCCCGGTCCCACAGCACCACGCTGGCACCCGACGCGAGAAACCGCTGCGCGGTGGCCATGCCGATGCCTTGCGCGCCGCCGGTGATCACTGCGATCCGGCCTTTGAGGTCGATCGCGTTCATGCCAGGCCCTTCAAGGCGCCGGGCGTTGCGCCGCTGTCGGCGATGTACTGCCGGATGATGTCGGCAAAGTTGGCCTCGGGTTGCAGGCCGAGCGCGGCGGCGCGGTCGGCGCGGGCGCCGGTGGGCCAGTTGGCGACGATGGCGGCGATACGTTCATCGCGATCGAAGCGCACCCGGGCCCGCACCGCCGGCCCGGCAACTGCTTCCAGCGCGTCCAGCATCTGCGCCACGGTGACGTTGAGCGCCGGCAGGTTCAGCGCGGTGCGGCCGCCGTAGGCCTGGCGGCTGGCCTCGTAGACGGCGATCAGGCCCTCGACCGTGCGCTGGGGCGAGGACACCGGGTGTGCCACCTCCAGCCCGACCGGGCAGACCGACTCCAGCCCTGCCAGAGGCTCGCGGATGATGCCGCTGAAGAATGAGGACGCGGCACCGTTCGGCCGGCCCGGCCGCACCGTCACCGTCATCAGCCGGGCGCTGCGGCCGTCGATGTAGCCCTTGCGGGAGTAATCGGCCACCAGGTGCTCGCAGATGTGCTTGTGGCTGCCGTAGCTGGTCTGCGGCGTGGGCAGGGTGGTGTCGGTGACGATGGGGGGCATGGGCACCGCGGCGTCGGGGCCGAACACCGCCACCGAGCTGGAAAACACCAGCTTGGTGGCCGGCGCGCCCGTGCTGCCGGGCAAGCTGGCGCGGTGGCGCAGCGCATCGAGCAAGGCCCGGGTGCTGTCAAGGTTGCTGCGCAGGCCCAGGTCGAAATCGGCCTCGCACTCACCCGAAACTGCTGAGGCCAGGTGGAAGACGCCGTCAAAGGCTTCGTCCCGCAGGCCTTCGCATTGCGCCAGCAGCGGGCCGACTCTGGCCTCGACGCGGCTATCGGCCAGCAGGTCGGCCTGGGCGGGCGCCTGGTCGGCCAGCACGATGCGGGCAATCGCCCGGCCGTCCAACGAGCCGCGCTGCAACAGTGTGCGGGCGAGGCGGGTGCCGACAAATCCGGCGCCGCCGGTGATCAGGATGTTCATGGTTTTGCTTGGGGGCTGAGGAGGGGAGTGGGTTGGCAGCAGCACCGATCAGCCGAGCTGCGGCGCGGCACCGGGCGCCTTGAGGCGCGCTGCCGGCAGCGCCAGCGAGGGCATTTTGCGGCGGGAGTTGAGCACCTCATCGATGTCGTCACCTGCGCCGTCGATCAGTACCAGGATGGCTTTTTCAGCTCTCACCGGGGCCCGGGCGATCACCGCGTCCAGCACGGCCCGGTGCAGCGGCAGCGAGTTGGCCGGGCCGTCGGGCCGGGCGGTGGACAGCTCAAACGCGGTGCGCAGCAGTGCGCCCAGCGCCTTGCTCATCTGGATCACCATGCGGTTGTGGCAGGCGCGCAGCAGGCCCTGGTGAAACCGCAGGTCGTGGGTGACGTAGTCGCCGCCGTTGTCGATGGCGTTTTTCATGCCAACGTAAGCGGCCTCGATGTCGGTGATGTCGGCGGCTGTGGCGCGCTCGGCCGCCAGGCGCACGGCGGCGGGTTCGACCACCCGGCGCAGCTCTTGCAGATCGCGCAAGAACTCGCGGGTGAAGCCGATCTTGGACTGCCAGACCACCACATCGGGGTCGAACCAGTTCCAGTGTTCTTCGGGCATCACCCGGGTGCCCAGCTTGGGCCCGGTGATCAGCAAGCCCTTGGCCACCAGCGACTTGACCGCCTCGCGGATGACCGTGCGCGACACGCCCAAGGCCTCGCAGAGTAGCGGCTCGGGCGGGATCGCCACGCCCACCGGGTAGCGGCCGCTGACGATGTCCTCGCCCAGCAGGTCGACGGTGTTGCCGTGCACGTTCTTGATCATCGGGCGGTCGGGAAGCGCTGGAAGGGGCAGCGAATGCCGCGCTCAGGCCCGGACAAACAGGGTCTCCAGCGGGTCCGGTCCGACCTGCCGGCTCCAGTGGCCGTGCACCTGGGCATCAAAGCTCGCGCCTGCCGGCAAGGTGTCGGCCGAGAAGAAGTGCTCGCCCGGACCAAACAGCCGCGAGCTGCCGTCTTGCAGGCCAATCTCCATCTGGCCGCGCAGGATGAAGACCCATTGCGGGTCGCCCGTGCAATGGAACTCGCTGCGGAACCCGACCGGGCTGCGGCGCAGTTGTAACCCGCCGCTGGGCAGCAGGGGCGACAGCAGGGCCTGCGGTTTGCCTTCGGTCAGGGCGATCGGCGATTCACGGAAACGGGCGCGGCCGTCGCTGTCGGTCAACAGCGTGACTTGGGTGAAGCTGGCGACAGGCAGGGTCATGAATGGGGGCTCCTAAAGCGTGGCCGTGACACCGCCATCGACGTAGAGGATGTGGCCGTTGACAAATCGCCCGGCGTCGCTGGCCAGGAAGACGGCGGCGGGTGCCAGGTCCTCGACATCGCCCCAGCGTCGGCTGGGGGTGCGGTTGATCAGCCAGGCTGAAAACGTCGGGTCATCCACCAGCTTCTGGGTCAGCTCGGTCTTGAAGTAGCCCGGGCCGATGCCGTTGACGGTGATGCCAAACGGGCCCAGATCGATCGCCATGCCCTTGGTCAGCATCTTGACCGCGCCTTTGCTGGCCGCGTAGGGCGCGATGCCTGGCCGGCCCAGCTCGCTCTGCACCGAGCAGATGTTGATGATGCGGCCCTGGCCGCGCGGCACCATGCGTTTGGCCACCGCTTGGCCGACGTAGAACATGCTGTCAACGTTGGTGCGCATGATGTCGGCCCAGTCGCCTGGGGCAAACTCATGAAAAGCACCGCGGCGCTGCAGCCCGGCGTTGTTGACCAGGATGTCGATCGCGCCGATGTCGGCCTCGATGCCGGCCACCGCGGCTTCGCTGGCTGCGGCATCGGTGACATCGAAGGCGCGGCAAAACACGGTCAGGCCCTCGGCGCGCAAAACCGCGGCGGTGGCCTCCAGTTTGGCCGATTCGCGGCCATTCAGGACCAGGCTGGCGCCGGCCTGGCCCAAGCCACGCGCCAGCGCCAGGCCGATGCCCGAGGACGAGCCGGTGACCAGGGCGAGGCGTTGGTCGAGGCGGAAGGTGGCGGCAGTGATCATGGCGCTGAGCGGGGAAAGCGTTGAGCGCGGAGCGGCGCCCGGGTAGCGGCCGACCGGTGCAACAAGCTCGATGCCTCGGCGGTGATTTGCGCTGCCGGCAGACCGACATCAAAACACAGGGCATGCTCGTCGGCGGCGGGCAGTTCCAGGGTGTTGAGCTGGCTGTCGAGCAGCGAGGCTGGCATGTAGTGGCCGCTGCGCGCCTGCAGCCGCTGCATCAGCTGTTCGCGGCTGCCGCGCAGGTGCAGCAGCTGCAGGCCGGGGCAGTGGGCCCGCAATTGGTCGCGGTAGCGGCGCTTCAGGGCCGAGCACGACACCACCAGGCCCTGGCCGGCGCTGTACGCCTGCGCCAGCCGGTCGGCGATGATGCCCAGCCAGCCGGCGCGGTCGGCATCGGTCAGCGGCGTGCCGGCGGCCATCAGCGCGACGTTGCGCGGTGGGTGCAGGGTGTCCCCCTCGATGAAATTTAAGCCCAGCGCCGCCGCCAGCGCGGCGCCGATGGTGCTCTTGCCACAGCCGCTGACGCCCATCACCACGAGCTGCAAGGGCGGGTCGGGCAGGGCCGCGACGGGCAGCGGCGGCTGGGGCGCAGCGGACAGGTTCAAAGCCTTTGACCGTTGCTGGCATCGAACACATGGGCCTTGTTGCCGTCCACGCCGAGGTAGACGGTCTGGCCCGGCCGGGCATCGGTGCGGCCATGCATCACCAGGATCAACTGCTGGGTGTTGCCACTGGCGCCCACCTGCAACAGCAATTCGGTCTCGGCGCCGGTGGGTTCGACCACCACGACTTCGGCCGGTATGCCCGAGGTGGCCAACACCAGATCGCCGGGTCGGATGCCGTAGCTCACCTTCTGCCCAATTTGCCCGGCGGCCATGTCCGCCAACGGCCAGGACGCGCACAGCGCCGCCACCGTGCTGCAGCCGGCCTCGCGCTGCAGCGTGCCCTCGAACACGTTCATCGCCGGTGAGCCGATGAACTGGGCCACGAACAGGTTGCGCGGGTGGTCGTACAGGTCCAGCGGCGTGCCGATCTGCTCGATCAGGCCGTCATGCATCACAACGATGCGGTCGGCCATGGTCATGGCCTCGATCTGGTCGTGGGTGACGTAGACCGTGGTGGTCTTGAGGCGCTGGTGCAGGGCCTTGATCTCGGCCCGCATCGCCACCCGCAGTTTGGCGTCCAGGTTGGACAGCGGCTCGTCGAACAAGAACACCTTGGGGTCTCGCACGATCGCCCGGCCCATCGCCACGCGCTGGCGCTGGCCGCCCGACAACTCCTTCGGGAAGCGGTCCAGCAGCGGGCCCAGGTTGAGGATGCGCGCTGCGTTGTCCACCCGCTCGGCGGTCATCGCCGCGTCGGCCTTGCGCAGCTTCAGGCTGAAGGCCATGTTGTCGCGCACCGTCATGTGCGGGTAGAGCGCGTAGCTCTGGAACACCATCGCAATGTCGCGGTCTTTTGATTCAAGGTCGTTCACAACCTTGTCGTCGATCAGGATCTCGCCGCCGGTGATCTCCTCCAGCCCGGCCAGCATGCGCAGCAGCGTGCTCTTGCCGCAGCCCGACGGGCCGACCAGCACCACAAACTCGCCATCGGCGATGTCGAAGCCGATGCCGTGGATGACCTTGACCGGGCCGTAGGCTTTCTGGATGTTGCGGAAGGTGACGGTTGCCATGTTCGGGCTCTCGGTTCGGTCAGCTCTTGACGGCGCCGGCGGTCAGGCCGCCCACCATGTAGCGTTTGAAGGTGTAGTAGATGGCGGCCGGCGGCAGTGCGTAGATCAGGCCGGTGGCCATCAGCAGCTCCCAGGGCGAGTCGTCGGCCGACAAAAAGTGGCCCAGCGCCACCGCCAGCGTCACCTTGTTGTCGTTGGACAGCAGCAAGAAGGCATAGAGGTACTCGTTCCAGGCCAGCAGCAGCGAGTAGGTGCCCACCGCCACCATCGACGGCACCATCAGCGGCAGGTAGACCAGGCGGAACAGTTGCAGCGGCGTGGCACCGTCCATGCGGGCGGCCTCGTCGAGTTCGTAGGGCAGCTTGTCGGACGCCTGCTTGAGCACCCAGATGCAGTAGGGCGAGGCGATCGTGACCATCGCCAGGATCAGCGCCCACTGGTTGTTGAGCAGACCGTAGTTGCCCATGGTCTTGTACATCGGTACCGCCAAAAAGGCCGCCGGGATGAAGTAGGTGAACAGCGCCAGGTTCATCACCCAGCGGCCGATGCCGACCTTGAGCCGGCTGATGGCAAAGGCGGCGGTGGTGGCCACAAACAGCGTGATCGCGCCGACCGAGATCGCAATCAGCAGCGAGTTGCCCATCTGCACCCAGAAGTGGTCGAGGTAGAAGTGCTTTTGGTAGAACACGAACTCGAAGTTCTGCAGCGTCGGGTGGTGCGGCCAGAGCTGACCCGAGGTGGCCATGTCCTTGGGCGAGATCGCAAACAGAAACAGGTGGTAGACCGGGATGATGGTCCACAAGAACACCGGGATGCCGATCAGCAGCAACTTGGCCTCGGTGCTGATTTTCTTGAGGGTGATGCCTCGGCTCATGGTGGCAATCCGGTCATTTCGAGAGCCGCTTCATCAT
The DNA here is from genome assembly GCA_025358155.1 of Betaproteobacteria bacterium. Classification (GTDB taxonomy): domain Bacteria; phylum Pseudomonadota; class Gammaproteobacteria; order Burkholderiales; family Burkholderiaceae_C; genus Pseudaquabacterium. Next base: position 39,656 of record JANYKR010000222.1, read on the forward strand.
GAAATACACCAGCGGCAGCACCGCGGGCAAGGCCACCACGATGGACGCCATCGCCAGGTCGACCTGGTCGAGCCGCAGGTAGCGGATGCCCAGCGTGGCCAGCACGTGGGTGAGGTCGGCCGGGCCGCCGCCGGTCAGCAGGTAGACGCTGTTGAAGTCGCCCAGCGTCCAGATCATCGACAAGATGGTGGAGGTGAGGTAGAGCTGGCGCATGCTGGGCCAGGTGATGAACTTGAACTTCTGCCAGTTGGTGGCACCGTCTACGGCTGCGGCCTCGTACTGCTCGGTCGGGATGGCCAGCCGCCCGGCGATCAGGATCAAGGTCCAGAACGGCAGCGACTTCCAGACATGCATGACCATCGAGAACGTCAGCGCCAGCGTCGGGTCATTGAGCCAGTTCGGGCCGTCCAGCCCGGTCAGCCGGAAGATCAGGCTGTTGATCACCCCCCACTCGGGGTTGAGCATGAACCGCACGCTCAGGATGGTCGGTATCGACGGCAGTGCCCAGGGCAGGATGAAGACCAGCGAAAGCGCCTTGATCCACCAGCGTGTCTGGATGAAAAAGCCCGACAGCACCATCGCGATCACCATCTTGATGTTGATCGCCACCACCAGGAACACCAGCGTATTGACGGCGGTGCGAAAGAAGATCGGGTCGTCAAACAGCTTGACGTAGCTCTCCGGGTGCCGCGCCAGCCACAGGCCGTAGCCCACCGGGTACAGCACAAACACCACAAAGATCAGCAGGTAGGGCAGCACCAGCATGCGGCCCCACAGCTCGAAGCTGGTCAGCGCCTTGCGGGGTGCGGCCAGTGGCGGGGCGGCAAGGGTGGTGGTGCTCATGGTGACGTGCTCGCTGCAGTTTCAGACTGTTTGCCGCCCGGCCAGCCCGCGGCGGACTTGTCGGCGCAAACGGTGTCGTCAAGCACACACCGCACAAACCGGCTCCGCCGGGCTGCTGGTGTGCGTCAGCCGGCTTGCAGGCCGGCTGGCCCTCGCAGGCGGAGAACAGTCCGCCGGGACTGTTCTCCGTCCGGCT
>JANYKR010000232.1 GCA_025358155.1 Betaproteobacteria bacterium
GGTACATGATCACATGGGACGCAACACCTACGAAGGCGACCCGACGACGAAGGCCGCGTTACGGCTGCTGATGCTGACAGCCGTTCGCCCCGGCGAGCTGCGCGGCGCCCGTTGGGCCGAGATCGACACCGAGGCGGCGCAGTGGCGCATCCCGGCCGAGCGTATGAAGATGAAGGCGCCGCACGTGGTGCACCTGTCCACCGCTGCCCTGGCGGTGCTGGCCGACATGAAGGCGATCAGCGGCGGCGCCGAGCTGGTGTTCCCTTCGCCCTTCTACCCCGGCAAGCCCCTGAGCGAAAACACCCTGAACAGTGCGCTTGCCCGCATGGGCTACAAGGGCGAGCACTCGGCACACGGCTTCCGGGCGCTGTTCTCCACCGTGGCGAACGAGTGCGGGCACGACGGTGACGTGATCGAGCGACAGCTTGCCCACGTGGAGCGCAACGAGGTGCGGGCCGCCTACCACCGCGCCACCTACCTGGACGACCGCGCCCGCCTGATGCAGTGGTGGGCCGACTACCTGGAAGGCCGCAAGGGCGGCCGGGTGGTGGCCTTCGGCCGCAAGGTGGCAGCATGAGCGGCGCCGGAACGCCCCACATCGCGTTGTCGCCTGCAATGCAAGGGTTCTATGCCGCCCGTGGCATGTGGGCTGCAGGCAGCCCGGCCGGCCCCCTGGCGGGCTGGCTGAGCGAGAAAGTGGCCGGCGCTGTCGCCAGCCCCCCACTGAGGTACTGGACCACGGCCGAGGGCCTGCGCTGCAGGGTCGCCGATGCCGAAGCGGTGCCGGCCGCTGCATGGCCCACCTACCACCAGAAAGCGCAATGGCTGCGCGGGCTGCGCGAGGCGGGCCAGCGGGCCGGGATCGCTGCGCAGGAAGGCCCGCCAGCACCACAGCCGAAGCCGGCGCCAGTGGCCGCCGCTGGGGTGCCCTTCGGCCGGCTGGTGATCCCGTCAGGCGGGGTGGCCCGGCAGGCATTCGTGCGCCACATGGCCGCCAGCCTGCGCGACGTAATCGATGCATCGCAGTCGAGCGAGTGGGGCGCCGACTCACGCGGCGCTTGATCGAGGCGCCCGCGCCGCACCCGGTGCGGAAAGTGCGGAAGTGCGGAAACCCAGCATCCATGCGGGTTTGCGGGCTGGTGGTGAGTGCGGAAAGAGTGCGGAAAAAGTGCGGAATCTCTATCTCTGTTCTCTGATCCTGCCTGCCCTTCCGCCCCGACCCAGCCGCAGCGGCGCATGCCGGTCAGGCCGACAGGTGCCGTCCTGCACCCGCTGGCCCTGGTGATACCCCCGCAGCCGAAGTGCAGCGCGAAGGAGTTCCCGTGCCGCCCCCCCTGCCGGGCCGGGCTGCTGCTGATGCCCTGGGCTGCCGCACGCCGACGCTGGCCGATGGTGGGATGATGGCTGCGCCGCACCTAGCCCCGGGCTGATCCCCCGGGGCGAACGCCGGGCCCCTCCCCCGGCCGGTGCGGCGCTTTCATGGGGGCGCATTCGAGGGGGTGCGGTGATGAAGCAAGGGCGCCACGTGAAGGCCGAGCCGGTGCACTTGGCACCGGCTGATCTGACCGCGTACACGGACTGCATCGCCAGGCTGGCCGAGCGTGTACGGGCGATAAAGGATGCCGGGTGGAACCCGACACCGAAGCGGCGAGAAGCGGAGGCCCTGGCGGGCCGGCTGGTCGAGCTGGCCGACTATCTGGACGACACAGGAACGCTGCAAACCGACCTTGAGGAACTGCACGACCGGCCCCCGCCGCCGATCATGGGCGCGGACGGCTGGCCGCACCCGGACAGCATGGCCGAGAGTCTGCAGTGTTCGTACAAGGCGACGATCTGGCGTATCCGTGCCCTTGCCGACAGTGCCCGCCGCGTAGCCTATGAACTGCCCGGCCCGAGGCGAAAGCATGCGCTCCGGTTCGCCGTCATGGGTTTTCTTCACCTGCGCTATGAACACGGCTTCCCACTCCCGACGCTGTATGACACGGGACCGGGCGTTGCAGCGCTTGCGGACCTGGTGGAGCGGGCCGGGATTCACCTGGCCCTTGAGAGCTTGCGGAATGCCCTGGGTGCGGGCCTGAAGGACTTCGATCCGTCACATACTCCGCCTGGCCTGGATGAATACCTGTAGCTTGTCAAACCAAAGTGACCGGCGAAAACCGGCCCTGAGATTGTTCTATCAGTGCCGAACCCTGTTCGGCAACG
>JANYKR010000270.1 GCA_025358155.1 Betaproteobacteria bacterium
CGGTCCGACGTGACCGTCCATGAGTTGTGGTTCCAGATGTTGAGCGCACGGTTGACCACTGTGCAGCGATCAGGGCCTGGAAGCGCTGTCGCCACCTTCACGCGCATGAAACCCCACCCACTGAAACTGGGCAGTGTCAGGGCAGCCGTTGACCCTGGCGGATTGATCTCGGCGACGCTGCGCAAGGCTGGAGGCATCCGGTTTGCGGACAAGATTGGCGCTGAGATGGCCCGCAACGTGGCGCGCCTTCTCATCGACGAGGGTGCCGCGGTCCTGGCAGCCTGCAACAAACTGACCCAGTTGCCGGCGTCGCCGAACCGGGAAAGGGCGGCAGCCAGCGTGTTGATGGAATTCGTGGGCTTCGGCCCAAAGCAGTCGCGCAATGTGTTGCAGTCGTTGGGCTTGACGCGCTACGAAATTCCAATCGACAGCAGGGTGACCAATTGGCTCAACCTGTTCGGCTTTCCGATTCACCTGAACGCAAGGACGTTGGCTGAGCCCGCCTACTACGACTTCGTGTCGGATGGGGTCATTGCGCTTTGCAAGGCGGCAGGTATCTACCCGTGCATGCTGGACGCGGCCATTTTCGCGTCGCAGGATGGCGGCGCCTGGACCCCGGAAAACGTCAACGGCTGATGGCCGCCCAGCACCAAGACATCGAAGTCGACTTGCTGGTTCGCTTAGCCGCGAACGCGAACTACAAACAGTTGCCAGACTCGGTCTGTCAAAAGTTGCAGCCGCAACCGACCAACCTTCGATTTTCCATCCCCGCAGCTAGGGCTCGCCCAGGGCGTCAGCCCACCGCTGCTGGTGCCGATGTGGCTTGGGCGCAAGACGTGCCTCCCGAGCGGGCAACGCTATGAACGTGGGGCTGGGACCTTTAGGTCTTCGCCGGGACCTGGCGTGTCCGCTTCCTGGGCGCGGCCTTTTTCGACGACTTGGCTGCGACAACAGTCGAATCGGTAGCCTCGCCGGCGCAAAAGACCATAGCTCCAGGCTCTTCCGCCTTAAACAAGGCGATGCCTTCAAAGCCGACCATGCCAGTTGGCGACGTTATTATCGAGCCGTCAAGCTCGCCCCAGTTGGTGGTCAGACCAGCAAATCGCAGCTTCACGGCGATGCGCCAAAGCCCTTCGTGGATGCCCTTGGCAGCAAAAATAGCAGCCGCCAGTTCGGGCCAGTCGAGTTCATGGTCAGGTTTGGGTGGCAAGTCGCTCATGCGAGTGCTCGGTAGATTTGGGGTGCAGTGCCGGCAGCAATGATCGCCTTGATACCTAGAACGCGAATTTCGCGAATACCTGGCGCGGCGTAGGTGGCGCCTTCTTGCGCCGACGTGGATACCAGCAATGGCTCGTCAGGAAACGCATCAAGTTTGGGAGCGACGGAGGCTTTGACCGCCTGAGGTAGCTCGGACCACTGGCCGGAGTGGTAGCCAAATGCATAGGGCCGCTGTGGCAGGCACCGATGCGAGTCGGTAAAGCGGATGATGGCGATATTCACTTCAGTAGGCGAATAGCACTGTAGCCAGCGCAGACGCAGCAGGTTGGCCTCCGCTTTTGGCATGGGCAGCCGACCCTTCTCCCATTTGGCGGCAGCCTGTTCGCTCTTGCCTCCAATGGCGCCAAGGTCGGCCTGGCTCATGTCGAGGCGTTTACGAAGGTAGCGGGCTTCAGCACCGCTCATATCGCTATCTCGCAGGGCAATGGCCCGGCCCAAAGCGGCGCACAACCCGTCAAGGTCGTCATACGCCACGGTTTCCTCGTCGCCCACGCCTTCGACGTGCATCCCGCCGCGCAGGTACACATCGATGCCACCAAACCCATGCGCCCTCCGAAGGATCACGATGTCTCCATGACTGTTACCACCACCACTGTCCCGAGAAGGGCCCAATTGCCGTTCACATCATCCAGGCCACCGACGGCCACCCTGATGCGCACGCCGCGGTGCACAACATTAGCTCGCAACTGGTTGTTCTGGATCTCAGGGCCATAGACCACACCCTTTCGGAGGCACTCCAGCACATCGGCATAGTCAAAGCCATCATCGTCCATGGCATGTGAAGCGTGGGTGGTGATCTTGACGTGGTGAGTGCCCGCCCTAACCAACGCACGTATGGCTTGCTGCAACGCCGGATTCGACTGCCCGAACACTGCCACGATACTATACTTTGTACAGCAGGGACGCCACTATTCCAAGGAGACTCAGCATCCGCACTGTGAACTGTTGTCCGAGATCTGCCACCCGAGTGTCCTCAGACTCACCACCCGGCGGCGCCGGACGCGCAATTGTGAACGATGCGTCGCTCGGATGTGCCGAACATACGCCAAGCAGTCGCCCTCACCTCGAACAGGCCGCAGCATCCGCGAATGCGCTCCAACCTCGCCCTCAAGAGTAGCGGCAACCGATCCTCGTCATGAGGCACGGGACGGCACTGCTTCGGTACACCCGGCTCGCGATGTGGCGGCAGCGCCAGCAGCAGAACGTCGACGAGGTGTATGCCTCGAATCTTCACGTCGGCATGCCGGTCGGTCGGCTGCTCGCCGCGGGATCGGGCTTAAACGCCACGCCCGCCTTGTCGGTCCGATGCCCACGGTCGAAGCAGACGAAGATTTGCGACCCGGCGTCGCACCGTGCATGCACTCTGGGCGAAACACAAAGTAGACCTACAACTATCGTTCAGCGGCCAGCACGGCAGCGGCGCTCCGTACCGAGCATAGGTCTGACCAGTCCAGCAAGTTTGTCAGACCGGCTAAGTCCGCAGCGAGACTTGGGCTGTTACCCACGGCCGGCGCCATGTGTCAGCCACCGGCCACATCCCGGCACCGGGACCACAGCGCATCCAGAAGCTCCGGGCGGTACAGCGCAGGTATGAGCGCCCCTCAAAGAATGAAATTGAAAACGGGTCGGAGGCAAAAACCGCTAACCCGTTGATTCCGTTCTTGAATTTTGGTGGCCTGGGGCGGAATCGAACCACCGACACGCGGATTTTCAATCCGCTGCTCTACCAACTGAGCTACCAGGCCAACAGCCAAATATTGTAGCCCGAAATCTGCCGCTCGAACCCTGCTCGCAGACCCGGCCCCGGCCTACAAGCCGCCGCGCTTGCTGCGTGCCAGGTCAACCCCGAGTTGCTTGAGTTTGCGGTAGAGGTGGGTGCGCTCGAGCCCTGTCTTGTCTGCTACGCGGGTCATCGAGCCGTTCTCTTTGGCGAGGTGGAACTCGAAGTAGCTCTTCTCGAACGCATCCCTCGCCTCGCGCAGCGGGCGGTCGAGGTCAAAGCTTTGCTCGGCTTGTGGGCCTTGCGGCGCGGCAGGGGCTGCCGCGCCCAACCCATCGTCGGCCGGGGCGGCAGCCGACCCATCGCCGCGTTGCGGCTGGGGCCCGGCGCTGCCGCTGCCGCTGCCGGCTAGCGCGGCCAGGGCCAGCCGGGGTGCGGGCCGAACCAGGGCTTGCTCGACTGCACGCAGCAGTTTTTGCAAGGTGATCGGTTTTTCGAGAAAAGCGGTGGCGCCGTACTTGGTGGCTTCGACGGCGGTGTCGATGGTGCCGTGACCGCTCATCATGATCACCGGCATGCTGAGCTGGCCAGCGGCGCCCCACTCCTTGAGCAGGGTGATGCCGTCCACGTCGGGCATCCAGATGTCGAGCAGTACCAGGTCGGGCCGCACGCGTTCGCGTGCCAGGCGGGCCTGGGCGGCGTTTTCGGCCAACTCGATGGTGTGACCTTCGTCGGACAGGATCTCCGAGAGCAGGCCACGGATGCCCAGTTCGTCATCAACCACAAGAATCGTTGCCATGCGTGCTCACTGCCCCGGCGCAGCAACGGCGGCTGCAACTGGGGTGGGGTCTAGGGTGCGGGCGGCTGCCAGCATGTCGGTGGCGGTGGCGGTGGTGGTGGCGGTGGCGGTGGCGGTGGTAAGGGCGGGCATTGCAGCAGGGGCAACGGCAAATCTGGAAAACGACAGCGAGACCTGGGCACCCAGCACCGGGCCATCGGGCTCGCTGCCAGCGGGTGAGTCGGCGGCGGCCGGCTGGCGCCGGTTGACGATGCGCACCCGTGCACCGTGTTCGTCGGCAATCTTCTTGACCACCGCCAACCCCAGCCCTGTGCCCTTGGACTTGGTGGTGACGTAGGGCTCAAACGCACGCTTGAGCACTTTGTCGCCAAATCCGTCTCCATTGTCGCTGACCCTGAGGCGCACCGCGCGCAGCTCGCCGCTGTCGGTGCGGGCGGCCTCGGTGATCACTTGCACCAGGCCGTCGGGTCGGTCGGCCACCGCGTCCAGCGCGTTTTGCACCAGATTGTGAATGACCTGGCGCAGCTGGGTGGCGTCGCCTTCGATCGCCGGCAGCGGGTCGGCCAGCAGGGCTTGCAGCTGGCCTTGTTCCTGGGCCAAGGCGTACAGGCCCAGCACCTCGACCACCAGCGCGTTCAGGTTGAGCGGGGTCAGGCGAGCGGCCGGCAGGCGGGCGTAGTTCCGAAACTCGTCGACCAGCTGTTTCATGGCCTGGACCTGGGCCACGATGGTGGCCACCGAGCGGCTGAGCATGGCCCGGTCGGGCTCGGCCATCTTGGCGGCGAGCTTGTGTTCCAGCCGCTCGGCCGACAGCTGGATCGGCGTGAGCGGGTTCTTGATCTCGTGGGCCAGCCGGCGCGCCACCTCGGCCCAGGCCACGCTGCGTTGGCCCGAGACCACCTCGGTGATGTCGTCAAACACCAGCAAGCGGGCCTCGCCCGGCAAGGTGGCGCCCCGCAGCAGCAGGTTGAGCGTGTCGCCCTTGCCGAGTTGCAGCTCGAAGGCGTCTTGCCAGTGGTCGCGCTCACCGTCTTCGGGGCTGGTGCGGTGCAGTTCGCTGCGCTGCCAGACCGCAGCCGAAAATTCAGCCATGCCGGGCACCTCGTCGAGTTTGCGGCCCCGGTAGGCACTCAAGGGCTGGCGCAGGATGCGGGTGGCACCCGGGTTGACGGTGTCGATCAGGCCGCGTTTGTCGAACACGATGACGCCGGCCGACAGGCTGTCGAGGATGGTCTGCAGCCGGGTGCGTGCGCCCTCCAGCTGGGCCACGCCGCGCTGGACCTGGGCCCGCGCATCCGACAACTGCTCGGTCATCTGGGCAAACGAGCGTGTCAGGCCACCCAGCTCGTCGCGTGAGGCAAAAATCGGTTTGGCGGTCAGGTCGCCCTCGGCCACCTGGCGCACGCCGTCGGCCACCAGCAGCAGCGGGCGCACGATCTGGTTGCCCAGCATCACCGCCAGCAGCAGTGCGCCAAAAACCGCCAGCACCAAGGCCAGGGTGAGCGTGCCGATGTACATGCGGCGCAGGCCGTCACGGGCCAAGGCCCGCTGCTGGTACTCGCGGTAGGCGGCCTGCACCGCCAGCGCATTGGTCACCAGGGCGTCAGGCACCGGTTGCACCAGCATCAGGAAGCGCTCTTGTGCAGCCGCTGCCAGCTTGATGTCGGTGTTGGGCACCAGGGCAATGGCGCGCACCCGGGCGCTGGGCCGGGCGCCGGGCGCGGGCTCGTCGTCCAGGCCTTCGAGCATGCTCACGCTGCGCTGCAGGCGCACCTGACGCAGCAGTGCAGCGGCGGGCCGCTCGGGCATCAGCTCGGCGTTGCTGCCGCCGGCACTGGCCAGCACCTGGCCGTTGGCGCCCAGCATCACGGCGTCGCGCAGGTCAAGCTGCGAGCGGATGCGTTCGAGCGCGAGCGGGCCGATGGCCGGGCGCGGCTCGGCGATGTCGGGCTCGCCGGCGCGGGTGTCGCTGTTGCGGCTGTTGCTGGTGCGCGGCGCCTGCAGGCGCTCGTCGGCCAGCCGCTCGGCGGCGGTTCTGGCCTTGGCGGCGAGGTCGGCAACGGCAGCGTCCAGCGTGCCCCGGCCCAACGCCAGGCCGGCGTCGAGCGCGCCGGCCACCTGCACGTCGAACCAGGTGTCGATGCTGCGGGTCACAAACTGGTAGGACACGCCGTAGATCAGCAACCCGGGCACCACGCCTACCAGCGCAAAAATCGCCGCCAGCTTGGCCAGCAGGCGGCTGCCGAACTTGCCGTGCCGCAAGCGCGTCACCAGCCGAACCCCCGCCAGCCCTATCACCAGTGCCAGGGCCACGGCCACCGCCACGTTGACCCAGAACAGCCAGACAAAGTGGCGCTCGGCCAAGCCGCCGCGGGTCGACAGCGCCAGCACAAAGGCCAGCACCAGCGACGCTCCCAGCACCGCCACGCTCGCCACCAGCCAGCCCCAGCGCGCCGCTTTGCTCATGCCGCCGCCGCTGCTCACCGCGTCACTCAATGCGCAGGGTGCGCTCGACGCTGAGCTTCCAGTCGCCGCCCAGATCAATCTGCATGGGCTGCGGCAACTGGGTGTTGTCGAGGTGGAAGTTGAAATCGACGTAGTAGCGCTCGCCAGCTTCGAGCTTCTCACCCTCCAGCAAGCGCCAGCCGCTGACCCGGGTGAGCGGCGCCAGCGCCTCGGCCAGGGTGGCATAGCTTTGCGACAGCCCACCCACCTGGCTGACGCGCCAACTGCCGGTGAGGGGCTGAAACGCCAGGCGCCAGCTGCGGCTGACCCGGGTGACACGCTCGTCGCGCCAGTACCAGCGGTTGCGGTAGACCACCGTGCCGGCGACGAAGTACATCGGCACGCCGCGTTGCAGCGCGTCCTCGATCGCCGGGCCCAGGATGAGCCGGGTGTTGAACTCGAGCGTCAGCTCGCCGTCACGGCGTTCGAGCTTGAGTGATTTGAGTTCGACGTTTTGGGCCTGCGCTGGCAGGGGCAGCAACACCAGCGGCAAGGCCAGCAGCAGCGCCAGCAACGGCCTGACCAGCGGCCCCGCCTCCCCTGGCCGCCAGCCCAAGCCACTCCTGACCCAGCAGAGCATGCGCAGCAGCGATAAATGCAGAGACACGCGGCGCATCGGTGGCAGGAATCAGGTTTTGTGGATCAGTGCGAAGTAGAAGCCGTCGCCGGCGGAGTTGCTGGGAGACTGGCCAACCGGAATGCCTGGATTGTCCGGCAAGCACAGCAGGTGTCCGGGGGACGCCGGGTCCAGCCGAGGTTGCTCGCTGGCGTGGCGTTGCAAAAAAGCGTCGATCTGTTGCTGGCCCTCGGCCTTGAAGATCGAGCAAGTGGCATACAGCAGCCGCCCACCGGGCGCCAGCAGCGGCCACAGCGCGTCCAGCAACTCGCGCTGGATCTTGGCCAGCGCGCTGATGTCGTCGGGCCGGCGCAGCCAGCGCACATCGGGATGGCGCCGCACGATGCCCGAGGCGGTGCAGGGCGCGTCCAGCAAGATCGCATCAAAGGGCTCGCCGTCCCACCATTGGCGGGGCTGGCGCGCATCGGCGGCCTGCAGTTCGACGCTGCTGCCCGGCGCAGGCAGGCGCAGCCGGGTCAGGGTGTCCTGCACCCGGACCAGGCGGCGGGCGTCGCTGTCGAGCGCGAGCAGGTTGATATCGGCCAGTTCCAGCAACTGCGCGGTCTTGCCGCCGGGCGCGGCGCAGGCGTCCAGCACCCGGGCGCCGGGGCGCAGGGGTGGGATGCCTATGCCACCCACGTTCGCGCCGCCGCCCAGCAGCAGCGGCGCCGCACGCTGGGCCGACAAATCCTGAACCGATACCTCACCCTCGGCAAAGCCAGGCAAGGCGGTCACGGCACAGGGGGCGGCCAGCACCACGGCCTGGCCGCCGATCAAGGCATCGGGGGGGACGCTGGCCGGGCGGCCGACCGACGCCAGGCGCTGCAGGTAGGCGGCAGCATCGCCGCGCCGGGCATTGACCCGCAGCGCCATCGGCGGATGCTGGTTGGCTGCGGCCAGCAGCGCAACCCACTGCGCCGGCCAGTCTTGCCGCACCCGCTCTGTCCACCACAGCGGGTGGTTGTGTGCGCCCACAGGGCTGTGCCGGGCCTGGGCCACCAGCGCAGTGCGCTCGCGCAGAAACCGGCGCAGCACCGCGTTGACAAAGTTGGCCGCTGCCGGTGTGCGCACCCGGGCGGCGGTGACGGCCTGGTCCACCAAGGTGTGCTCTGCGTAGGGCGGCGGCTCGTCGCCAGGCCAGAGCAAGGCCAGCGCCGTGACCAGCAGTGACGAGACCGCGGGCGGCGGCACTTTGGGCGCCATCAGCGCCAGCGCCGCCTCGGCACCGCCCAGCGTGCGCAGCACCTGAAAGCTCAGCGCCTGGGCGCCGCCACGCAATTCAGCCGGGCAGGCCGCCAGGATCTCGGTGAGCGAGCGGCCGGCGCGCACCGCCGCCACCGCATCGGCAGTCTGGCCGAGCAGACGGGACAGCGGCGGCGAGACCTCGTGCATCGGCATCAGATCAGTCTATCCCCTGACCTGCACCGACTTGGCGCGGCCGGCACAATCCCGGACTTATCAGATCTTTGAACCGTCACCGGCCATTTCAGGCCAGAACCGGCCACACTTCACCGCCATGTCGGACACCCACACCCTCTTTCGCAGCGAAGCCGAGCTGGCCGCCCTGCCAGCCAGCGAGCGCATCCGCTACCGGCTGGTGCAGGCCAAGGCCCGCTACCACGCCAACGACAACATATCCGAGCATGTGCTCCCCGGTGAGTTGACCGAGATCAAGGCCGAGGTGCAGGCCAATCTGCAAAAAGTGCTCGAGGCGCTGGTGATCGACACCGCCAGCGACCACAACACCCGCGAGACCGCCAAAAGGGTGGCCAAGATGTTTGTCGAAGAGGTGTTTCGCGGCCGCTACGTGGCGATGCCGGCCGTCACCGAGTTCCCCAACTTCTCGCGCCTGAACGAGCTGATGATCGTCGGCCCGATCACCGTGCGCAGCGCCTGTTCGCACCATTTGTGCCCGATCCTGGGCCGGGTCTGGATCGGCATCCTGCCCAACGAGCACTCCAACCTGATCGGGCTGAGCAAGTACGCCCGGGTCTGCGACTGGGTGATGAGCCGGCCGCAGATTCAGGAAGAGGCGGTGGTGATGCTGGCCGACGCGCTGCAAGAGCGGGTCAAGCCCGATGGCTTGGCCATCGTGATGGAGGCCGACCACTTCTGCATGCACTGGCGCGGCGTCAAGGACAACGACACTGCGATGACCAACAGCATGATGCGCGGCGCGTTCTTGAAAGACCCGAACCTGCGGCGGGAGTTCTTGTCGCTGCTGTCGAAGAAGAACGCAGGCTGATCGCCGCGACACTTTGTTTTGGAGAAACTTTGATGTTGGTAAGACTGATGTACGCGAGCCGGACCGCCCCCGGGGTGGACCACGACGCACTGCTGGGCATCCTGCGCCAGTGCAAGGACAACAACCCGGCGCTCGGCATCACCGGCCTGCTCTGCCACTGCAGCAGCAGTGGCATCTTCATGCAGGTACTCGAAGGGGGCCGAACGGCGGTGAACCGGCTGTACCTCAAGATTGCGGCCGATCCTCGCCACACCGACGTGGAGCTGCTGGACTATGCCGAGATCAACGAGCGGCGTTTTGCCGGCTGGACGATGGGCCAGATCAACATGTCCCGGCTGAACCCGGGGCTGCTGTTGAAATATTCGGCCACACCGGCGCTCGACCCGTACTCGGTGTCGGGCAAGGTGTCGCTGTCGATGTTTGACGAGTTGGTGGCCACCGCTTCCATCATGGGCGAGCGCGGCTGACGGCGGGCGCTACAGACGCCCGGCCTGCCCGAAACCAAACAGCGAGCCCAGCAAGCGCGTTGGATACTGCCCGGTAGCGGCGTTGTAGGCACTGCCGGAATCGTTGAACATCTGGCGGGCAAACACATAGCGCGGCGGCAGGTCGCGCAGCACGGCCAGGGGCGCGATCACCGCCTCATCGGTTTTCAGCGCGGCCTGTTGCTCGACCAGCGCCACCAGTCGCACCAGCACGGCGGCCAGCACGGCGTCGGCCTTGCTCAGGTCGGCCACACTGTCTTGCGCCACCGGGCGGCGGCGCATGGCCTCGGTGGCAGACACCACCTGGGCCTGCGCTGCGGCCACCGCCTCGACCGCCGCTGTTTCGCTGGTCAGCGGCTCGGCCACGGCAGCCAGCAGCGCCGACAGGGCCTGGGCTCGGGCGGTCAAAGCCAGGTCAACCTGCGCCCAGGCCACCAGGATGGCGGCGCGCAGCGCGGTGATGCGGTTGTACGCGCCCAGCATCCACAGGCCCAGCAAGGCCAGCAGGCCCAGCCAGTACAGCGCGGTGCCGTTCAGCAAGCTGCCGCCCAGGCCTTGAAGCCGGCAGCGCGCAAGCTGCAGGCCGGGCAGCTGCCGCAGCCGTAACCCCAGGCATGGCGCACGCCGCGTGTGCCCAGGTAGCAGGTGTGGGTGTGCTCCACCACCAGCTCGGTCAGGGCTGATCCGCCGAGCTGCTCGGTCAAGGCCCAGGTCTGGGCCTTGTTCAGCCACATCAGCGGTGTCTCGACCGCCATCGGCGTGTCCAGGCCCAGCGACAGGGCCACCTGCATCGCCTTGAGCGTGTTGTCGCGGCAGTCGGGGTAGCCGGAGTAATCGGTCTCGCACATGCCGCCCACCAGCACGCTGGCGCCACGCCGGTAGGCCAGCGCGGCGGCAAAGGTCAAGAACAGCAGGTTGCGGCCGGGTACAAAGGTACTGGGCAGGCCGTTGGCCTGCCACTCGATGGCACGCTCGCTGATCAGCGCGCTGTCGGAGAGTTGCGCCAGCAGGCGCAAATCCAGCAGGTGGTCGGCGCCCAGCCGGGCAGCCCAGTCCGGAAAGGCCTTGCACAGCTCGGCACGCACGGTGAGCCGGCAGTCCAGCTCGATGAGGTGGCGCTGGCCGTAGTCGAAACCCACGGTCTCAACCCGGGCGTAGCGCTGCAGTGCCCAGGCCAGGCAGGCGGAGGAATCCTGGCCGCCGGACAACAGCACCAAGGCTGTCCGGGCATCCTGGGGCTGGCGGGCAGCAGGCGTCAAGTCCTGACCTCGCCCTGGCCCAGCACCACCCATTTCAAGGACGTCAACCCCTCCAGCCCGACCGGGCCACGGGCGTGAAACTTGTCGG
>JANYKR010000289.1 GCA_025358155.1 Betaproteobacteria bacterium
CGGGCAGGGCTCCGGTGAAGGTTCACAGCCTGGCCGAACTGGGCGCCGTGCGCAAGGCGTTGCGGTGGGCCCAGCACGAGGCCGCCGAGCAAGCGGCTGCAGCGCGGGCCCACGACCTGGCCGCACGACGATCGCTGCAGCCCGCGCTACACCCATCGCAGCACCCCGCGCTGGAGCCCGCGCTGGAGCAGCAAGCGTCACCCCACGGCCTGTTTGCGCGCAGCGTGGGCTGGGTGCATCCGCTGCGCGACCGGCAGCTCGCCGACCTCGCCCTGCCCCGGCCCGCGCCGCAGCCGCGCCAGCGCGAGCTCGATGAGCAGGCCGCGCTGGCCGAGTCGATGTCGGACGAGGTCAACCTCGAATCCCTGCTGCTGACCGATGACGGGCTGAGCTTCCGGCGCCCAGGCATCGGCCCGGATGTGGTGGTCAAGCTGCGGCGCGGCCACTGGGCGCTGCAGGGCCAGCTGGACTTGCATGGCTACAACCGCGAAGAGGCACGCACGCTGCTGGCCGGCTACATCCGCCACAGCCACCAACTGGGCAAGCGCTGCCTGCGTGTGGTGCACGGCAAGGGCCACGGCTCGCCGGGCCGCCAGCCCGTGCTCAAGGGCAAGGTGCAGCGCTGGCTGGCGCAATGCGATGAAGTCATCGCCTTTGCCCAGGCCAGCGGGCCGCAGGGCGGCGCCGGAGCCTTGATGGTGTTGCTGGCCGGCAGCCGCTGAGACAGTCTCAGGCAGCAGGCTCAGCGCAGGCGTTGGACGCACCCGCCTCGTCAGGCCCGGCATGGCAACGGTCGCGCTGCGCGCCGTTCAGCTTCAGTTCAGCCCCCAAGGCTCCAATCTGCTCCCATGGCGATCTCCACAGCCCTGCAACTGCTGCTGCTCGAAGACGATCCCGACCTGGGCCGGGCAGTGGCCGATCATCTGCGCGCCGCTGGCCATGCGGTGCACTGGTGCCAGTGCATCGCCGAGGCCCGCAGCGCACCGCCGCCGATGCTGGCCTTGCTGGACTTGCGGCTGCCCGACGGCGACGGCTTGGACCTGCTGCGTGACTGGCGCGCCGCCGGTCAGACCTGGCCGGTGATCGTGCTGACCGCGCGCGACCAGGTCAGCGACCGCATCCGCGGCCTGCAAGCCGGTGCTGACGACTACCTCGTCAAGCCCTTTGACCTGGATGAATTGCTGGCCCGCATCGACGCTGTGCTGCGGCGGGTGCCGGCCACCCTGCCGGGTACCGTGTCAGCGACCGCTGCGCCCGAGGCTGCGGGCCAGACCGTGCGCTGGCAGCTCGATCTCGACGCCCACCGCGCCTGGCGCGGCGCGGAGCGACTGAACCTGACCCAGATGGAATGGGCGGTAATGGCCTGCCTGGCCCAGCGGCGCGGCCGCATCTACAGCCGCAACGAGATCGAAGCGCGGCTGGAGCTGAGCGGCCTGACCGACGCTGCCAGCAACTCGCTAGAGGTGATCATCAGCCGCCTTCGCAAAAAGCTGGGGGCGGAGGCCATCAGCACCCACCGCGGCCTGGGGTACCGGCTTGAACCCTGACACGCCGCCGCAGCCACGCCGGCCTGCCACACCCACCCGGGCTGCCGCGCAACCCTGGCGGCTGCAAACCCAGCTGCGGCGCGAGCTGTTGCTGCTGATCAGCGCAGTCTGGTTGCTGGCCGCCACCGCCGCCGGCTTGGGCCTGTGGCACGAGACCGACGAAGTGCTGGACAGCGCTTTGACCGAGACCGCCCAGCGCCTGCTGCTGCTGCCCGACGCGGCGCTGGCCGTGCCCGACACCGCCGACCACCTGGCCACGCTGGGCCCGCACCAGGAGTTTGTGGTCTACCAGGTGTTTGACGGGCAGCGGGTGCTGCAGCTGCACTCGCACGATGCGCCGGCCACGCCGCTAGACGCCGACGCACCCGACGGCCTGCGGCGGGCCGGCGACTGGTGGGTGCTGACGCTGACAGCCGCTGATGGCAGCCGGCGCGCCCAGGTGGCCGAGTCCTTGGCGCACCGCCACGAGGTGCTCTGGACCAGCCTGGGCTGGTTGTTGGGCGTGCTGCTGGCGATGCTGCCGTTGGCCGCCCTGGGCGTGGGCCGGGTGTTGAAACGCGGCTTTGCGGTGCTGGAGCCGGCGCGGCTGGCGCTGGCCCAGCGTGCCCAGCACGACCTGCGGGCCTTGCCGGTGGCTGCCGCGCCGGCAGAGTTGCAGCCCTGGCTCGACACCGTCAACGGCCTGCTGGCGCAAGTGCGCGCGCTGGTCGACGGGGAACGTGCCTTTGCCGCCAACACCGCGCATGAGCTGCGCACCCCGCTGGCGGCGGCCAGGGCGCAAGCCCAGCGACTGGTGCAGGTCAGTACCGACCCGGCCGCCCGCGAGCCGACCCAGGCCCTGTTGCGCCAGCTCGACCGGCTGACCCGCCTGGCCACCCGCTTGCTGCAGCTTGCACGCATCGAATCGGGTGTGGCGCTGCAGCATGCGCCGGTCGATCTGCTGCAGCTCGCCCTGCTGGTGGCCGATGACTTTGCCGAGGCCCAGCGCAGCGGGCGTTTGCTGCTGCAAGTCGATGCCCGGCCGCTGCCGGTACAGGGCGACATCGACGCGCTGGGCATTGCACTGCGCAACCTGATCGACAACGCGCTCAAGCACGGCGGCAACGAGGCCCGGGTCACCGTTCACATCGACGGCCAGTGCCTGCGGGTGGACGACGACGGCCCGGGCGTGGCGGCCAACCAGGTGGCGGGCCTGGTGCGCAAATTCGAGCGCAGCAGCGCCTCGCTGGTGGCGGGCAGCGGCCTGGGCCTGAGCCTGGTCAGCACCATCGCCCGACAATCGGGCGCGAGGCTGGTCTTGCGGTCGCCGCTGGAAACCGGGCACGGCTTCAGCGCCAGCTTGTGCTTTGATGTTGATCCAGACCAGACAGGCGCCAGGTTCCGCAGCGCAACGCCCCCTCGGCCCGGCGCCGCAGCTGAGTCTTGCGATGTCGCTGACACTGGCGGCGCCGCCGAGTAGAGCGGCGTGGCGTGCGCAGGCCAAGCCCGAGCTCAGCCGCCCTGGTTGCGCATCCAGTCGGCGGTGCCAAAAAAACTCTCGGCCAGGCGCTGGGCCAGGACCGGGTCCACCGCCAGCTCGGTCATCGCCTGACCCATGCAGGCCAGCCACTGGTCGCGCTCGCGGATGCCGATGGCAAACGGCAGGTGGCGGGCGCGCAGCATCGGGTGGCCAAACCGCTCGACGTAGTGGTTGGGGCCGCCCAGCCAGCCGCACAAAAACCAGTGCAGCTTGTCGCGTGAGCCGTCCAGCGGGGTCGGGTGCAGGGCGCGGATGCCGGCCAGCGCGGGCTCCAGGTCCATCAGGTCGTAGAAGCGGTCGACCAGGGCGCGCACGGCGGGTTCGCCGCCGAGGCGGGCGAAGGGCGTGACAGTGGCGTCCGGACGCTGGTCGGCCTCGCCTGGGTCGTCAGACCGCGCGGTGTCGCCGGGTTCGATCATGGCGTCGTGGGCCAAGTGGTGAGTGTGTCATTCAAGGCGTGAGCAGCTTGGCGGCTGCGGCTGCCAGCGCCACCGCTGCCGGGCTGCCGGGCAGCGACTCCAGCAGCAACTGCCGGCGTTGCACCGAGCCCCGCACAGCCGGGTCGAGTGGCACTTCGCCCAGCAGCGCCAGCCGCAGCGGCTGGGCCAGCGTGGTGTTGACAAAGCGGTCCAGCACCTGCTGCAACTGGGCGCAGACCGCGCGGCCCTCGTGGCGGCGCTGGGTCTGGTTGACCAGCAAGCGCATCGGCCGTGCTGGCTGGGTTGCGGCCAGCACCTTGATGGTGGCGTAGGCGTCGGTCAGCGAGGTGGGCTCGGGCGTGGCCACGATCAGCACCTCGTCGGCCAGCGAGACGGTGAACAAGACCACATCGGAGATGCCGGCACCGGTGTCAAGCAACACATGGTCAAAGCGGGGTCGCACCTGGGTGATCACCTCCAGCAGCTTGTCGCGCACCTCGGGGGTCATGCGCGAATACTCGACCAGGCCCGAGCCGGCCAGCAAGACCGAGAACCCCCCCGGTGCGGCCTGCAGCGCCTCATCCAGCGTGGCCCGGCCCGTGAAGACATCATGCAGCGTGACGCGGGCCGCCAGGTTGAGCACCACGTCCAGGTTGGCCAGGCCCAGATCGGCGTCGAGCACCAGCACGCGCTCACCTTGCCGGGCCAGCGCGGCCGCCAGGTTGGCCGCGACAAAGGTCTTGCCCACACCACCCTTGCCACTGGTCACGGCCGTGATGCGGGCGCGAGGTCGGGATGCCGACGGGGACACAGCTGCCATCATTCGGATTCCTGAATCGGGAAGCCACCCAGCAGCATGTCGCGCTCCAGCGCGCTGACCTCCGGGGTGGCAGAGGGCTCAAGGCAGACGCGGTCGCGTCCTTCGCCCTTGGCGCGGTAGAGCTGCAGGTCAGCGCGCTGCAGCCAGATGCCGGGGGTGGAGCGCACCCACTGCGGCGCAAACGCCCCGCCGACACTGACCGTGACCGACAGGCGTTGGCCCTCGGGCGGCAGCGCCACCTCGGTACGTGCCACATGCAGGCGCACCCGGGCCGCCACCTGCGGGCCAAAGGCAGCCGGGCAGTTGGGCAGCAGCACCGCAAATTCTTCACCCCCGATGCGCGCGGCCAGGTCCATCGGCCGCACGCTGTCGGTCAGCGCCTGGGCTACCGCTCGGATCACCAGGTCGCCGGCGGCATGGCCGTGGCGGTCGTTGACCCGCTTGAAATGGTCGATATCGACCATCAGCAACAGCGCCGGCTCGCCCGAGCGTGCCACCCGGTCGACCTCACGGGCCAGCGCCAGCTCGAAGGTGCGGCGGTTGGCCAGGCCGGTGAGCGCGTCCCGGCTGGACAAGTCGACCAGCTGGTCAATCAGCGCCTGCAAATAGGCCGCTGAGCCCTGGGGTTCGGCCGGCTCGGCCTGGCCGGCCTGGCGCAGCAAGGCCAGTGCCGTGTCGAGCCGCAACGCAGGCGCCGCCCCGTCAGCGGCCTGGGCTGCGGCGTGGGCGAGATCGGGTGCAGCGATCGGTGCGAAGGGCTCGGTGGGGTCCACAAACGGCAGGCCGCAAGGCAGAGCGAGGGACAAGCCAAGAGTCTAGCGGCGGTGGCATGCGGCCCGGGGGCGGATCAGCCAGGGGATTGCCCAGCACTTCAGTTAACGGCTGACCCGGCCGACAACACAGACTGCAACACCCGCGACCTCACCACCATGCCCGAGTTGATCAGCCCGATTGCCCCCCGGTCCGCCTCTGCTGCCGCCGCCCCCTCGGCGTCGGGCCTGGGCACCGGCGGCGACCCCGAGTTCAGCTTCTCGGACGCCGACTTCCAGCGGGTTCGGGAGCTGATCTACCAGCGTGCCGGCATCAGCCTGAACGCCGGCAAACAGGCGATGGTCTACAGCCGCTTGTCGCGCCGCCTGCGTGAAACCAGCCAGCGCTCCTTTGCCAGCTACCTGCAGTGGCTGCAGGCCAGCAGCGGACCGGCCGGGGAGGCCGAGTGGCAGGAGTTTGTGAACTGCCTGACCACCAACCTGACATCGTTCTTCCGGGAGGACCACCATTTTCATGCGCTGGTGGACGACCTGAGGGCACGCTCGGGCCGGGCGCTGCGCATCTGGTGCAGCGCCTCGTCCACCGGCGAGGAGCCCTACTCGATTGCCATGACGGTGGCCGAGGCGCTGGGCAACCAGGCCAAGGTGCAGATCATCGCCAGCGACATCGACACCAAGGTGCTGGCCACTGCCCAGCGCGGGGTCTACGACGGCGACGCCCGGGGCCTGTCGCCTGAGCGGTTGCAGCGCCATTTCATGCGCGGCAAGGGTGTCCAGGCGGGCTACATCCGCATCAAGCCCGAGCTGGCCCGGTGGGTCGAGTTCCGCAGCTTCAACCTGATGGGCCGCAGTTGGTCACTGGGCGAGGCTTTTGACATCATCTTCTGCCGCAACGTGATGATCTACTTTGACGCCGCCACCCAGCGCCAGGTGCTGCAGCAGATGCACGGCGTGCTGCGACCCGACGGGCTGCTGTATGTCGGCCACTCAGAGAACTTCACCGAGTCGCGCGACCTGTTTCACCTGCGCGGCAAGACGATCTACCAGCGCGTCTGATCCCTGTGCCTCGGGGCCGTCAGGTGCCCGGTTGAAGTTCGGCCTCGGGCTGCCGATAACCTGCCGAGCAAGGACTCCCAGCCCATGACGCCCTCCCCCACCACGGCACGCGCACCGGTGCTCAACGCCACACCGCGCCTCGACAAACTCAAGGCCCTGCCGCGCAAACCCGGCCAGGCCTCGTTTTTTTACTGGGATGCACACTTTCGCAACGAGGCGGTCAAGGTGTTGCCGGGTGAATACTTTGTCTACGATGAGGACATCCTGATCACCACCACCCTGGGCTCGTGCATCGCCGCCTGCCTGTGGGACCGAGAGCGCCGCATTGGCGGCATCAACCACTTCATGCTGCCCGAGGGTACGGGCGAGTCGGGCCGCTACGGCAGCTTTGCAATGGAGCTGTTGATCAACGAGTTGATGAAACGCGGCGCCTCGCGCATGACGCTGGAGGCCAAGGTCTTTGGTGGCGGCGCGGTGATCGGCGGCATGAGCAGCATCAACGTCGGCGAGCGCAACACCAAGTTCGTGATCGACTACCTGCAGACCGAACGCATCCCCATCGTCAGCCGCGACGTGCTGGAGATCTACCCCCGCAAGGTCTGCTTTTTGCCGGCCAGCGGCAAGGCGATGGTCAAACGCCTGGCGCCCACTCACGCCGACGCCTTTGTGGCGCAAGACCGGGCGGCGGCTCAAAAAGCCCTGCCAACGGCCACCAGTGGTGGCTCAGTCGATCTTTTTTGACCCTCGAAGAACACGAACAACATGGCCAACAAGACACGCGTGCTGGTGGTGGACGACTCGGCGCTGGTGCGCGGCCTGCTGGCCGAGATCATCAACCGCCAACCCGACATGGTGTGCGTGGGCGCGGCCAGCGATCCGTTGGTGGCCCGAGAGATGATCCGCAACCTCAACCCGGACGTGATCACGCTCGATGTCGAGATGCCCAAGATGGACGGCATCGACTTCTTGAGCAAGCTGATGCGGCTGCGGCCGATGCCGGTGGTGATGGTCAGCACCCTGACCGAGCGCGGCGCCGAGGTGACGCTGCGGGCGCTGGAACTGGGCGCGATCGACTTTGTGGCCAAGCCCAAGATCGGCGTGGCCGACGGCCTGCGCCAACTGGCCGAGGACATCACCGACAAGGTGCGCACCGCTGCCCAGGCCCATGTGCGGCGGCTGCCACCTGCTGCCGCCGCAGCGGCAGTGGCGGCCCCAGGTGCGCCCGCAGCGCCTGGCCTGGCCGCTGCCAGCGGCGCCCAGGCCCCCCGTCCTGCAGCGCCCGTGGCGGCGCTGGGCCGGCTGTCGACCGAGAAGATCATCTTCATCGGTGCGTCCACCGGCGGCACCGAGGCCACCAAAGAAGTGTTGATGAACCTGCCGGCCGACTCACCCGCCGTGGTCATCACCCAGCACATGCCGCCCGGCTTCACCAAGAGCTATGCCGCCCGGCTGGACAGCCTGTGCCGCATCCGCGTCAAGGAGGCGGTGGACGGTGACCGCATCCTGCCCGGTCATGCCTACATCGCACCCGGCGGCTTTCACTTGTCGGTGGAGCGCTCAGGCGCCAACTACATCGCCCGGGTGCGCGACGGCGAGCCGGTCAACCGCCACAAACCCAGCGTGGAGGTGTTGTTCGAGTCGGCCGCCCGGGTGGTCGGGCCCAACGCGCTGGGCGTGATGCTCACCGGCATGGGCGCCGACGGTGCCCGCGCGATGAAGACCATGCGCGACGCCGGCAGCTGGAATCTCTGCCAGGACGAGGCCAGCTGCGTAGTTTTTGGCATGCCGCGCGAGGCCATCAACCACGGCGCAGCACACGAGGTGCTGCCGCTGCAGCGCATTGCACCGGCGCTGCTGGAGCGGCTGCGCAACACCGTGGGCGCGGTGCTGCACCGGGTTTGATCGGGAGCTGCCCGGCGCTTCAGCCCGGCGCCAGAAACAGAGCCTGCAAGTCCGACAAAAAATCGAAGCCGCGGGCGCTGGGCCAGACCCGGCGAAGGTCGCGCTCCAGCAAGCCCATCGCTTCGCCTTTTTCCAGCGCCGCAGCAATCGCCGTCACCGCCAGCCCGGTGCGCTGGGTGAAGTCAGCCAGCGCAAAGCCTTCACGCAGGCGCAGCGCGTTCAGCATGAACTCAAACGGCAGGTCGGTCCTGGGCACCTCGTCATCGTTGCTCATGGCCTGGCCGGCCAGCGCCTGCTCGGTGTAGGTCTTGGGGTCGCGCCAGCGCACCTGGCGGATCACCCGGTGCGGGTAGCTCAGTTTGCCGTGCGCCCCGGCGCCGATGCCGAGGTAGTCGCCAAACTGCCAGTAGTTCAGGTTGTGGCGGCAGCGGTGGCCGGCGAGGGCAAAGGCTGAGACCTCGTAGCGCTGCAGGCCGGCGGCCTGGGTGCGCGCCACGATGGCGTCGAGCATGTCGCTGGCCAGGTCTTCGTCGGGCAGGCCGGGCGGCGGCTTGAGCGCAAACCGGGTGTTGGGCTCGACCGTCAGGTGGTAAATCGACAAATGCGGCGGCGCAAAACCGAGCGCGATGTCCAGGTCCGCGCGCAACTGCGCCAGGGTCTGGCCTGGCAGCGCGTACATCAGGTCGAGGTTGAAGGTCTCGAACGCTGACGCCGCCTCGGTCAACGCCGCCCGGGCCTGGGCGCCGTCATGCACCCGGCCGAGCTTGGCCAGCATCGCGTCATCAAAGCTCTGCACACCCACCGACAGCCGCGTCACGCCAGCCGCCCGAAAGGCCTTGAAGCGGTCGCGCTCGAAGCTGCCGGGGTTGGCTTCGAGGGTGATCTCGCAGCCCGGCAGCAGCGGCAGCCGGGCCCGGATTGCCGCCAGCAGGTTGTGGATACCGTCGGCGGAGAACAGGCTGGGCGTGCCGCCGCCGATGAAGATGCTGTGCACCGGCCGACCCCAGACCTGGGGCAAGGCAGCCTCCAGATCGGCGATCAGTGCATTGATGTAGCGCGCTTCGGGCAGCCCCCCGGCGGTGGCGTCGGGCACGGCATGCGAGTTGAAGTCGCAGTACGGGCATTTGGCCAGGCACCAGGGCAGGTGCACGTAGAGCGACAAAGGCGGTGACTCACCCAGCTGCAGCGTGCCGGGGCGCAGGTAGCGCTCAACCAGATCCATCGCGCCGTCCTGTCACGGCTCAAGCGGCCGGTCGCCGAGGTACCAGGCATCCACCAGCATCGCCCGCAGCAGCGCTGCCGAGCGGGCGCGGTGGCTGTGCTGGTTCTTGAGATCGGCAGGCAGTTCGGCCACCGTTGCACCCAGCTCAGGGATGAACATCAGCGGGTCGTAGCCAAAGCCCTGCTCGCCTTGTGCTGCGGTCAGGATCAGGCCCGGCCAGCGGCCCACCGCGACCAAGGGCTCAGGGTCGTCGGCATGACGGACGGCCACCAGGGTGCTGATGAAATGGGCACGCCGGTCGGCCAGCCCCGCCAGCCGCGCCAGCAATTCGGCGTTGTTGGCTGCGTCCTGGCGGCGGCGGCGGGCCTCGCGGTCTTCACCCGGCAGCACCGGCAACTCACCGGCAAAGTGCGCCGAGATCACGCCCGGCGCGCCGCCCAGCGCAGCCACACACAAGCCGGAGTCGTCGGCCAGCGCCGACCCGCCACTGGCGGCGGCCGCATGGCGGGCCTTGGCCAAGGCGTTTTCAATGAAGCTGTGAAACGGCTCATCGGCCTCGGCAATGCCCAGCGAGCCCTGCGTGACGATATCCAGCGGCAGGCCGCCGAGCAAGGCGCGCAACTCGGCCAGCTTCTTGGCGTTGTTGGACGCCAGCACCAGCCGCATCGGCCCAGCTGTCAGGCTCATTCGTCTAGCTCGCTCGTCAGCGCGGCAGCGGCTGCGCGATGGCGGCCTGCTGCGCTGCCACCAGCTCGGCAATGCCCTTGCCGGCCAGCGCGAGCAGCGCGTCCATCTCGGTGCGTGAAAACGCCGCGCCCTCGGCCGTGCCTTGCAACTCGACAAAACCGCCGGCGGCGGTCATCACCACGTTCATGTCGGTGCCGCAGCCGGCGTCTTCGCTGTAGTCCAGGTCGAGCAGCGGCACGCCGCCGACGATGCCGACCGAGATCGCGGCCAGCCCGTCCTTGATCGGGCTGCGCGCCAGCTTGCCCTGGGCCAGCAGCCAGGCGACCGCGTCAAACGCCGCGACCCAGGCGCCGGTGATTGCTGCGGTACGGGTGCCACCATCGGCCTGCAGCACATCGCAATCGATCAGGATGCTGCGCTCGCCCAGCGCCCGCAAATCAAACACGCAGCGCAGCGAGCGGCCGATCAGGCGCTGGATCTCCTGGGTGCGGCCGCTTTGCTTGCCGCGTGCGGCCTCGCGGTCGCCCCGGGTGTGGGTGGCGCGCGGCAGCATGCCGTACTCGGCCGTGACCCAGCCCTCGCCACTGCCGCGTTTGTGCGGCGGCACTTTTTCTTCGACCGACGCGGTGCACAGCACCCGGGTGTGGCCAAAACTCACCAGCACCGAGCCTTCGGCGTGGCGGGTGAAGGCACGCTGGATCGCGACCGGGCGCAGGGCATCGCTGGCGCGGCCATCGGCGCGTGCGCCCGGGCGGGGGCTGGCCAGCGCAGTCGCGCTGTGGTCTGTCGTCATCTGCAACCTCAGGTTCTTTTTTGAGCGGCGCGCCGGATAGCTTCGTTGATCTCGCGGATCGAACGTTCGATTTCGGCTTCGTCGAGTTCTTCCGACAGGTGCTCACCTGCGGCCAGGCTGGCCTGGATCGTGGAGGCAAACACCTCGTCACCGAGGCTGCGGGTGGACACCGCCGGCGCAGCGTCAGACGCCTCTGCCCCCTCCCACTCCACCGCCAGCACGGTGACATTGTCACTGCGCGGTCCGGCATTGCGCAGCGCCTGCTCGGCCAGCTCGGGCACGGCGTCGGAGATGGGCTGCTGCGACAGTTGGCGGATGATGACGTCGTCGGTCACGCTGCCCCACAGGCCGTCGCTGCACAGCATCACGCGGTCGCCAGGCTGCAGCGCCACCGGGCCGGCGGTATCGACCACAGGCTTGCCCGGGCTGCCCAGGCAGGTGAACAGCACATTGCGGTTGAAGCGGTGGCCGTCGGCTGGCGGCACCTGGCCCGACTGCAGCATTGCGCCGTGCAATTCGGCATACGAGTGGTCGCGGGTGCGTGCCAGCAACTTGTCACCGCGCAGCAGGTACAGCCGCGAGTCGCCGCAGTGCGCCCAGTAGACCGATTTCCCTTGCAGCACACAGGCCACGACGGTGGTGCGCGGGTTGTCGAGCAAGGCCTTGTCGGTGGCGTAACGCAAGAGCTGGTGATGACCGGCCAGCACCGCGTCCTGCAAAAAACGCAGCGGATCGGCCAGGATCGGCTTGGCGTCGCGCTGGAACATGGCCGACAAGGTTTGCAGCGCCAGTTGCGAGGCGACTTCGCCCTCGGGGTGGCCGCCCATGCCGTCGGCCAACGCAAACAGGCCCGACGAGCGGGTGTAGGAGTAGCCCATGCGGTCTTCGTTCTTGGGCCGACCGCCGCGCCGGCTGACCTGGTAGACCGAGAACTTCATGCGTTGGACGCCCTGCCCCACTGGCCGCTGGTCAAGGTTTGAGCGACCAGTCTCAAGCCTTGGCCCCTGCCTTCAGGCTTTCGATCTGCAGCTTGAGCCGCTCTGAAAAACTGAGCTTGGTGTAGCGCCGCTCGGTCTCGCGCGACAGCTCCTTTTGCAGCGCAAACACACTTTGCGGCCGAGACAGCGGGTCAAGCGCCATGCACCACTCGGTGACCTCGATCAGGTTGTCCGAATAGACATTGCGCAGCCTTGACAGGCTGAGCGCGAGCCGGTCCTTTTCGAGCCGTTGCGGCGCCTCGTTGGGCGGGTAGCCCTGCATGCAGGCGTAGATGCAGGCGCCGATGGCGTAGATGTCGGTCCAGGGGCCGAGCGTGCCGTCCCGGCGGTACATCTCGGGCGCGGCAAAACCCGGGGTGTACATCGGCCGGATGAAGTTGCCCTCTTTGGACAGCACCTCACGCGCCGCACCAAAATCGAGCATCACCGCCTTGTTGTCGTTGGTGACGAACAGGTTGGCCGGCTTGATGTCGAGGTGCAGCATCTTGTACTGGTGCACGATGCGCAAGCCGCGCAAGATCTCGTCGAACAGGCTGCGGATGGTGGACTCGCGGAACACCTTGTCGCGCTTGAGGTCGCGCGCGGTGACGATGAAGTCCTGCAAGGTGTCACCCTGCAGGTAGTTCATCACCATGTAGACGGTTTCGTTCTCCCGGAAGAAATTGAGCACGCTGACCACGCTGGGGTGGCTGATCTGGGCCAGCGAGCGGCCTTCTTCAAAAAAACTCTTCAAACCCAGGCGGTACAGCGGCTGCTTCTCGGGCTTGACACGGGGCGTCAGTTCACCTACAGCGCGTTCGGCCAGCGAGGCGGGCAAATACTCTTTGATCGCCACGCTTTGGTGGTCGGGGTCCTCGGCGAGGTAGACCACACCAAAGCCGCCCGCGGCCAGCTTCTTGACGATGTGGTAGCCGCCTACCACGGTGCCCGCAGGCAACGGGGCTGGTTTGGCTTTGGACATAATCCGGTGTTTTCCTGACTGGGTTTTGCCATGGCAGTTTACAGCATGACCGGTTTTGCCCAGGCCACCGAGGCGGCCACTGGCGGGGCAGACGAGCCCGCCACCAAACCGGGCGCTGCGGTTGCCGGCGTGACCGTCGAGGCCCGCTCGGTGAACAGCCGGTTTCTGGATGTGGGGTTCCGACTGCCCGATGAATTGCGAGGCCTGGAGCCGGCGCTGCGCGAGTTGGTGGGGGCCAATTTCAAGCGCGGCAAGATCGAGCTGCGGGTTGCCAGCCAACGGGACGCTGACACCGCCTGGCCGCAGCCCCAGCCCGAGCAACTCAACCGGCTGTCCCGGCTGGAGTCCACCGTGACCGGCTGGCTGCCGCAGGCCCGGTTGCTGAGCGTCAACGAGGCGCTGCAGTGGTGCCGCCAAGGCGGTGTGGCCGAGCGGCTGGACGAGGCCGCGCTGGCAGCAGCCCGCGTGGCCGTGGCCGGCCTGCGCGAGGCGCGCGCGCGCGAAGGCGCCCGGCTGGTGGCCATCCTCACCGAGCGCATTGGCCATCTGCGCAATTTGGCGCTGCAGGCCGCGCCGCTGGTGCCGGCAGTGGTCAAGCGCCAGCAGCAGCGGTTTCTGGAGCGCTGGCAGGAGGCTCTGCAGAACGTGCCGATCAGTGCAGGCGCCGGCGGCAGCGTCAGCGCTGACGCGCTGCGCGACCGTGCACTCAACGAGGCAGCGGCCTACGCGCTGCGCATCGACGTGGCCGAAGAACTGTCAAGGCTCTCGGCCCACCTCGACGAGCTGACCCGCCTGCTGGCCGCCGGTGGTGAACTGGGCAAGCGGCTTGACTTTCTGATCCAGGAGTTGCACCGCGAGGCCAACACCCTGGGCGCCAAGTCCTCGGCGCTCGAATTGACCAACATTTCAGTGGAGATGAAGGTGGCGATCGAGCAGATGCGCGAGCAGGTGCAGAACATCGAGTAGCTTTTCAGGGGGTCCCATGGGGTCCCCAGAAATTAGCTAACCCACTGTCGTGTAAGGATATTTTGTCCCGAGCCGTCCCAGGGCGTCGCAGCGAAGCGCGCGCAACCTGTGGGGTTTATTGTGGGGTTTTTGGGGTTCGCGCCGCTTCTGAGGCG
>JANYKR010000329.1 GCA_025358155.1 Betaproteobacteria bacterium
CCGACAACAGGATGGCGGTGGCGGCGCACGCCGCCACCGCACCGCGAACAAATACGGATGATGCAAGGAGTGTGAAGTTCATTTATTTTTTTGCCGCCACGTTTGCCGAGTTTGCCACGGCGCGATGAAACGTTCCGCGCACCTGGTTGAGCAGATGCAGGATGCGCGTATTGTTGTCAAGATCCATGCCGATGCCGTTCAGCACCGATTCGCCCTGGGTTATGGTGACGGCGCGGTCGGTGCTGGCGAGCGCGCGATCCGGCAGCACCTTCAGGTATTCGGTATTCATCGTCAGTTTGGCGTTGCCCGCGCTGGCGTCGCGCGTGACCACCACCTTGTCGAAAAATTCATACTGGTCGCCGTTTCCGGTCGCCTCCCCGCGCTCGGCGGTGAGGTGCACGGGCGGCGCACCCGGCGCATAGTGGGTGAGGGCGGGCTGTTCGACCTGCGTGATGTCGTTGCTTCTGAAATGCTGCATGCGCCGCCCGGTCAGCACGTAATCGGGGAGCCCTGCCTGATTGGTGCGGGTGACGCGCATGTTATCGATGATGAAATCCGGGTTGGTGTCGGGTCCGCGTTCGCGCGAAGGGCCGCGCTCGCTGACGGTGACCTGCAGCCAGTAGGTCAATGCCGCCAGCAACAGCAGCAGCGCGACCGGAAACCAGATCGAGGCGCGGTTGTTCATCGCAAATAGGGCTCCAGCACCCGCTGCATCGCGCCTTGCGCGTGCAGCACCAGTTCGCAGGCTTCGCGCACCGCGCCGTGGCCGCCACGGGCGTGCGTTACGTAATGCACGTGCTGCTTGAGGATATCCGGCGCGTCCGCCACCGTGATGGCAAGGCCGCAGCGCCGCAATACCGGCAGATCGATCAGGTCATCACCGACAAAGCTGCTTTGCTCGGCGCTCAAACCACAAGTGGCGAGCAACTCGCTGAATGCGGCGAGCTTGTCTTCAACCCCCTGCCGCAGATGCGCTATGCCCAGATTCTTCGCGCGCAACTCGACCAGCGGCGAGCGCCGGCTGGTGATGATCGCGGCGTTCACGCCCGCCGCCTGCAGCAGCTTGATGCCCTGGCCGTCGCGCGCGTTGAACGCTTTCATTTCTTCGCCGCTGTCGCTGTAATACAGTGCGCCGTCGGTCATCACACCGTCGACATCGAAGATCATGATGCGGGTCTTGCCCGCGCGTTCGGCTACGCCGGCGCTCATAACACCTTGGCGCGAAACAGGTCGTGCATGTTGAGCGCGCCCACCAGTTTGCCGCCGGCATCCACCACCAACAACTGATTGACCTTGAAATCTTCCATCACTTTGACCGCTTCCACCGCCAGCTTGTCGGGGGCGATGGTGCGCGGGTTTTTGCTCATCACCTCGCTGAGTTTCGCCTGGCGGAAATCATCCACCCGGTCCAGGGTGCGCCTGAGATCGCCATCGGTAAATACGCCGAGCACGCGGTGATCCTGATCAACCACCGCGGTCATGCCGATGCGTCCGCGCGTCATTTCCAGCATGGCGTCGCGCATGCTCGCGCTGTCCCTGACCGCCGGCACTTCATCGCCGCCGCGCATGACGTCCTTGACATGCGTGAGCAGGCGGCGGCCCAGCGCGCCGCCCGGATGCGAGCGCGCGAAATCCTCCGCGCCGAAACCCTTGGCGTCCAGCAACGCAATCGCCAGCGCGTCACCCAGCGCCAGCGCCGCGGTGGTGCTGGCGGTGGGCGCGAGATTGAGCGGACACGCCTCTTGCGAGACGCCGGCATCGAGGTGCGCGTCGGCTTCGCGCGCCAGCGTTGATTTGGGGTTGCCGGTGAGCGCGATCAGCTTTGCGCCTTCGCGCTTGATTTGCGGAACGATATTTAGCAACTCGGCGGATTCGCCGGAATTGGACAGCGCGATCAGCACATCGTCGCGGGTGATCATGCCGAGATCGCCATGGCTGGCTTCGGCCGGGTGCACGAAGTACGCCGGGGTGCCGGTGCTGGCCATGGTGGAGGCAATCTTGCGCGCGATATGCCCGGACTTGCCGATGCCGCTGACGATCACCCGGCCATGGCAGTTGAGGATCAGATTGACCGCGGTCAGGAATTGCCCGTCCAGGCGGCCGATCAGCTCCTGCACGCCCTGCGCTTCAATGGCGAGAACCTGTTTGGCTAGCGCTAGGGATTGCGGGGAGGCTTCCATGGGCGTTATGTGCGGGGTTGCAAGCGGGGTCACAATCAGGATAGCAGCGGGGTGCTGCGGTATGATGCGATGAAAATTATAGCAGATACATCCGTATTACCCGTCGATGGCCCGCCCATGAGCAACACTCTCGAACTGGTCCTGATGCTGCTGTCCGCCGCGGTGGTGGTGGTGATTCTGTTCCGCAGCCTCAATTTGCCGCCCATCCTCGGTTATCTGCTGGTGGGCATCGTGCTGGGGCCGCATGCCGCGGGCCTGATTCCCGATGTCGCGGCCACCCGGTCGCTGGCCGAGTTCGGCGTGGTGTTCCTGATGTTCTCCATCGGCCTCGAATTCAGCCTGCCCAAACTGCGGCAGATGCGCCGTATCGTGTTCGGCCTGGGCCTGGCGCAGGTGATGCTGACGCTGGCGCTGGGAATCGCCGGTGCGGTGTTGATCAAGATGGGCTGGCAGGCGGGCCTGGTGCTGGGCGGCGCATTGGCGATGTCGTCCACCGCGATTGTCAGCAAGATGCTCACCGAGCGCATGGAAGTCGAAACCCCGCACGGCCGCGACATTATCGGCGTGCTGCTGTTTCAGGATCTGGCGGTGGTGCCCTTGCTGGTGCTGATCCCCGCGCTATCGGCTCCGGTTGCCGACATCGCTGAGCCGTTGGTCATCGCCGCGCTGAAGGCAGCGGTGGTGCTGACGGTGCTGCTGGTGGGCGGGCAGAAGTTGATGCGCGCCTGGTTTCGCCTGGTGGCGAAGCGGCGCTCGCATGAGTTGTTCGTGCTCAATGTGCTGCTGATCACGCTGGGTCTGGCCTGGGTCACCGAGCGCGCGGGCTTGTCGCTGGCGCTGGGCGCGTTTGTCGCCGGCATGCTGGTGGCCGAGACCGAATTCAAGCACCAGGTCGAAACCGACATCCGACCGTTTCACGACGTGCTGCTGGGGTTGTTTTTCATCACCATCGGCATGAAGCTGGACTGGCGACCGGTGATCGAGCACTGGTTTCTGGTGCTGCTGCTCAGCGCGCTGCCAGTGCTCATCAAGGCGGTGCTGGTGGCCGGGCTGGCGCGGGCGTTCCGGGCCACGCCCGGGGTGGCGATACGCACCGGCTTGTACCTGGCGCAGGCGGGCGAGTTCGGCTTTGTGCTGCTGACCCTGGGCGCCGAGCAGGGCCTGGTCAGCCCGCGCTGGGTCAGCCCGGTGCTGGCCTGCATGGTGATCTCGATGCTGGCGTCGCCGTTCTGGGTGCTGTATGCCAACCGCATCGTGATGAAGCTCTCAGCCAGCGAGTGGTTGCTGCAGTCGCTGCAGGTCACCACCATCGCCAAGAAAGCGATCAAGACCGAGGCCCACGTGATCATCGCCGGCTACGGCCGCAGTGGGCAGAACCTGGCGCGTATGCTGAGTCAGGAGGGGATTCCGTACATCGCCCTCGATCTGGACCCCGACCGGGTGCGCCAGGCCGCCGCTGCCGGCCAGAGCGTGGTGTTTGGCGACGCCGCCCGGCTGCAAAGCCTGATGGCGGCCGGCCTGGCCCGTGCCAGTGCGCTGGTGGTGAGCTACCACGACACCCCGTCGGCGCTCAAGATCCTGCAACGGGTGCGAGAGCACGCCCCGCGGGTGCCGGTGATCGTGCGCACCATCGACGACAGCGACATCGAGCGTCTGCGAGATGCCGGCGCCACCGAGGTGGTACCCGAGGCGATCGAAGGCTCGCTGATGCTGGCCGCGCAGGCACTGGCCCTGGTGGGCGTGCCGATGCGGCGGGTGATCCGCCTCACCCGCGACGCCCGCGATGCCCGCTACAGCCTGCTGCGGGGTTACTTCCACGGCCGGGATGACGACACGGTCGAAGAATTGCAACAGGCCCGGCTGGCCAGCGTCACCTTGCCCATGGCCGCTGCCTGCCTGGGCCGGCCGCTGGCCCATCAGATGCTGCCAGCCATGGGCGTGAATGTGGTGTCGCTGCGCCTGGCCAGCGGCCGGGTGGTGCCGGCCGACGACAGCCTGGTGCTGTCAGGCGGTGACACCCTGGTGCTGTCGGGCCTGCCCGAAGCGCTGGCGCTGGCTGAGGCCAAGCTTTTGAAGGGATAGCCGCTGGATTGGCGGGGCCGGCTGACCGGGCCGGGCGGCCTGGTGCGGTTGCTGGCGCAGCGCCAGCCTCATCGGCTAAACCGCACCGCGTGCTTTGGCCGATGCGGCAGATTTGTTCAGCGCAACTGCGGCCCGAACCAGGCTGGCCAAAGCAGCCGGTTGAAGCACTGCAGTTTCCAGCAGATCAATGGCGCGCCTTGCGTTGCCTTCGAGACTGGCGTTGAAGAGTTTGGCGGGGTCAGGAAGGTGCGCGCCTTTCGCGAACGTGAG
Organism: Betaproteobacteria bacterium; assembly: GCA_025358155.1. Lineage (GTDB taxonomy): Bacteria > Pseudomonadota > Gammaproteobacteria > Burkholderiales > Burkholderiaceae_C > Pseudaquabacterium. Next base: position 4,533 of record JANYKR010000329.1, read on the forward strand.
CTTGACTGCCTTCTGGTAGCTCTCGCCGGTGCAGATGATCCCGCTGCAGGACCACACCGGCACGTTCCACTTCCATTCCTCGATGATCTCGGGATCGGCGGCCAGGATGACGGCTCGAACGCTGGCGAGGACCTCTCCTCGCCAGTCTTGCAGCTCGCGAATCCGTGAGCCGATCAGTTCGGTCGCTGATTTGCCAACGTCGGCGGCAGGCGTGGACCTGGGCATGCGCTTTGCGCCGCTTGAGCTGGTTTTTGACGCTGGCATCGGAGCAACTCCCTGGTAAGGCGGCTGCAGCATGTCCGCTGTGCGGTCTGCCAGCGGCTGGGCCTGGCGATCCAGCCGAGCCAGGACCGCCGCTGCCGCCGACAGCCTCAGCCGCGCCCGCGCTACCCCTTGCGCGACTGCGCGATCAGCGCGTCGGTCACCACCAGGGCGCGCTCGGCCGTGCCGGCGATGGACGGCGAGGTCATGTAGCGTCCGGCAATGCCCAGCGTGGGCACACCCTCGATGCGGAAGGCCTCGGCCAGTTGCTTGGACTGGCGAACCTTGGTGGCGACCGAGAAGCTCTTCATCGCGTCCAGGATCTTGGCGCCATCGGCACCATTGGCCTGGGCCCAGGCGCTGATCTCGCTGTCCTTGTCGAGCCGCTGGCGCTGCGCATGCATCGCGGTGAACACCTTGCGGTGCAGGGTGTCGACCAAGCCCAGGGCCTCGAGTGCAAAGTACAGGCGCTGTGTCGGCTCTTGTGCAGCGTTGAACGCAATCGGCATGCGCCGGAAGCTGACATGGGCGGGCAGCTTGTGGACCCAGGCATCGAGCACCGGTTCAAAGGCGTTGCAGTGCGGGCACCAGTAGCCGAAGAACTCGACCACATCCACCTTGCCCTCGGGCACGGCCACTGGCTGCGCCACGCGCTGAAAGTCACGGCCCTCGACCGGCGCGCCGCCCTGGGCCCGTGCCGGCGCAGTCAAGCCTGCCAGCGCCCAAGCTGCAACAGCGGTGCAGCTTGCAAATTCACGACGTTTCATTCGGGGTCCCTTGGTCCAGAAAAACTCAACGAATCGGGTGGAGTGGGCGCAGGCGGCAAGGTTCAACCGGTCTTCAGCGTTCAATCCGCACCAGGTTGGCCTCGACGCCGCCGGCGGCCAGTTTGCCTTGAACGTCTTCGGCGTCGTCCCGGTTGTCAAAGGGGCCCAATCGGACCCGGTAGACGGTGCGGCCGGACTGCTCGCGTTCGGTGATTTTGGCGGCCAGGCCCATCAGGGCCAGTTTGGCGCGCTGGCCCTCAGCGTCCTCGGTGCGGGCGTAGGCGCCCGCCTGCACGAAGAAGCTGGCAACGGCGGCCGGGGCAGCGCTGATGGCGGCCTTGACCGGCTGAGTTGCCGCGCTGGCGGCCGAGGCAGGGCTGGCCGCCGTCTTGGTGGCTGCACCCGGTGCGGGTTGCCCAGCCAGCAGGGCGGCAGGGTCGCGGGCGCTGCGGGTTGCACTGGCGGCAGTTGAGGTGGGTGCGGCGGCTGGGGTGGGGGCCGGGGCCGGGGCGGCGGCCAGCCCCGGGTCCGGGCCAGGCATTGCAGCCGGCGATGGGGTAGCCGGGCTGGCGGGGCTGGGTGCGGCGGGCCGCGCCGGGTTCTTGCCCGCCAGCGGGGCGTTCGGGTCCCAGTTCTTGTTGTGCTCGGTCTCGGCCGCATCTTGCTCGGCGCTGCGCTGCGGCACCTTGTTGATGAAGGGCACCGGTGCCTTGGTGATGTAGAGCGCCACCCCGAGGGCCACCCCCAGGCCGATCAGCAGGCCCACCACCAGGCCAACCGCAAAACCACCTCGCTGGGCTTTCATCCGATGATTTCTCCGTGGAGGGTGGCCGGGGCGGCGGAGCCTGGCTCGGCCTCGGAAACGGTGTCGGCCTGGACCAGCGGCTCGCGCACCATGGCATCGGGTGCGCTCACACCCATCATCGCCAGCGCGTTGCGCAGCACCTGGCGGGTGGCGGCCAGCAAGGCCATGCGGGCTGCCGCCAGCGGGGCATCGTCGATCAAGAAGCGTTCGGCGCCATACCAGCTGTGGAAGGCTGCCGCCAGGTCACGCAGGTAAAAGGCCACGTCGTGCGGTGCAAAGTCGGCCGCCGCGCTGCTCAGCATGTCGGGGTAGGCCGCCAGCTTGAGCATCAGCGTGGTTTCGGTCGGCGCCGCCAGCAGCGACAGATCTGCCGCCTGCAGGGTTGCCGCATCAGTGGCCAGGCCGGTGCGCGCGCTGAACTGCGCCAGCACCGAGCAGATGCGCGCATGGGCGTACTGCACGTAGAACACCGGGTTCTCGTCGTTGGCCTGGAGGGCCAGGTCAACGTCGAACACAAACTCGGTATCGGCCTTGCGGCTGATCAGGAAAAAGCGCACCGCGTCGCGGCTGGTCCAGTCGATCAGGTCGCGCAGCGTGACGTAACCGCCGCTGCGCTTGCTGATCTTGACCTCGGCGCCGCCCTTCATCACCGTGACCATCTTGTTGAGCACGTAGTCGGGCCAGCCCTGCGGGATGCCCACGCCGGCCGCCTGCAGCCCTGCGCGCACCCGGGCGATGGTGCCGTGGTGGTCGGTGCCCTGCACGTTGATGACCTTGTCGAAGCCGCGCTGCCACTTGTTGATGTGGTAGGCCACGTCGGGTACAAAGTAGGTGTAGCTGCCGTCGGACTTGCGCATCACCCGGTCTTTGTCGTCACCGTAGTCGGTGCTGCGCAGCCAGAGCGCGCCATCGGCCTCGAAGGTCTTGCCGGCGGCGCCGAGCCGGGCCACCGCGTCGTCGACCTTGCCGTCGGCGTACAGGCTGGACTCAAGAAAATAGTTCTGGAACTGCACGCCGAAAGCCTGCAAGTCCAGGTCCTGCTCATGGCGCAGGTAGGCCACCGCAAACTGGCGGATCGAGTCGAGGTCGGCCGGGTTGCCACTGGCGGTGAAGGCCCGGTCGTCGGCATGCACGGTCTTGCCGGCCAGAAAGTCTGCCGCGATGTCGGCGATGTAATCGCCGTTGTAGGCCTCGGTGGGCCAATCGGCGTCGCCGGGCTTGAGGCCCTGGATGCGGGCCTGGGTCGAGCGTGCCAGCGTGGCGATCTGCACGCCGGCGTCGTTGTAGTAGAACTCGCGCGTCACCGCCCAGCCCTGGCTCTCGAACAGCTTGCAGATCGAGTCGCCCAGCGCGCCCTGGCGGCCATGGCCGACATGCAGCGGGCCGGTCGGGTTGGCCGAGACAAACTCGCACATCAGCTTCTTGCCGTTGGGCGGGCGCTGGCCAAAGTGGCTGCCGGCGGCCAGCACCTCGGCCACCACCGCCTGTTTGGCCGCGACCGAGAGGCGCAGGTTGATGAAGCCGGGGCCAGCGATCTCCAGCGCGGCCACCCACTGCTGCACTGCCGGCTGGGCTTGCAAGGCTTTGACCAGGTCGCCGGCCAGCTCACGCGGGTTGCGCTTGAGGGCGCGCGACAACTGCATCGCCGCCGTGACCGCAAAATCACCGTGCGAGGCTTGTTTGGGCGACTCGAACGCTGCGGTGTAGGGGGTGCCTGGGGCGAGTTGCTGCACCGCAGCCCTCAGCGCACCCAGCAAGGCCTCTTTGGCTTGGATCATGGGCCGGGATTCTACGGTTCGGGGTTCGGGCCTGGCGGCGGAGGCACCGGGGTGGGCGGCCCGGCTTGCGCTGGCGCGAGGTGGTGCGGGCCGCTGGCAAATCCGCGCTGCGGCTTCAGTTGCGCCGCCAATCTGCCGAGAACCGGGCCTGAACCTCCAGGCTCCCCATGTCCGCACGCCCCGCCTTTGACCCACTCGACCCGGCGCTCTGCCCCGACCCTGGCCTGCCCGCGCGCATCGGCAAATACCGCGTCGTGTCGCGACTGGGCGACGGCGCCACCAGCGAGGTTTTTCTGGCCGAGGATGAATTTTTCCATCGCAAAGTAGCGATCAAGCGGGTACGGCCGCCCTCGCTGGGCGACAGCCTGGAGAACCGGGTCGAGAACCACTACCGGGAGCATTTTTTTGCTGCCGAGGCGGCGCTCGCCGGCAAGCTGCAGCACCCGAACGTGGTGCAGATTTTTGACGCCGTGCCCGACCCGCTGCAGCCCTACTTGGTGATGGAGTATGTGCCGGGCGACACGCTGCGGCGCTTTTGCCGGCCCGACGCCCTGCTGCCGCTGGACCAGATCGTCGAGATCGGCTTCAAGTGCGCGATGGCGCTGGGTTACGTGGCGCGCCAGGGCCTGATCCACCGCGATGTCAAGCCGGCCAACATCCTGGCCGTGCTCAACAACGAGCTGGTCACCGACATCAAGATCACCGACTTCGGCAGCGTGTTTGACCACCGCAGTGACCGCACCCAGGTTTTTCGGGTCGGCTCACTCGCCTACATGTCGCCCGAGCAACTTGAGGGCAGCACGCTGGACGCGCGGGCCGACATGTTCTCGCTGGCCGGTGTGCTCTACCACCTGGTGGCCGGCCGGCCGCCGTTTGATGCCGCCAACCCGGTGGCGCTGATGCACCAGATCTACCACGCCGAGCCGCCTGCGCTGACAGGGCTGCGCGAGGGCGTGCCGCCGAGGATGGACGCGTTGTTGCGTCAGGCCCTGGCCAAGCAGCCGGGCGATCGGCCCGCCGACTGGGACGGGTTTGCCCAGGCCTGGTCGCAGCTGGTGGCCCACGGCGAGGTGCCGGTGGGCCGGCTGCAGGACGTGCTGGACTCCGAGCGCTTCAACCTGCTGCGCACGCTGGAGTTTTTCAAGGGCTTTGGCGATGTCGAGCTTTGGGAGGTCGTGCACCGGGCGCAGTGGCTGCGCCACCGGCAGGGCACCGCGCTGTACCGCAAGGGCGAGACCGGGCGCACCTTCCACATCATTGCGCTGGGCCGCATCGAGGTCTACCGCGACGGTGAGCGCGTGGCCCAACTCGGTGCCGGCACCTCGGTCGGCGAGATGACCTACCTCGCGCCCAGCCCCGATCTGCGGGTGCACGGTGCCGATGTGCTCGTGACGGCACCCGCCACCACCATCACTTTCACGCCCGAGTCGGTGGAGCTGCTCAGCCCGGGCACCCGGCATCGATTTGACGCGGCCTTCATCGGCGTGCTGGTGCGCCGACTGCATGCCGCGCATGAAGCTTTGGCCCATCCGCGCCGGATCCTGTGAGCCTGCCGCCCGTGAGGCTTGTCACCCGCTGCCGACTATTTGCTGGCCGCTGTGCACCGACCCGGCGCTGCTTGCGTTGAACGGTTGCCGACCCCGGGGCGCTCTGGTCCAATCGGCGCTGGCCCGCCGGGCCGCCCATCTCACCCACAAAGAGGACACACACCATGATCAAGCAACTCTCCGCCGTCGCTGTGGCGCTGTTTATGTGTGCCGGCGTGGCCCACGCTGCCGACTCCGCCACCTGCGAAAAGCAGGCCATCGACAAGAACGGCAAGGCGCTGGCCGGCGCCGCCAAAACCGCCTCGGTCAAGAAGTGCATGGGCGGCGACGCCGGCAAGGCCACATCGGCCGCCGCCACCGGCTGTGATGCCAAGGCTGCCGAGAAGAAGCTGGCGGGCGCGGCCAAGACCAGCTTTGTCAAGAAGTGCGTGGCTGACGCCAAGTAAATCTGCACCAGCCCTCGACAGCGCGCCGCCTTCGGGCGGCGCGTTGCTTTGGGCTGGGGGTTCAGGGGCGCGGGATCACGGTCTTGCGGGCTTGCGGGATTGAGCCTGATGAACCGGCTTGCGGCTGGTTCGCCGGGCGAGCGTGGCAGTGGCTCAGACCGTCAACAGGCCCCGCGCCAGCAACACTGCGGCCGCCGGCAACACCAGCATCAGGTGCGAGGCCCGCATCACCCGGCGCCGCAAGGCCGTGAGTTCGACCGGGGACGGCAACACGCCCTCAGCCTGCCAGCGCCGTTGCCAACCCCGCAATTGCGTCCGGGTTTGCCAGGCCGCCACCAGCATCAGCGCCACCAGCACCAGTTTGGCCCACAGCAAGGGTTGGCCCAGCCACCAGGCGGCGCCTTTGGCGCCCCACAGCAGCCGCGCTAAACCACTGGCCACCACCGCCCAGCCCGCAGCGCTCGCGATGCGGTCCACCGTCAGCAGGCGGGCCAACACCGCAGGGTTGAGCCATTCGCTGCGTGCCAGCGCGGCGGTACTGGACAGAAACACCACCCAGCTCAAGATCGCCAGCAGGTGAAGGTAGGACAACACAGCATCGAGCCACATGGGGTGGATTGTCTGCTGCAGCAGCCGGTCCGGCGGCTGGCCGCCGGACCGGCGCTCAGGCCGCTGCGTCGTCCACGCTGCCTGGCCCGGTGCCACCGTAGCGGCGCGGGTCGTGTTTGGCCAGGGTGTTGCTCACCGCCCGTTGCAGCTTGCCCACCGCACCGCGGATGGCCTGGTGGGCGTTGCCAGCGTGGTCCTTGACCGCCACCGGGTCGAGGCCGACCAGCCGGGCTTCGAGCGTGCAGTGGATGTCGTCGGGGCCGGCCTTGTTGTGGCTGTTGGCGTCCGACAGATGGGCCTCGACCCGGGTGATCGCCTCGCCAAAGCGGTCGAGTGCGTCATGCACCACGGTCTCCAGGTGCTTGGCCATCTCGTGACGGCCGTCGGTGTGCGGGTCGGTGTTCAACAGGATTTGCATGCGGGTCCTTTGGGGAGGGGCTGAGTTGGCTCAAGCATACGCCGCCTCGGCGGGCGCCCTTGCGGCTGCCGGACGGTGCCGGCGGAGGGTCTGCGCGCCGTACCCGCAGGCCGACCCCCAGGAAATGGAGCGCTTGAAGCCGGTGCCCGGCCTGCCCACAATCGCCCGGCGCAATCGGCGCGGGCACCTGAGGGGCAAGCATGGCCAAAGTCTTCAAGCACATCGCCGCCGGCATCGCGCTGGTTGTTTTCGCCGGGGTCATCGTGGCCCAGGTGCCGGCCTTGACCCGCACCATCGTGCTCAAGGCCGATGTCTCGGTGCCAGGCCGCGAGGCCGTGATCGCGCGGGTTGAGGTGGCGCCGGGTGGCGTGGCCGGCTGGCACACCCACCCGGGTGACGAGATCAGCTATGTCGCCGAGGGCGAATCCATGCTGCTGGTGGCCGGCCAGCCGCCGCGCAAGGTCTCGGCCGGCGAGGCTTTTGTGATCCCCGCCGGCGTGGTGCACAACGCCCGCAACGACAGCGCTGCCCCGGTCAAGCTGGTGGGTATCTACGTGGTCGAGAAGGGCAAGCCGCTGGCCTCGCCGGCATCGGCGCCCGCGCAGTAAGCGCACACCCAATCAGCCCGGCACGCTGCGCCAGTAGGCGGCGTCGCCGTAGTGCTGCTTGAGGTAGTCGATCCACAGGCGCACCCGCAGCGGCAGGTGCTTGCGCTGCGGCACCACCGCATAGATGCCGTTGGGCGGCGCGGCAAAGGCCTCCAGCACCGGCAGCAGGGCGCCACTGGCGATGTCGGCCTCCACCTCCCAGGTGCTGCGCCAAGCCAGGCCCATGCCTTGGCGGCACCAGGCGTGCAGCACCTGGCCGTCGCTGCAGTCGAGCCTGCCGCTGGGCCGCAGGTGGCTGACCTCGCCGTCCACCACAAAGGCCCAACCCCGGGACTGGCTGGCGTCGGATGACAAAGTCAGGCACTCATGCCGACCCAACTCGCTGGGATGCAGCGGCAACCCGGCGCGCTTGAGGTAGGCAGGAGCCGCCACGCAGAGCCGCCGGTTGTCGGCCAGGCGCACGCTGACCAGGCTGGAGTCGGGCAGGTCGCCCACCCGCACGGCTACGTCCACGCCTTCCCGGGCGATGTCGACCACCCGGTCGCTGAGGTTGAGCGACAAGTTGACATCCGGATGCCGGGCCAGAAAGCCGGGCATCAGCGGCGCCACATGGCGGCGGCCAAAACCGGCAGGCGCGGTCACCCGCAAAAAGCCGCTGGCCTTGACACCGCCGGCCGACACGCTGGCCTCGGCATTGCCGATATCGGTCAGGATGCGCTGGCAGTCCTCCAGAAACGCGCTGCCCTCGTGGGTCAAGGTGATGCGCCGGGTGGTGCGCAGCAGCAGTTTGACGCCGAGCCGCTCTTCCAGCGCGTCGATGCGCCGCCCGATCACCGCAGGCGCCACGCCCTCGGCCCCGGCTGCGGCGGTCAAGCTGCCCCTGGCGGCCACCACCACAAACGATTCGATTTGTTTTAACCTGTCCATCGTGCCAGATTACCTCCGGATCTGTCATGAATCAACCGGCCGGGCTGGGCGTCTGCTGGACAATTGCGCGTTGAATCTGCAGCAATCTACGCCGTTTGCCTGCCGCAATGCGCAGCCGGGTTCGTCATACAGTCGTGCCTGAGGCTAAAAAGCCGAGGCCACGCCTGCAATTTGCGTGGCCAGCCTGGCTGCTTGCTGCCGCCTGACCTGACCGACTCCCCGAGGCCCCCCATGACCCAACGCACCGCCTTCCACAGCTTGCAAGTGGCCACCCCGCTGGCCCAGTTCATCGACGACCGGGTGCTGCCCGGCACCGGCATCACGCCGGCCGCCTTCTGGGCCGGCTTTGACGCCATCGTGACCGACCTGGCGCCCAAGAACATCGCCTTGCTGGCCGAGCGCGACCGGCTCCAGACTGAGCTGGATGCCTGGCACAGCGCCCACCCCGGCCCGATTGCCGACATGCCGGCTTACCGCGCCTTTCTGACTGAAATCGGTTACCTGCGGCCGGTGCCGGCCCAGGTGCAGGCCACAGCCACCCGGGTCGATGCCGAGCTGGCGCTGCAAGCCGGCCCGCAACTGGTGGTGCCTATCCTGAATGCGCGCTACGCACTCAACGCCGCCAACGCCCGCTGGGGCTCGCTCTACGACGCGCTGTACGGCACCGATGCGATCCCTGAGCCCGGCGGCGCCGAACGCGCCGGTGGCTACAACCCGGTGCGCGGCGCCCTGGTCATCGCCCGCGCCCGCGCGGTGCTGGACCAGGCCGCGCCGCTGCGCACCGGCTCGCATGCCGAGGCCGCCGGCTACACCGTGCAAGGCGGCGCGCTGGTGGTGGCGCAACGCGACGGCAGTGTCACCGGTCTGGCCGACGCGGCCCAGTTTGTCGGCTACCAGGGCGAAGCGGCTGCGCCGTCAAGCGTGCTGCTGGTGCACAACGGACTGCACCTGGACATCCGCATCGACCGCAGCACCACCATCGGCCAGGGCGATGCCGCCGGTGTGGCCGACCTGGTACTGGAGGCAGCGCTCTCCACCATCCTCGACCTGGAAGACTCGGTCGCGGCGGTGGACGCCGAAGACAAGCTGGTGGGTTATGCCAACTGGCTGGGCATCCTGCAGGCCACGCTGACCGAAGAAGTGGTCAAGGGCGGCAAGACCTTCACCCGAGGCCTGAACCCGGACCGGCGCTACACCGCCGCCGGCGGCACCGGCGAGGTGGTGCTGCACGGCCGTTCGCTGATGTTCCTGCGCAACGTCGGCCACCTGATGACGAACCCGGCCATCCTGTACACCGACGCCCAGGGTCAGGTCCGTGAGATCCCCGAGGGCATCCTCGATGCCGTCGTCACCACCACCATCGCGCTGCACGACCTGCGCCCCGCCGTCGGCCAGGCCGTGCGCAACTCGCGCCAGGGTTCGGTCTACATCGTCAAGCCCAAGATGCACGGCCCGGCCGAGGTGGCGTTTGCCGCTGAACTGTTCGGCCGGGTCGAGCAGTTGCTCGGCCTGCCGGACAGCACCGTCAAGCTCGGCATCATGGACGAGGAGCGCCGCACCAGCGTCAACCTCAAGGCCTGCATCGCCGCTGCGGCCAGCCGGGTGGCCTTCATCAACACCGGCTTTCTCGACCGCACCGGCGACGAGATGCACAGCTCGATGCTGGCCGGCCCGATGATCCGCAAGGGCGACATGAAGTCCAGCGCCTGGATTGCCGCCTACGAGCGCAGCAACGTGCTGGTTGGCCTGCAATGCGGCCTGCGCGGCCGGGCCCAGATCGGCAAGGGCATGTGGGCCATGCCCGACCTGATGGCCGCGATGCTGGAGCAAAAGATCGGCCACCCCAAGGCCGGTGCCAACACCGCCTGGGTACCCAGCCCCACCGCCGCCACGCTGCACGCGCTGCACTACCACCTGGTCAACGTCAGCGCGGTGCAACAGGCGCTGGAAGCCGAAGATGCCGCCAGCGACGTTGAGGCGGTGCGCAGCGACATCCTCGACAAGCTGCTGACCGTTCCCGTGGCGGCGCAGGTGAGCTGGTCTGCGGACGAGCGCCAGCAGGAGATCGACAACAACGCCCAGGGCATTCTGGGCTACGTGGTGCGCTGGGTCGACCAGGGCGTGGGCTGCAGCAAGGTGCCCGACATCCACAACGTCGCCCTGATGGAAGACCGCGCCACGCTGCGCATCAGCAGCCAGCACATCGCCAACTGGCTGCACCACGGCGTGGTGGGCGAGGCCCAGGTGCGCGCCACCTTTGCCCGCATGGCGGCGGTGGTGGACGGCCAGAACGCGGGCGATCCGGCCTATACGCCGATGGCCGGCAACCCGGGGGGCGCGGCGTTTCAGGCGGCGCTGGACCTGGTGTTCAAGGGCATGGCGCAGCCGAGCGGCTACACCGAGCCGCTGCTGCATGCGTGGCGCTTGCGGGTGAAGGCGGGCTGCGCGGGCTGAGCAGGGTCAGCCGCAGGCCGAGCAGGGGTAACCGCAGGCTGAGCAGAGGCAACCGCAGCCTGCGGCGCTCAGCGGCTTCAGGTTGAGGTCGGCGTCGGCAAGCCGGCCATGCGGTCAGACTTGAGAAAGTAGCCGCGCGCCAGTGCCACCAGCTGCTTTTCGCTGGGGTGGTCTACCGGTTCGTAAGCGACCACCCGCGGCGCCAACGCCGGTGCGTGCTTGTCGACATAGTGCTTGAAGTCGGCCAGGCCGGTGTTGCCACCGGTGACCAGTACCTCGGTAATGCCAGCCAGCGCCGCGCAAACCTGGGCGTAAAACTCATGCTGGTCGCGCACCTCGCTGCCATGCTGGCGGGTCGGGTGGCTGTGCGATTTGACGGTCTGGCTCTGCACCTGATCGGCATCAAACTGCAGTACCTGGGCGCTGTGGTGGTCAAGCCAGACGACGGCGTGGAACATCGGCATGCAAATCTCCTGAAATCAGCCCGCAGGGCGGGCAAGGGTGGGTTGAAAAGGCGCCGAGGCGCTCAGAGCGTGGCCGGCTTGGGTGCGCCGCGCTCGCGCAGCGCCTCGCAAGCCACGCAGCGCGCGGCCTGGGGTGCCAGTTGCAGCCGGGCCAGCGCGATCTCGTCGCCGCAGGTGATGCACTGGCCGTAGTGGCCGCTGGCCAGCCGCTGCAAGGCCTGGTCGATCTCGGCCAGGGCCACGGCGTCACGGTCGGTGCGGGCAAAGTCGACCTCACGCTCGGCATCGCGCTGGGTGGCGTCATCGCCGTCTTGCAGCAGCACCGCGCGGGCATGCTCGGCCCGGCTGCTGCCGTCGAGGTAGGCGTCGCGCTGACCGTTCAGCGTGCTGCGGCGGGCTTGCAAGTCGTCACCGAATTGCTGCTTCTGGGCGGGACTGAGTTGCGGGCTCATGGGGGTTCTCCTGGTGATCATGCTGGCAGACCGGCCTGCCGGCGGCGTTGACCGGCGTCAAGCCAGGGCCTGAGCGGCCACGGCCTGAGGGCAAAAGCCCAGTACCTACAATGAAAGCGCAAAGAAGCACCGGGCGTCGGTGCGCTGACACGCTTTGCTGCCGCCAAAGCCCCGGCTTCTCGCCGCCCCTCACTGCCGCCCAGGGTCTTGCCATCGTCTCCGTCATGTCCACGTCTGCGCCGCCCCCCTCAAACTGCGACGTGCTGGTGGTGGGTGCCGGCCCCGCCGGCAGTGCCTGTGCCCAGGCGTTGGCGCGCCTGGGTGCGCAGGTGGTGCTGGTTGACCAGCAGGCGTTTCCACGCGACAAGGTTTGCGGCGACGGCCTGATCCCCGATGCCCACCACGCCCTGCAGCGCCTGGGCGTGCACGACGAAGTGATGGCACGGGCACTGAGCGTGCCGCATGTGGCCTGCATCGGCCCGCGTGGCGGTCGGGTCGATGTGCCGGGCCAGCTGGCGATGCTGCCGCGTCGCGAGCTCGACGACATCCTCAAACGGGCCGCCGAGCGTGCCGGCGCGCAGTTTTTTGCGCCCTGGCGCTTCGAAGCACCGTTGCTGGCTGGCGCTGATGGGGCGCTGAGTGGGGTTGCAGCTGAAGGAGCCGGCGCTGATACCCAAGCCAGCGTCGTTGGTGCGCGCCTCAAGTCGCCCACCCACGGCCTGTGCGAGGTGCGCGCGCGCTGGGTGGTGCTGGCCACCGGCGCGGTGCCCCGCGCGCTGATGGCGGCCGGGCTGTGTGATCGCCACACCCCCACCGGCGTGGCCTTGCGCGGTTATGTGCACCACCCGACGCTGGCCCAGCGCCGCCCGGCGCTGCAGGTGGTGTGGCACAAGCAACTGCGCAAGGGCTACGGCTGGATCTTCCCCGGCCCGGACGGCGTGTTCAACATCGGCGTCGGGCTGGCGCAAAGCCACCGCAAACAAGTCGGTGGCCGGGCGACGATGGAGGACGTGAACCTGCGTGAGCTGTTCGCCACCTTCACCCGTATCTACGCGCCGGCCGGCGAACTGATGGCCGGCGGCACGCTGGTCGGTGAGCTCAAGGGCGCGCCGCTGCGCTGCTCGCTGGAGGGTGCGCGGTACTCGCGGCCTGGCCTGCTGGTCACGGGTGAGGCGGCCGGCAGCACCTACGCGTTCACCGGCGAGGGCATCGGCAAGGCGATGGAAACCGGCCTGCTGGCGGCCGAGGCGCTGGCCAGCCCGCTGGCGCACGGCGTTGCGGCGCCAGGCGCTCAGCCTGAGGCCGATGCGGCCTTGCGCGCCGGCTACCAAGCGGCGATGCTGGCGCTCAAACCGCGCTTTGATCTCTACCAGCGTGCCAGCCGCGTCAACGACCACCCCTGGCTGATCGACCTGCTGATCTGGCGGGCCCAGCGCAGCGAACGCATCTTGCGCGGCATGGCGCGGGTGCTGGACGAAACCGGCAACCCGGGCAGCCTGGTGTCGTTGCGGGGCCTGTCGCGGCTGCTGCTGCCGGGCCGCTGAGGCCGCACCACCGATGTCCCGCCGCTGAACACCCTCTGCCATGTGCCAACTGCTGGGCATGAATGCCAACACGCCGACCGATGTGATGTTCTCGTTCGCCGGCCTGGCCACCCGGGCCGACGAGCACAAGGACGGCTTTGGCATCGCCTTTTTTGAAGACCCCGGCCTTCGGCTGTTTGTCGATCACCACAGCGCCCGGGTCTCACCGGTGGCCGACCTGGTCAAGCGTTTCCCGATCCGCAGCGGCAATGTCATCGCCCACATCCGCAAGGCGACACAAGGCAGGGTGGCGCTGCAGAACACCCATCCCTTTGTGCGTGAGCTCTGGGGCCGTTACTGGGTTTTTGCCCACAACGGCGACCTCAAGGGCTTTGCACCGCGCCTGCATGGCGGCTTCCGCCCAGTGGGCGACACCGACAGCGAGCTGGCGTTTTGCTGGTTGATGCAGGAGCTGGCCAAGGCCCATGCCGACGTGCCGCCGATCAGTGAGTTGCGCCATACCCTGGCCGAGCTGCTGCCGATCCCGGCTGCGTACGGCACCTTCAACTGCCTGCTGAGCAACGGCCAGGCGCTGTGGGCACACTGCAGCACCCAGTTGCACTGGCTGGCCCGACGCCATCCGTTTGGCGCGGCGCACCTGGCGGACGATGACCTGAGCGTCGATTTTGGCGCCCTCACCACGCCGGGCGACCGGGTGGCCCTGGTCGCCACCCAGCCGCTGACCCGGGACGAGGCCTGGACGGCGTTTGCGCCGGGTGAGCTGCGGGTGTTCGTGGGCGGTCAGCCGGGCTGATCGCGCCCAGGTTCGCGCCCGATGCCGCCCGCAGCAAAGCAGCACAGCAGCAGCCACAGCATCAAAAAGCGCGGCACGTCGATCAGCGAGTCAACCGCGCCGACGGCGCAGAGGCCAGCCAGCGCTGCCAGCAGCGGCACCGCGCTGGCGTGCCCGGTCCAGGCGGCCCGGCCGGCGCGGCCAAGTGCCAGCAGCAGCAGGCCGCCCAGCGCCAGCACGCCGAGCAGGCCCTGGTCAAACAACACCGCCAGCGGCAAAGACTTGGCATGCCAGGCCAGGTGGTGGTCGGAGGTGAAGAACCAGCGGTCCAGGCCTTGCGCGAAACCGCCGTTTTGCAGCAGCTCCAGCCCGTCGGCGCTGCGCAGGCTCAGCATCGCCACGTCCAGCGTTGTCGGGCCCCTCAGGCTGAACCCGAGCTTGACCTGGCGGTCGACCCGCGGGCCCGGCTCACCCACCCTGCCGCTGGCCAGCGGCAGGGTCAGGGTTTGCCATTCGCCCAGGCCGCTTTTGGGGCTGAACACCGCGTGGGCGCAGCGGTCCGACGAGATCAGCCATTTTTCGCACAGCTGCACGCTCAAGCTGCTTTGGGCGCTTCGGCTGCGCAGCCTGACCTGCAGCTGGTAGGTTTGGCCGGGCTGGGTCGCCACGATCTGTTCGAGGTAGATCGGCTGGCCGTTGCCCAGGCGCAGCACCGGTTGGCCGTCTTCTTGCGTCAGCCGGTAGGACGCGCTGCGGTCGGCAGGTGCGCTTTGCAGCAGGTTGAGCGCCGGATAGCGGCCCAGCCCCATCCCCAGCAACAGGGCCACCGGGCCCTTGTCGATCAGCGCCAGCGACTCGACCCAGTGGGTCTCGCGGGTGACAAGGTCACGGTCCACCGCCGCAAAACGGCTTTGCGCATACGCTCCCATCCAGACCGGCCAGGCCACCGCGCAGACCACAGCGGCCAGCACCAGTGCAGCGGCGCGGCCCGGCCCGCGCCTCAGCGCCAGACCCTCCCGGCGCCCGGAACCCCAGGCCAGCAGCCACAACAGCACCACGCCCAGGCCGATCAGAAAGGCGGCATAGCCGCTGCGCGAAAAAGTGACCATCACGGCGTACACCGTGCCCACCAGCAGCAGGCCGTTGCCCACCAGGCGCCAGCGGGGCAGCGGTGGCAACAGGCGCATCAGCAGAAACGGCAGGGCGCTGACCAGGTAGCCCTCGACATAGGCGCCGCCCAGGTTCATCACCGAGAACGGCCCGGCCACCCGGTAGGCGTGGCTGACGTCGAACAGCTCGGTGAAAGCGCTGCGCTCGCCGATGATGAACAACACCGTGCCCAGCAATCCCACTACCGTGCCGTGACCGAAGGCGCTCAGCACATCGAGTCCGGCGGCGCGGTGGCGCCGCGCCAGTGCCCACAGCAGCAGCGCCCAGGCCGCACCACGCAGCAGGCGCAGCGCGCTGAAAGGGCTCAGCAGGTTGTTGAAGGCGTCGCCCTCCGGCGCTGTCCAGGGCAGCAGGGCCCGCAATGTGCTCAGCAGCAGGCTGAGCACCAGCAGGGCAAGTGCTGCGCCCAGCCAGCGATCGGCAGGCAGGCGCCGCGTGGCGGGCGGGCAGCGCAGCCAGGCGGCGCTGACCAGCACCGCCAGCAGCAGGTCAAACTCGTCCAGAAACAGCCGGCCGCTCCACGGCGCCAGGTCCAGCAGCGGCAGCGCTGCCGGCACCAGCCACCACAGCAGCAGCGGCCGCCACACCTCCAGCGCGCCGGCCGCCAGCAGTGCCATGCCAAGTGCCCCGGGCTGCACCGGAAAGCGCAGCACCAGCACCGCCACCGCCAGCCAGACACACAGCACCAGCGCGGCCGGCCCGTACGCCAGGCGGGCCGGGCGAGGCGCCGTGGGTGGCTCGCGTTGCGGGTCGGGTTGAAGTTGCTCGGTCATGGCCGGGGCCGCGGCGGCGTGCGCCGCACTTGCGGCGAGTCGGGCTGCGGGTCGAGCGGTAAATCGGGCCGTGAGTCGGGCCGCATGTGGGGTCGTTCCGGTGACCGGCGAGTCGCAGCCCCGGTGGCTGCCGGTGTCAGCAACTGCCGCACCCCCGTCTGGGCCAGCCAGCAGGCCGCACCGGCGATCCAGATGTTGCTCGGGTCCGGGTGGCCGGCCTGGGCTATCAGCTTGCTGGCCTCCATCAGCGTGGCCAGCAGCATCGCCAGCGCTGCCACCACCCCGGCCGGCGCATGCCAGGCCCAGCCCAGCAGCCCCAGCGGGGCATAGCTCAGGCTCACGGCCACCAGGCTGAGCACCGCCAGCAGCTCCGTGGTGTAGTAGTGGTAGTAAAAAGGCATGAACCGCAGCTCGTCCTGCAGGCGCAGCCCGGCCTGGGCCAGGCTCAGCCAGGGGCCACGCCAGGCACCCTGGTAGACCAGCAGCAAGGGCAGCAGGGCCGCCAGCAGCGGCACGCTGAAGCGCCGCAAGCCGGCGCGCAGGGTCTCAGGATGCCGCCAGCCGGCGTGTTGCCAGGCCAGCGCCCCCAGCGCCATGCCGAGGGCCCGTGTCAGTACCGAGGCGCCTTGGCTCTGGCCTGAGACAAACCCCAGCTGGGCGGTCTCGACCACCAGGCCAAAAATTGCACCCAACAGTGCGGCCCGGCGCCAGGCGCTGCGGTGGGGTCGGATTGCCGCGCTTTGGCGCTGGGCCCACAGTGCGCCCAGCGGCAGCATCACCAGGGCCTCGGTGGCCAGCTTGGCCAGCAGGCGGGCGCGCCCGCCGTGCCGGGCCACGTCGCTCAGCCACCACCCGACCATGCCGCTGTCGAGTTTGACCTGCCACTCGTCCGCGCTCAGCACCAGGTCGTAGGGGAACAAGGCCAGCGCCAGGTAGAGCGGTGCGTACCACAGGCCCAGGCGCTGCGCCAGCAAGCCGCCGCCCTCGCGCAAACCGGCCAGCAAGGCTCGAAAGTAACTGCCGCCGGCCAGCGCCAGGCCGCTGCCCAGCAACGTGCCCAGGGACTCGGCCAACAGGTCGTTGCGCGACACCGTGCGCGGCGGAAACGCGGTTTGCGCCAGTTCGACGGCCACCGCCAGACCGATGCCCACCAGCAGGCTGACGGCCACCGCCCCCAGCCGCCGACCCGCACCGGCTGGCCCCGCGCCCAACAGCACGGCGGCGCCCAAAAAGCCCACCGGCAGGTAGAGCACCCCGTTGGCCACCCAGTCGGCCCGGCCCTGCATGCCGACCTTGAACATCGGCGCGTGCAGCAGTTTTTGCCAGGCCTGGTCCAGCGGCAGCGGGTGAAAGTCCAGCGGTACCAGGCTGCCGTAGACCACAAAAGCCAGCCACAGGGCATACAGCGGCCACAGCCTGGGGACGCGGGAACTCGGGGCTGGCAACATGCAAATTCAGTCTAGCACTGGGGTTTGAAGGCGGGGCTGCAGCGTCGGCGCTGCGTCTGCTGACTGACCCGCGCTGCGGGCTTGCCCCGTGCCGCGCCGGGGTGGGCTCTGCGACACTGACCGACCATCGTCAATCGGCCCGGCCTGGGCCGGCCCCCCATGAGCCTACCCGCCCTGCCCCCGCTGCCGGTCCCCCGGTTTGACAGTTTTTACCGCCATGCCGAGCTCACGGCCCTGCTGCAGGCCTACGCCGCTGCCCGGCCCGACCTGGTGCAACTGCAGACGCTGGGCCAGAGCTTCGAAGGCCGCGACATCTGGCTGGCCGTGCTCACCAACGCGGCCACCGGCGCCGATACCGACAAACCGGCGTTCTGGGTCGACGGCAACATCCATGCCGGCGAGCTGACCGCCTCCACCGCCTGCCTGTACTGGCTGCACCAGCTGGTCTCGGGCCACGGCAGCGATGCCGGCGTGACCCAGCTGCTCGACACCCGGGTGGTCTACCTCTGCCCCCGCCTGAACCCCGACGGCGCCGAGCTGGCGCTGGCCGACAAGCCGCGCTACATCCGCTCATCGACCCGGCCCTACCCCTGGGACGAAGCCGAGGTGGAGGGCCTGACCGTCGAAGACATCGACGGCGACGGCCGGGTGCTGCACATGCGCCTGCCTGATCCGCATGGCACCTGGAAGTGCCACCCCGACGACGCCCGGCTGATGATCCCGCGCCAGCCCGGCGAGTTTGGCGGCAGCTACTTTCGCGTCATGCCCGAGGGCACGCTCATCAACTACGACGGCCTGCAGGTCAAGGTCAACCCCGACCGCGAGGGGCTGGACCTGAACCGCAACTTTCCGTCGATGTGGCGGCAGGAGTTTGAGCAGACCGGCGCCGGGCCGTACCCCACCAGCGAGCCCGAGGTGCGGGCGATGGTGGACTTCATCGTCAAGCACCCCAACATCGGTGCGGCCGTCAGCTTCCACACCCACTCTGGCGTGATCCTGCGCCCGATGGGCACGATGAGCGACGAGCTGATGACGCCCGAGGACTTGTGGATGTTCAAGCGGCTCTCGGCCATCGGCGAAAAGCTCACCGGCTACCCGGCTGTCAGCACCTACCACGACTTCAAATACCACCCCAAAGAGGTCATCACCGGCACCCAGGACTGGATTTACGAGCACCTGGGCGCGCTGTTCTGGACCGTCGAGATCTGGGCGCCCAACAAGGAGGCCGGCATCACCGGCTACGATTGGGTGCACTGGTACCGCGACCACCCGCCCGAGGACGACTTGAAGCTGCTGAAGTGGAGCGACGAGCAGTGCCAGGGCCTGGCGCATGTCGATTGGTACCCGTACCGGCATCCGCAACTCGGCATGATCGAGCTGGGCGGCTGGGACCGGCTGAACTACTGGCGCAACCCGCCGCCGCACCTGCGCGAGCGCGAGGTGGCGCGCTTTCCCGCCTGGCTGACCCAGCTCGGCCTGTCGCTGCCCAAGCTGGAGTTGCTGCGGGCGGAGGTGCGCTCGCTGGGCGGCGACACCTGGCGGATCCGCTTTGCAGTGGCCAACGCCGGCTACCTGCCCAGCTACATCACCCAGCGGGCCATCGAGCGCAAGATGGTGCGCGGCGTGGTGTTTGAGCTGCACCCGCCACCCGGGCTGACACTGCAGACCGGCAAGCTGCGCATCGAGGGCGCGCAGTTGGAGGGCCACGGCCCCAAAGCCTCGTTGCAGGCTTTTTTGCCGACCCGCCAAGTCACGGCCGACCGGGCCGTGGCCGAGTGGGTGGTGTGCGCACCGCGCGGCACCCGGGTTGCACTGACAGCCGTGGCCGACCGCGCCGGCAC
>JANYKR010000025.1 GCA_025358155.1 Betaproteobacteria bacterium
GTGGGCGTCCGACTGAATTTCACGGCGCAGCGCCTCGATCTGGCTTTGCAATTGCTCGAATTCCAATTCCTTACGCCCCAGAAATGCCTTCGCCAAGCTGAGCTTGGCGCTCACGCCGCTGGGGGTCAGCAGATAGGCATAGCCCCATTTGTTGTCCGAGCGGCGGAAGTTGTTGACCTTGACCCAGCCGCGGTCAACCACGGCGCGCAAACAATAGTTCAGCTTGCCCACGCTGACCCCGAGGTTCGTTGCAAAGTCCCGTTGACTAGCGTTCTGCTGCGCTGCAATCTGGCTCAGCAGGGCGTAGTCGAGGTCGTCGGGTGGCTTTTTATCGGGCAACATCGGGTCATGCGTTCAACGCTTGAACGCATGCACTGTAACACGCACAGCCAGTGCTTGGCCGCGCCTGACAAAGTCTGTTCAGGGCGTTTCAGCAGCGGCCTGAAGCCGCTGGCGCCTGGCGATGCGGCCGATGCGCCCCTGACGCCAAGTGTGGCGCGCCAGCACGCCGAGCATCAGCAGCAGCGCTGTTGCGGCGAACGCGACTATTGCAATGAGTGCGCGCTTGGGCTTGCTTTTGTGCTCCGCCGGTGTTGCGACGTCCACCACCTGGATCAGCGCGCTCTCACGGCTTTCGTCCATGCGCGCGGCTTCGTACTGCCTGGAGAGCAGTTCGAACAGTGCCTCCTGGTATTTGAACTCGCGGTAGCGCCCGATGTAGTCGGCGTCGCCGGGCGAGTCCGCCGAGCCTTCGAGCTTGTGCAACTGGGCCCGCAGTGCGCCGAGCAAGGTGAGTTGCTGCTGCACATCGGAGGAGGTATCGGCCAGCGAGCGCCTCATGGTTTGCAGCCGCACTTCGGCGGCCGTGGCCTCGGCCCGTATCCTGGCGTAGGTTTCTGCCGCTTCCTTGGGCTGGGTCTTGAGCGCACCCGGGTTGATGCCGCTGCTTTGAAGAGCCTGCTGTGCATCCGTCAGCTTGTCCCGGGTGGTCTTGAGTTCGACCTCGAAGAATGCTCGCCGTTGCTGGGACTCGGTTAAGGCAAGTGCAGAAGTGAGCCTGCGCAGCTCGGCGACGTACTGGTTTGCCATGTCGGCCGCCATCGCAGGATCCTTGGCGTCGACTTCCAAAGTGATCAGTCCGTCCTTCTTGCCCAGCGCAATCCGCGAGTTCTGCTCCAGATCCTTGCGGGCGAGAAAGCGGTATTTCTCGTCGTAGACCTCCATCAACTTGAATCGGTCGATGATCCGGTCTTCGACTGTGACGCTCTGCATCAAGGCCACGTACTGGTCACCGGGGGTCTTGATGCCGGCCGCACCACCGGCCAGCCCTGACAGGGCGCCCAGCGAGGCGAGCGCGGATGCGGCGGCGCTTTGCGGCTGCTGAGGCGGCAAGAAGGTGGTCTTGGAGGTGAAGGTGGGGGCGATCAAAAAGCTTGCGCCTAGCGCCAGTGCGCCGGCCACAACGGGGCCGGCGACCAGCAATCGCCACCGCGCCGCGAGAATGGCCGCGACATCCAGCAGGTCGACGCCCTCGTCAAGCTCCTGGTGCGTGTGCGGGCCTGGGGCCTGAGCAGTCATAGATTCGGATTCAGTCATGGTCGTCGCCAGTTGGACAAGAAGCCCCGGCGTCAGTGCGCCACGGCCCGGGGCGCCGCTGTTCAGTTCAGTGCACTCTTCAAGCCACCGATACCCAGGCCGAACTGGAACAGGATCTGCGTCCAATCCTTTGCGAACTGGATGAAGGAGGTCTTGTCCAGGTCCTCCGGGACGAAGACGCTGTCACCAGGTTCGGCCGGCAGGTCGCTGACTTGCGTGCCGCCCCCCATCCAGCTACTTCCCTGGCGGCTGCTGGTGACCTGGCCGCTGGCGCGGACGACGAAGATGCTGCCATCGTCGGCGCCCTTGGTGGGGCCACCCGCCAGCCGCAGGTATTGGCCCAGATTTCGGCCCTCGATATAGAGATAGCTGCCGGGGTTGAACACGCTGCCGAATACGCCGACAGCGGTCGGGCGCGCAGGGATGCGCAAGCGGTCGCCGTTTTCCAGAAGCATGCTGGGCAGGCGCCCGTCATCGCCAAGTTGGAGGACGACGCGGCCTGTCGGCTTCAAAGTGCGCAGGCGCTCGATCAGGCGGCTCGTCGCAGAGGAGCGCGCGGCCATCGTTGCTTCCTCGCCGGTGGAGACACGCTGGGTGCCGGCGCGGACGGCGTCGGATTCGAGGTTGCGCAGTGCCCGCTCGTAGTTCTCCTGCTGCTCGACCCGCACGCTCTCGCGGCTGAATACCGTGCCGTACGGGTAGGCCGACGCGGTCGTGCCGCCCGCGGCCTGCAGTGCGTCGAGCAGGGTGCTGCCGGGTGGCAGCACATACTCCCCCGGCACGGCCACCTCTCCGTCGACGCGGACCGTGCGGTTCTGGCGTTCGACCGACAGCGACGCGTCCACCGCGCTGAAAACGCGCACGACGTCGCCGTTCATGAGCGCAGCGGTCTCGTCGGCGGGCAGTTTGAGCTGCACCGCGCGCAGAGCGTTGCGCTGATCCAGGCGTTCGAGCAGCACCCTGCTGCGGTCGGCGACCGGGTTTTGGCCGCCCGCCATGCGCAGCAGTTCACGCAGCGTTTCGCCAGGACGAAGCTCGTAGATCGCCTGCTTGTTCACGCTGCCGCGCAACGCCACCTGCGGGCCGATGGAAGGGACGTGGATCACGTCATCGGGCTGGACCAGGCGGTCGCCGCTGCGGTCGCCGCGCAGCAGCAGGTCGTACAGATCGAAGGTACCGACCAGCTTGCCGCCGCGCCGCAGCTCAATCTGCCGAAAGCTGCCCGCGCTGGACGGGCCGCCCGCACGCACGACGGCGTTCATGACGGTGGACAGGCTGACCACGGCATAAGCGCCTGGCTTCTGGACAAAACCGGTGACATAGACGCGGACACCGCGCAGGCGGCCGAGCGACACACTGAGCTCGAAGTTCTTGAAGACCTGTGCGACCCGACGCGTCAACACGCTGTCAAGGTCGCCGTAGCGCTGGCCAGCGACCATCACCGGGCCGACCCGCGGGATCGTGATGCGGCCACCGCGGTCTACTGTGAGCCGCATTTCAGAGTCCACCGAGCCCCACACGGTCACCTGCAGTTCGTCGCCGCTCTGCACGATGTACTCGGGCGGCACGACCGGGTTGTAGTCGCTCGCGGACGCGCCAAGCTCGCCGACCAGTTCGGCACCGAAGCGCGGCAGCCCGACGAACTTCTCAAACTCCCCAAGCGCAACTTCTGGCGCTGGCGCTGGCGCTGGCGCTGTCGCCGACGGCGCCTGCTGGGGCAACGGCGATCCGGACAGTGTCGATGGGGTTTGGGAGGTGCCTTGCGTCGGTGAGACCGCTTGTTGCAGCGTCGGTCCACGCAACTGGATAGGCCCGCTCCCAAAAGGGTCGAAATTTGCCGCCGTCTGCGCCAGCACGGTTGAGCTAGCGACGACGAACAGGGCGGCGAGCCGCGCCAGGGATCTGGCGCGCAGGCCAATGCAGACGCGGCGAGGAGCGGGATTGGGCATCAGGCTTGCGTCACCGGAGCGTGGCGCGGAATCAGGTCGATCCCTCCATTCTAGGTGCGAGACTCAGCCCGCCCCCGCGGCGCATCTGTTGCCAGGCCGTTGTCAGCAAAGCCCTCGGTGCGCCCCACTACACTCTGAGAATGGTGTCCTTCGTCGTCGCTTTTGCTGTCTCGCTTTGCATCACCGTGCTGATCCTGCATGCGGCAAAAAACGAGTCCCATCGTGTGCTCGATCACGACATCTCCGGCCCGCAGAAGTTTCACGCCGCGCCTGTGCCACGCATCGGCGGTGTCGGCATCTTCGTCGGCACCTTCGCCGGGATGGTGGCGCTGTGGCTGCACGATGCCGATTCCGGCCTGCGCGCGTTGATACTGCTGGCCTGCGCTATCCCGGCGTTTGGATCGGGGCTGCTGGAGGACCTGACCAAGACCCAGAGCCCGCGTCGGCGCCTGTTCTTCACGGCGGTATCGGCCTTGCTTGCCGTGCTCGTGATGCGCGGCGAGATCGACCGTACCTCGATCCCCGGGCTCGACTGGCTGGTGTCGTTCCGCGTCGGTGCGGCAATCGTCACTGTCTTCGTGGTGGCGGGTGTCGCCAACTCCCTGAACATCATCGATGGCTTCAACGGCCTGGCCTCGATGTGCGCGATGCTGATATTGATGAGCATCGGCTATGTTGGCTTCCAGGTGGGCGACACCCTTGTCGTCGGCCTGGCGGTAGCCGGCGCCGGCGCGGTGCTCGGATTTTTCGTCTGGAACTTTCCGTCCGGCCTGATCTTTCTTGGCGACGGCGGAGCCTATTTTCTGGGCTTTTATGTCGCCGAACTGGCCATCCTACTGCTGCACCGCAACCCCACGGTGTCGCCGATGTTTCCGCTGCTGGTGTGCATCTACCCGGTGTTCGAGACGGTGTTCTCGATCTACCGCAGAGTCATGCTGCGCGCCCAGCCGGCAGGCATGCCAGACGGTATTCATCTGCATTCGTTGATCTACCGCCGCATCATGCGCTGGGCGGTGGGCAAATCAATGACGCGCTCGCTGACGCTGCGCAATTCGATGACTTCGCCCTACCTCTGGATGCTGTGCATGATGGCCATCGTGCCGGCCATGCTGTTTTGGGACAGCACGCCGTTGCTGCTGGTTTTCATCGCGGTGTTTGGACTGATCTACACCGCGCTGTACTGGCGCATCGTGCGGTTCAGGGCGCCGCGCTGGATGATTACCAAGCGTTGAGTTGCGGCGCGTTGCTCAGCGGGCAAACCAGGCGACTGACGCCGCCAGCCCGTCGCTGATGTTGTGGGTCGGGGCATAGCCAAGATGGCGGCCCGCCTTGCCAATGTCTGCCAAGGAATGGCGTACGTCGCCGGCACGAAACGGCCGATGTTCGGGCGCTGAGACCTGCAAGCCGGGCCGGGCCACCGCCAAAGCGTCGCCCAACATCTTGTGCAGGCCCTTCAAGCTGGTCTGGTCGCCCACCGCCACGTTGTAGACCTGGTTCACCGCCGCCTCGTCAGCCACCGTTGCCGCCAGCAGGTTGGCCTGCACCGCGTTGGCCACGTAGCAAAAGTCGCGGCTGGTCTCGCCGTCGCCGTTGATGAACACCGGCTCGCCGCCCAGCATGGCAGCCGCCCATTTGGGGATCACCGCCGCATAGGCGCCGTCGGGGTCTTGCCTGGGCCCGAAGACGTTGAAGTAACGCAGCCCGACGCTGCCCAGGCCGTAACAACGGGCAAACACATCGGCGTACAACTCATTGACGTACTTGGTGACAGCGTAGGGCGACAGCGGCTTGCCGATGGTGGCCTCCACCTTGGGCAGGCCGGGGTGGTCACCGTAGGTGGAACTGCTGGCGGCGTAGACAAAGCGTTTCACACCCGCGTCGCGCGCGGCCAACAGCATGTTGAGGAAGCCGGTGACGTTGGCCGCGTTGGTGGTGATCGGGTCGGCCAATGACCGGGGCACCGAGCCCAGTGCAGCCTGGTGCAGCACCCGGTCCACACCGGTGCAGGCGCGCTGGCAGTCGGCCAGGTTGCGGATGTCGCCTTCGATGAAGTTGAAGTTGGCC
>JANYKR010000100.1 GCA_025358155.1 Betaproteobacteria bacterium
GCGCAGCAGCCTCAGCGCGGCGCCATCCGGATCGCGCCGTCGAGCCGCACGCTCTCGCCGTTGAAGTAGCCGTTGGTGACCATGAATTCGGCCAGCCGGGCGTACTCGTCCGGGTCGCCAAGCCGTTTGGGGAAAGGCACCGACGCCGCCAGCGCCGCCTTGACGTTGTCGGGTGCGCCTTGCAGCAGCGGGGTGTTGAACAGGCCCGGCAGGATGGTGTTGACGCGGATGCCCTCGCCCATCAGATCGCGTGCGATCGGCAAGGTCATGCCGACGATGCCGGCCTTGCTGGCCGAGTAGCTGGCCTGGCCGATCTGGCCGTCCTGTGCCGCCACGCTGGCGGTGTTGACGATGGCGCCACGCTCACCGCCTTCCAGCGCCGGCAGGCTCAGCATGCCGGCCGCGCTCTTGGCGATGCAGCGGAAAGTGCCGATCAGGTTGATCTGAATGATGCGCTCGAAGTTGGCGGTCGGAAACGCCCGAATCTCGCCGGTCGCCTTGTCGCGGCTGGCGGTCTTGATCGCGTTGCCAGTGCCGGCGCAGTTGACCAGGATGCGCTCCTGGCCGATGGCCGCACGGGCCTTGGCAAAACCGGCGTCCACCTGGTCCTCCTGGGTGACATCGACCGCGCAAAACACCCCGCCCAGCTCGGCCGCCAAGGCCACGCCAGCGACCGCGTTGAGGTCGAACAACGCCACCTTGACACCCGCCGCCGCGAGCCGCCGCGCGGTGGCCGCACCCAGGCCCGAGGCGCCGCCGGTGATCACGGCCGAAATGCTTGAGTCGAGTTTCATGTCAATCAGTCTTCAGAGGTGAAAGCCAACACGCTACCCGCCGCCTGACCGCCTCGCCATCGTCCAAATCGACGAAGTTGGCGGCGGCAGCGGCGCTGGCTCGGGTGCTGCGGGCGCGACCCTTCGGACCGGCCGTGCGGGCTCAAGCCGGCTGCACCGTGAATTTGACGCCCAGCGCGCGGGCCACCTTGATCACCGTCTCGAAACGCGGCTTGGCGCCGGGCGCGAGCGCCTTGTACAGGTCGTCTCCGATTTCAGCGGCCGGCTTCAAGGCCCGGCGGATGTCGCGTGGCGGGCTCGATTTGTGACCCGCGTTGAGCATCACCACGATGACGCGGCCGCACCGAATGAAATCCAGCCGGTAGCCGGGTCCGAAATGCACCCGCATTTCTGACCCGTCACCCGCCACGGCTCGCCAGTCGCCCAGGGCTGCCGGCCTCCGCCAGACACAGCCGTGCCGCGATGCGAGCCTGGGCGCGCTTGTCCCGCAGGCAATCGTGCAGTGATTGCTCAACCTGCCAAGCCGCGCGGCGACCTGGCCCGGGCCTCCAGCGCTTGCTGGTACAGCGCCAGGTAGGCGTGGGCCGGGCCGGCCCAGGACAGGTCTTGCGCCATGCCGCGCTGCATCACCGCACGCCAGGCCGGCGCGTCGGCCTTGAGCGCCAGAGCGCGTTGCACGCAGGCCTCAAAAGCCGCCGGGGTGGCGGCATCGAAGGCAAAGCCGGTCTGGCCGGCGGCGCCGCTGGCCACACGATCAACGGCTGCCGGCTGCGCATCCTGCACCGTGTCGGCCAGACCGCCAACCCGGCGTACCAGCGGCAGCGTGCCGTAGCGCAGGCCGTAGAGCTGGGTCAGGCCGCAGGGCTCGAAGCGCGAGGGCACGGCGATCACGTCGGCACCGGCAATGAGTTGGTGGGCGCGGGTTTCGTCATAACCGATGTACACCGCCACCCGGCCCGGGTAGGCCTGCTCGGCCATGCGGAAGGCGGTCTCCAGCGCCGGCTCACCGGTGCCCTGCACCGCAAACTGAACGCCCGCACGCACCAGGGCCGGCAGCGCCGCCAGCACCAGGTCCAGGCCTTTTTGTGAGGTCAGCCGGCTGACGACGGTGAGGATCAGCGCGCTTTCGTCGGGGGCCAGGCCCATCATCTTCTGCAGCACCGTCCGGCAGGCGCGTTTGCCGTCTGGCCGGTCGGCGTCGTAGCGGGCGGCGATGGCAGCGTCTTGGGCCGGGCTCCAGACGGCCTCGTCGATGCCGTTGAGGATGCCGCTGACATCGCTGGCGCGGCCGCGGATCACGCCGTCAAGGCCGCAGCCGAACTCGGGCGTGGCGATCTCGACAGCGTAGTTGGGGCTGACCGTGCTGACCTTGTCGGCAAACTTGAGGCCGGCTTTCATGAAGGACAACTGGCCGTGAAACTCCAGCCCCGAGGGCGACATGAACCGGGAGCCCAAGCCCAGCAAGGCCCAATCGTGGTGTGGAAACAGCCCCTGAAACGCCAGGTTGTGCACCGTAAAGACCGACGCCGCCTGGGTGGGTGCATGGTCAGCCATGTAGGCACAGGCCATCGCGGCATGCCAGTCATGGGCGTGCACGATGTCGGGCACCCAGGACGGGTCGGCGTCGTCGGCGGCCAGGTGGGCCGCCACCCAGCCGAGCAGCGCAAAACGCTGCAGGTTGTCAGTCCATTCAGCCCCCTGGCTGTCCTGGTAGGGGCTGCCCGGGCGGCGGTACAGGTGGGGGGCATCGACCACGTAGACCGGCAGTTGCGAGCCCGGCAGGCGCGCCAGCAGCAGCCGCACTCGCAGCGCGCCAAAACAGGCGCCGATGTCGATCACCGTGCGGGCTGACTGCACGGCGTCCAGGATGGCGGGCAGGCCGGGTAGCAGCAAGCGCACATCGGCACCGGCCAGCGCCTGGGCTGGTGGCAGCGCGGCCACCACGTCGGCCAGACCGCCGGTCTTGACCAGCGGGTAGACCTCGGCGGCCACATGCAGCACTTTCAGGCCAGGGCCGCCCGCAGGCATTTTTGTAGGCAGCATGCCGGGCGTCAGCGCGTCAAGGCGTCCAGCATGTTGCGGGTGACCAGGGTCACGCCCTGCTCGCTGCGGTGAAAGCGCCGGGCGTCTTCTTCGGCACTTTCACCGATCACCATGCCATCAGGGATGCTGCAGCCCCGGTCGACGATCACCTTGGTCAAACGGGCGCCCCGGCCAACCTGCACCTCGGGCAGCAGCACGCTCCAGTTCACGCTGCTGTAGGAGTGCACCCGCACGCTGGAAAACAGCACCGAGCGGAACACGCTGCCCGAGACGATGCAGCCGCCTGAGACCATCGATTCAACCGCCATGCCGCGCCGGTCGGGCTGGTTGTGCACAAACTTGGCCGGCGGCAACTGGGCCTGGTAGGTCCAGATCGGCCAGCGGGTGTCGTAGAGGTTGAGCTCGGGGTCGGTGGCGGTGAGGTCGATGTTGGCGTCCCAGTAGGCGTCGATGGTGCCAACGTCGCGCCAGTAAGGCTCCAACCCGGGCTTGGTGCCGACGCAGCTCATGTCGAAGGGGTGCGCCACCGCCTGACCATGGGCCACGGCCGCCGGGATGATGTCCTTGCCAAAGTCGTGGCTCGAATTGGGGTCGGCCAGGTCGCGCTCCAGCTCTTTGTAGAGGTAGCGCGCGTTGAAGATGTAGATCCCCATGCTGGCCAGGCTGCGGTCGGGCTTGCCGGGCATGGCGGGCGGGTTGGCAGGCTTCTCGACAAATTCGGTGATGTTGCGCTGATCGTCGACCGCCATCACGCCAAAGGCGCTGGCCTCGTCCCGGGCCACCTCGATGCAACCCACGGTGCACTGGCGGCCGTGCGCGACATGGTCGGCCAGCATCAGCGCGTAGTTCATCTTGTAGATGTGGTCGCCGGCCAGCACCACGATGTAGTCGGCGCCGTAGGCCGCCAGGATGTCCTGGTTCTGGTAGACGGCGTCGGCCGTGCCTCGGTACCAGCTCTCTTCATCGACCCGCTGCTGCGCCGGCAGCAGGTCGACAAACTCGTTCATCTCGCTCTTCAAGAAAGCCCAGCCGCGCTGCAGGTGGCGCAGCAGGCTGTGGCTCTTGTACTGGGTGATGACGCCGATGCGCCGGATGCCGGAGTTCAGGCAGTTGGAGAGCGCAAAGTCAACGATGCGGAACTTGCCGCCAAAGTACACCGCCGGCTTGGCGCGGCGGTCGGTCAGGTCTTTGAGGCGGCTGCCCCGGCCGCCGGCCAGCACCAGGGCCACGGTGCGTTTGGGCAGGTCGAAACTGGATGCAAGATCGCTGTTGGCCATGTTGTGGGGTCTCCAGGCGCCACTGTCTCGTTGCCGGCACCCTTTGCGGGCAACAACGTGGTTACCAGTGGGATGGTGCCATGCCTCGCGCCGGTTTTTGCCAAGGCAAGGCATGAATAATGTGGTCCTGCCGATGATCGGCCGGCCGCATCGGCTGCCGGCTCCAACCCCACGGCCGAACCGGCCCCACCCGCCCCACCCGCCCCACCGGCCACACCAGCCCCACTTGCCCCACCAGTCCAACCGGCCCAACAGGCCCCACCATGCCCAATCCACCGCCCTACACCGCCGCTGCTGCCTCGTTTGCCACCTCGGCCGCAGACTCCCTGGCCGACCGCGTAGAGCGCCACCTGCTGCACACCGTGGGCGTGGCGCCGGCCCAGGCCGCGCCGGTGGAGTTGATGAGCGCAGTGGCGCAAGTCGCGCGCGCTGAACTTTCTCGGCGCTGGGTGGCCGGTGACGCCGCCGACCGCGAGGCCAAGGCGCGCCGGGTCTACTACCTGTCGATGGAGTTCCTGATGGGCCGCAGCCTGGGCAATGCTCTGGCCGCGCTGGACCTGGACTCGGCGGCCGCCGGCAGCATGGGCCGGCACGCCCGCACGCTCGAAGACATCCAGGACCAGGAGCCCGATGCCGCCCTGGGCAATGGCGGTCTGGGCCGGCTGGCGGCGTGTTTTCTGGACGCCATGGCCAGCGTGGGTTTGCCGAGCTACGGCTACGGTATCCGCTATGAGTTCGGCATGTTTGCCCAAAGCATCCAGGCCGGCCGCCAGATCGAGCACCCCGACCCCTGGCTGGAGGACGGCACGCCCTGGGAGTTTCCGCGCCCCGGCGTGCACTACCCGGTACGCTTTGGCGGCTGGGTCGAGCGCAGCGAATCGCCGTCGAGCGGCGCCCTGTCGGTGCCGGTCTGGCGCAATGCCGGGCTGGTCAATGCCAAGGCCTACGACCATGTGGTGCCAGGCCACGGCACCGAGCGGGTCAGCACGCTGCGGCTCTGGAAAGCCGCCGCCCCGGCGCACATCGACCTGACAGCCTTCAACTCGGGTGACTACGCCCGTGCCGCCGAGTTCAAGAACGAGTTCGAGAACATCTCCTGGGTGCTCTACCCCAACGACAGCACCCCGGCCGGGCGGGAGCTGCGGCTGCGCCAGGAGTACTTTTTTACCTCGGCATCGATCCAGGACATCCTGGCGCGCCACCTGGCCGAGCACGGCGGGCTGGCCAACCTGGCCGAAAAAGTGGCGATCCACCTCAACGACACCCACCCCGCCATCGGCGTGGCCGAGCTGATGCGCCTGCTGGTGGACGAACACGGCCTTGCCTGGGCTGCCGCCTGGGCCATCACCCAGAAGACCTTCAGCTACACCAACCACACCCTGATGCCCGAGGCGCTGGAGACCTGGCCGGTGTCGCTGATGCAGCAGGTGCTGCCCCGGCATCTGGAGATCATCTTCCGCATCAACCATGAGTTCTTGCTGCTGGCCGAGGCGCTGCGGCCGGGTGACATGGCGTTCCAGCGCCGCTTGTCGCTGATCGACGAGGGCGGCGGTGGCGGTGAACGCCGGGTGCGCATGGCGCATTTGTCCATCGTCGGCAGCCACCAGGTCAACGGCGTGTCCAAGCTGCACAGCGACTTGCTGGTGGAAACCATCTTTGCCGACTTCAATGCGCTGTGGCCCGACCGTTTCACCAACATGACCAATGGCGTAACGCCCCGGCGCTGGCTGACCCAGGCCAACCCGGGCCTGGCAACGCTGATCGACGGCGCGCTGGGCGAGGGCTGGCGGCGCAACCTGGACTTGCTCAAGGGTTTGTTGCCACAGGCCGAAGATGCGGAATTTCGCCATGCGTTTGGCCGCGTCAAGCAGCACAACAAGCACAAGCTGGCGGCGCTGATCCACCGGTCAACCGGCGTGGCGGTCAGCCCCGACAGCTTGTTTGATGTGCAGGTCAAGCGCATCCACGAGTACAAGCGCCAGCTGCTCAACGTGTTGCATGTGGTCACGCGCTACCGCGCCATCCTGGCCGAGCCTGATGCCGACTGGGTACCGCGCACAGTGATCTTTGCCGGCAAGGCGGCGTCGAGCTACACCACTGCCAAGACCATCATCCGGCTGATCCACGACGTGGGCACGGTGGTCAACCACGACCCGCGCATAGGCGACAAACTCAAGATCGTGTTCATCCCGAACTACGGCGTCTCGGTGGCCGAGATCATCATGCCCGGCGCCGACTTGTCAGAGCAGATATCCACCGCCGGCACCGAGGCCTCGGGCACCGGCAACATGAAGCTGGCGCTCAACGGCGCACTGACCATCGGCACCGACGACGGCGCCAACATCGAGATCCGCCAGAACGTGGGCGACGACAACATCTTCATCTTCGGCAAGCTGGCGCACGAGGTGGCCGCGATCCGCGCTGCGGGCTATGCGCCGATGAGCCTGTGCGAGAGCGACCCCGCGCTCAAAGCCGTGCTCGACTGCATTGCCGGCGGCGCGTTTTCGCCCGACGAGCCGGCGCGCTACCGCCCGCTGATCGACAGCCTGCTGTGGGGCGGCGACCACTACCTGCTGCTGGCCGACTACCGGGCCTACATCGATACCCAGTTGCGGGTGGACGCGCTCTACCGCGACCCGCAGGCCTGGGTCCGCCGTGCGATCGCCAACGTCGCCGGCATGGGGCCGTTTTCGGCCGACCGCACGATCCGCGAGTACGCCCGGCAGATCTGGCACGTCAGCCCGCAGGCCTGATCGCCTGACCGCTACGATCAGGGCATGCTCAGCACCCCCGAAATTGACCAGCTCCGCAGCGGCCGCTGCGGTGACCCGTTTGCGCTGCTCGGCCTGCACAGCGATGCTGCGGGACAAGCCTGGGTGCGGGCCTGGCTGCCGGGCGCCACCGCCGTGGCGGTGATCGGCGTCCACGACGCACGCCCGCTTGGCAGCCTGATCCGCCTGCACCCGGACGGCGTGTTCGAGGGGCCGGTGGCGCTGCCAGGTACGGCGTCAGGCTACCGGCTGCAGATCAGCTGGGCCGATGGCGTGCAACAAACCGCGCAAGACCCGTACCGCTTTGGCCCGCTGCTGGGCCCGTTGGACGCCTGGCTGTTGGCCGAGGGCACCCACCTGCGGCCTTTCGAGGTGCTCGGGGCCAATCCGCGCCCGCATGAGGGTACGGGCGGCACCGGCTTTGCCGTCTGGGCGCCCAACGCCACCCGGGTCAGCGTGGTCGGCGACTTCAACGCCTGGGACGGCCGCCGCCACCCGATGCGGCTGCGGCGTGAGTGCGGCGTGTGGGAGCTGTTCATCCCCGGCGTGGCAGCCGGGGCCCGCTACAAATACGAATTGCTGGGCCCGCAGGGTGAGCTGCTACCGCAAAGGGCCGACCCGATGGGCCGCGCCGCCGAGTTGCGGCCGGCCACCGCCAGCGTGGTGGCCGCGCTGCCGGCGCCGGTGCCCGCCTCGGCCGCGCGCCAGGCCGCCAATGCCCTGGACGCACCGATCAGCATCTACGAGGTGCACCTGGGCTCGTGGCGGCGCAAGCCTGAAGCCGGCAACCGTTGGCTGAGCTGGGCCGAGTTGGCCGACACGCTGATCCCCTACGCCTGCGGCCTGGGCTTCAGCCATGTCGAGTTGCTGCCGATCAGCGAGCACCCGTTTGACGGCTCCTGGGGCTACCAACCGGTGGGGCTGTACGCGGCCACCGCGCGTTTCAGCGAGCCGGTGGATGATGCTGCCCGGTTTGGCGACCCGGCGGGCTTCTTGCAATTTGTCGAGCGCGCCCATGCTGCCGGCCTGGGGGTGATCCTGGACTGGGTGCCGGCGCACTTTCCGACCGACGCGCACGGCCTGGCCAATTTCGACGGCACCCATCTCTACGAATACGCCGACCCCCGCGAGGGCTTCCACCCCGACTGGAACACGCTGATCTGCAACCTGGGCCGCACGGAGGTGCGCAACTTCTTGATCGGCAACGCGCTGTACTGGCTGGAGCGTTTTGGGGTGGACGGCCTGCGGGTGGACGCCGTGGCGTCGATGCTGTACCGCGACTACAGCCGCAAGGCCGGCGAGTGGATTCCCAATCTGCACGGCGGGCGCGAGAACCTGGAGGCGATCAGCTTCTTGAAGCGCCTGAACGAGGTGGTGGGCAGCGAGCGGCCCCAGGCGATCACGCTGGCCGAAGAGTCCACCGCCTTCCCGGCGGTGTCGCGCCCGACTTACGCCGGCGGCCTGGGCTTTCACTACAAATGGAACATGGGCTGGATGCACGACACCCTGGCCTACATGGCGCGCGACCCGCTGTACCGCAGCCACCACCAGGGCGAGATGAGCTTCGGCCTGGTCTACGCCTTCAACGAGAACTTTGTGCTGCCGCTCTCGCACGACGAGGTGGTGCACGGCAAAGGCTCGCTGATCGGCAAGATGCCGGGCGACCGCTGGCAGCGGTTTGCCAACCTGCGCGCCTACTACGGCTTCATGTGGGGGCACCCGGGCAAGAAGCTGCTCTTCATGGGCGGCGAGTTTGCCCAGGAGCGCGAGTGGAACCACGACACCAGCCTGGACTGGCATCTGCTGGATGACCCGGCCGAGCCATCGCACCGGGGTGTGCAGCGGCTCGTCAGGGATCTCAACCTCTTGCAATGCAGCCTGCCCGCGCTGCACCAGCGCGACTTCACGCCCGAAGGCTTCGAGTGGATCGTGCATGACGATGCGGCGCGTTGCCTGCTGGCCTTTGTGCGCCACGGCAACGGCGACGCCCACCCGGTGCTGGTGCTGTGCAACTTCACAGCCGTGGTGCTGCGCGGGTTGCGAATTGGCGTGCCCAGAGCCGGCACCTGGGTCGAGCGGCTCAACACCGACTCTGCGCACTACGGCGGCAGCAATGTCGGCACACCGCTGGGCGCAGCGTGCAGCGAGGACGTGACCGCTCACGGCCGCTTGCAATCGATCATGGTTGATCTGCCACCACTGGCCAGCGTGTTCCTCGAATGGATGCCTTGAGACCGCTGCCGCTGCAGCTGGACGCCGGCCAGCCCACGCCGCTGGGCGTGCACTGGGACGGCCAGGGCCTGAACATCGCGGTCGTGTCGACCCAGGCCCAGCTGATCGAGCTGTGCCTGTTCGACGCCAGCGGCCGGGTCGAGACCCACCGCGCCAGCCTGCCGGTCTGCAGCCAGGATGTCTGGCACGGCTACTTGCCGGCGGGCGCCGACCCGGCGTTGCCGGCGCTGGGCGCACCGGGCCAGCTCTACGGTTTTCGGGCCCACGGCCCGTGGCGGCCCGAGCGGGGCCAGCGCTTCAACCCGCGCAAGCTGCTGCTCGACCCGCGCGCCCGCGAGATCGTGGGTGAGTTCAACGGCGGCCCCGAGCACCTCGGCCACGACGGCGACCCTGCGCTGCAGCCCGATCCGCGCGACAACGCCGGCACCGCGCTGAAGTCGCGGGTGCGCCCGGCCAATTTCGACTGGGGCGATGACCAGCCCTTGCGCACGCCACTGGCGCAAACCGTGCTGTACGAGCTGCACGTCAAGAGCTTTACCCGCTTGCACCCCGGCGTGCCCGAGGCGCTGCGCGGCACTTTTGCCGGTCTCGGCCACCCGGCAGCCGTTGACCACCTGCGCACGCTGGGCATCAGCGCCGTGAGCCTGCTGCCGGTGATGCACTGGCTCGATGAGCCCCGCCTCACGGCCCTGGGCCTGCGCAACCACTGGGGCTACAACACGCTGGGCTTTTTTTGCCCGGCGCCGCGCCTGGCGGCCCAGCCCGATGACACAGCCCAGGAGTTCTGCCGCATGGTGCGCAGCCTGCATGCGGCCGGCATCGAGGTGCTGCTCGACGTGGTCTTCAACCACACTGCCGAGAGCGACGCGCTCGGCCCCACGCTGTGCTGGCGCGGTCTGGACAACGCCGGCAGCTACCGCTTGCCACCCGAGCAGCGGGACAGCTACGACAACTACAGCGGCTGCGGCAATACCCTCGACATCCGTCAACCCCGGCTGCTGCAACTGGTGATGGACAGCCTGCGCTTTTGGGTGCAGGAGATGCATGTGGACGGCTTCCGCTTCGACCTGGCCACCACCTTGGGCCGGGGTGACTCCGGTTTTGAGCGGGAGGGGCCGTTTTTCAAGGCCGTGCTGCAAGACCCGCTGTTGTCGCGCTTGTGGGCCGATGGCAAGCTGATCGCCGAACCCTGGGACCTGGGGCCGGACGGCTACCAGGCGGGCAACTTTCCACGCGGCTGGCTGGAGTGGAACGACAGCTTTCGCGACACGGTGCGGGCCTTCTGGCTGGGCGGCGCGGTCACACGGGGCCAGTTTGCCCAGGCCCTGGCCGGCTCGTCGCAGCGCCTGCAGGCACAGCGCCGCATGCCGACCGAGTCGGTCAACTACGTGGTCTCGCATGACGGCTTCACGCTGCGTGATCTGGTGAGTTTTGACTTTCGCCACAACCAGGCCAACGGTGAGTGCAACCGCGACGGCCATGGCCACAACCTGAGCTGGAACTGCGGCATCGAGGGCGCCACCGACGACCCCGAGGTGCTGTGGCTGCGCGGCCGCCTGCAGCGCGCGCTGCTGGCCACGCTGCTGCTGAGCCAGGGCACGCCCATGTTGGCCGCCGGGGACGAGATCGGCCACAGCCAGCAGGGCAACAACAACCCCTACTGCCAGGACAACCCGACCAGCTGGCTCGATTGGGACACCGCCGACCAGCACCTGGCGCAATTTGTGGCGCGGATGCTGGCGCTGCGCCGCCAGTGGCTGCCCCTGCGTCCCACCTGGTACACCGGCCTGCAAGCTGCAGACGGTCGGCAAGACCTCTGCTGGCTGCGGCGCGGCGGCGAGTCGCTGAACGACTGGGACTGGACCCAGTCGGCCTCGCGGGTCTTGGGCGCCTGGATCGGCGCACCTGGGCTCACGCCCAGGCCGGACGCGCCCTCGCTGCTGATGCTGTTCAATGCCGAGCCGGTGGACACCGACTTTAGGCTGCCGCCCGGGCGCTGGGTCTGTTTGCTCGACAGTGCGGACGACAGGACTATGATCGGTGTCGGTGCTGGTGCAGGCGCCAACGCCGACGATCCAGGCAAGCTTGACGCTCGCAACCTGAGCGCGAGCCTCGAAGGCAAATTCTTGTTGCGTGCCCGCAGCCTGGCCTTGTTGGCCGGCCCCGTGTCCACCCCACTGCGCCCCGGCACCTGACCACCATGCGATTCCCCCGCGCCAGC
Source organism: Betaproteobacteria bacterium (assembly GCA_025358155.1). Classification (GTDB taxonomy): domain Bacteria; phylum Pseudomonadota; class Gammaproteobacteria; order Burkholderiales; family Burkholderiaceae_C; genus Pseudaquabacterium. The sequence continues at coordinate 11,339 of JANYKR010000100.1, forward strand.
GGCGTGCTGCTGCACCCCACCTGTTTGCCCGGCCCGCACGGCAGTGGCGACCTGGGCGCTGCGGCCCATCACTTCATCGATTGGCTGGCGAGCGCCGGCCAGACCCTGTGGCAAATCCTGCCGCTGGGCGGTATCGGACCGGGCAACTCGCCCTACATGAGCAGCTCGGCTTTTGCCGGCAACCTGCTGTTGATCGACTTGTGCGAGCTGCAGCAGCGCGGCTGGCTGGCCACCAACGCGCTGGCCACTCCGCCAGCCGGCAACCCGCAGCGCGTTGACTTTGCCAGCATGGTGCCCTGGCGCATGCAGCGGCTGGCGGACGCTGCCGCTGGCTTTGCCGAGCAGGCCAGCGCGACTGAGCGGGCCAGCCTGTCGGTCTTTTGCGCCGAACAAGCCGACTGGCTGGACGATTACGCCTTGTTCATGGCGCTGAGCGAAGCCTCGGACTGGGCCGACTGGTGCGACTGGGCGCCAGCACTGGCCACGCGCCAGCCGCAGGCGCTGGCAGCGGCCGCCGAGCAGCACGCGGCACGCCTGCATTTCTTCAGGTTCTGCCAGTGGTGCTTCTTCCGCCAGTGGGCCGCCCTGCGGGCGCACGCCAAGTCGCGGGGCGTGCGCATCGTGGGCGACACACCCATCTTCATCGCTTACCAGAGTGCCGAAGTCTGGGCCCGGCAAGCGCTGTTCGAGCTCGACGCTCAAGGCCGGCCGACGGTGGTGGCCGGCGTGCCACCCGACTACTTTGCCGCCACCGGCCAACGCTGGGGCAACCCGCTCTACCGCTGGCCGGCCCATGCCGCCGAGGGCTACGCCTGGTGGGTTCAGCGGGTGCGACGCACGCTGGCGTTGGTCGACATCGTGCGCATCGACCACTTCAGGGGTTTTGCCGACTACTGGGAGATCCCGGCCAGCGAGCCCACCGCCGAGCACGGCCGCTGGCTGCCCGGCCCGGGCCTGGCCTTGTTCGATGCGATCAAAGCAGCACTCGGCCCGGTGCCGCTGATCGCCGAAGACCTGGGCTTGTTGTCACCCGCGGTGAAGGACTTGATGGCCGCCACCGGTTTCCCCGGCATGGCGATCCTGCAGTTCGGTTTTGCCGGGGATGCCACCGACCCCTTCTTGCCGCACAACCATCGGCAGCACAGCGTCGTCTACACCGGCACCCACGACAACGACACCAGCACCGGCTGGTGGGCCAGCGCCACCGACCGCGAACGCCACCATGCCCGCGCCTACCTGGCCACCGACGGCCATGACATCGCCTGGGCGCTGATCCGGGCAGCGGCCGCGTCGGTCGCCGACATGACCATCCACCCGATGCAAGACATCCTGGTGCTGCCCACCGACTGCCGCATGAACCTGCCCGGCAGCCCCTCGGGCTGGTGGGTCTGGCGCTTTGAGTGGCACCAGGTCCACCCCTGGCATGCGCAGCGGCTGGGCGATCTGACGCGCTTGTTTGGCCGGCTGCCTGCATCAGCCGCCTGAGCGCAAGCAGCACCGACACGAGTCCTGACGGTCAGCAAAAAAATGCGCCTTGCGGCGCCTTTTTTGCAGGGTGCCGGGCACCAGGCCCGGCTGACCCAAGCCTCAGTTCAGCGCAACTTTCTTGCCGTCTTTGTAGACGTACAGCGTCATCGCCGGGTTCTTCAGCTCGCCGTCCGCCTCAAAGCCGACCTTGGTGGTCACGCCCTGGTAGTTGGTGTCGAACAGCTTGGCGATGTAGACCTTGGGGTCGGCCGAGCCGGCGCGCACCATCGCGTCCACCAGCACATGCACCGCGTCGTAGACGTAGGGCGAGTAGACCTGGAACTGACCCGGATATTTGGCGTCGTAGCGCTTCTTCCAGGCGTCGCCGCCGGGCATTTTCTCGAGCGAGGCGCCGCCTTCAGCGCAGACCACACCCGCCAGCGACTTGGCGTTGCCCGAGTTCTCGGCCAGCTTGGCGGTGCAGATGCCGTCACCGCCGAAAAACTTGAGGTTGGACAGGCCGAGCTGGTCCATCTGGCGCAGCATAGGACCGGCCTGCGGGTCCATGCCACCGAAGAACACTGCATCAGGCGTCTTGCTCTTGATGGCGGTCAGGATGGCCATGAAATCGGTGGCCTTGTCGTTGGTGAACTGCTCGTCCACCACCACCATGCCACGCGCCAGCGCGGTCTTCTTGAACACCTCGGCAACACCCTGGCCGTAGGCGGTGCGGTCGTCGATGATCGCGACACGCTTCAACTTGAGGTTGTTGGCGGCATGCAGCGCCAGGCCAGCGCCCAGTGCATTGTCATTGGCCAGCAGCCGGAAGGTCGTCTTGTAACCCTGCTGGGTCAGCTTGGGGTTGGTGGCCGACGGCGTGATGTGGGGGATGCCGCAGGTGTTGTAGACCGACGAGGCCGGGATCGTGGTGCCCGAGTTCAGATGGCCGACGATGCCGTTGACCTTGGCGTCGCACAGCTTCTGGGCGGCGGCGGTGCCTTGCTTGGGATCGGCGGCGTCGTCTTCAGCCACCAGTTCAAGCTTGACCTTCTTGCCGCCAATCGTCACGCCCTTGGCGTTGAGGTCTTCGATCGCCATGCGGGCGCCGTTTTCATTGTCCTTGCCGTAGTGGGCCTGGCCGCCGGACAGCGGCGCAACGTGGCCGATCTTGACGACCATGTCCTGCGCCATTGCGGTACCGGCCAGCAGGGTGGCGGCGGCGGCAACGATCACATTGAGTTTGATTTGCATGCAAGTAGCTCCAAAGGAGGATGTTGAGTGAAACGTGATGGTTCAGCAGGGTTGTGCCAACGGGCAACACGATACACCCGTTGAAGCACTGTTTTGACCCGCAACGGCTTGGGGCTTGCCCTAGCTCACAAAGGCCTGACCGAGGTCAACCCGCAAGGTCTGTGCCGCGTTACGCCGCTTCGGCGCCGGCCGTCGCCGGGTGACATCAGGCCGTGTGACTTGGCGGTTGGGCTGCCTGCGACAAGTTGCTGGGCGACAGGCCAGCAGCCACATGGGCGCGCCAGCGCTGGCGGCCACTGCCGAGTTCGTCCGGTGTGTCGGCCACGACCTCGATCACGCGCGCAAATCGCTCGACATCGGCCGCCATGCCCGGGCCGAGGTTGACCAGCACATCGGGCGCCGCCGCAGTTGCTGAAAACGGACCGGCGATGAATTCAGCCGGCTCGTCGACCAACCAGATCGGTGTGCGGGCCAACAGCGGCGTGACCGTCTGGCCCGCGCGCAAGCGCACATGCGGGATGAATTCGCCAGGCTCAAATTGCCAAAGCAAGGTATCGAGCCGCGCCAGCTGCTCGACCGAGCCCACCACCAGCACCCGGCTGCCGGCGCGCCAGGCCTTGCGTAGCAAACGGCAGCTGTAGCCGAACTTGTCGGCCACACCGCTGTGGAAGGCGACCGCGGTCACAGCGGCAACGCAGGCTGGTCCGCCCTCACTTGGCCTGGGCCAGCACCCAATGTGTCAAAAGCCCCACTGGCCGACCGGTGGCGCCCTTGGCGGCGCCCGACTTCCACGCCGTGCCGGCGATGTCGAGGTGGGCCCAGCGCAGCTTGTCAGTGAAGCGCTTGAGGAACATCGCCGCCGTGATCGCACCGCCCGCCCGCCCGGCGATGTTGGCGACATCGGCGAAGTTGCTCTTGAGGCCTTCGTCGTACTCGTCGTCGGTAGGCATGCGCCAGCAGGTGTCGAGCGCAGCATCGCCCGCGGCTTGCAACTCGGCGGCCAGGCTGTCATCGGTCGAGAACAGGCCCGAGCGCACCCCGCCCAGCGCCACCACGCAGGCGCCGGTCAGCGTGGCGATGTCCACCACAGCAGCGGGCTTGAAGCGCTCGACGTAGGTCAGCGCATCGCACAGGATCAGCCGGCCCTCGGCATCGGTGTTGAGTACCTCGATGGTCTGGCCCGACAGGCTGGTGATGACGTCACCCGGTTTGAGCGCCCGTCCGCTGGGCATGTTCTCGCAGGCGGCAATCACGCCGATCAGGTTGAGCTTGGGCTTGAGCTCGGCCACCGCGCGCAACGTGCCTACCACGCTGGCCGCACCGCCCATGTCGAACTTCATCTCGTCCATCTCGCCACCGGGTTTGAGCGAAATGCCACCCGAGTCAAAAGTCACGCCCTTGCCCACCAGCACCAACGGCGGCTCGCTCTTGGCTGCGCCGTGGTAGTGCATCACGATGAAACGGGGCGGCTCGTCCGAGCCTTGGGACACGGCCAGAAAGCTGCCCATGCCCAGTGCCTCGATCTGCTTCTTGTCCAGCACCTCGATCTTGAGACCCTGCGCCTTGGCCATCTTGCGGGCCTCGTGCGCGAACAGTGTCGGCGTGCAGTGGTTGCCCGGCCGGTTCGCCAGCTCCCGGGCCAGGGCCACGCCGGCACCGATGGCAGCGCCACGCACCAGGCCCTCATCGGCGGCCTTGGCCTCGGCCTTGCTGGCCACCAGCAGGCTGAGCTTGTTGAGCACGGGCGCCGGCGATGCACTCGGCTTGGTGGTGTTGTAGAGGTAGACCACCTCGCTGGCCGCAGCGGCAATCGCCTCCGCCTCGGCCGCCCCCAGGCTGCCGCCGCCGAGCACTTGCACCGCCAGGTGCTTGACACCCAGGCCCTTGAGCAAGACCAACCCGGCTGCAGTCGCCGCCTTCAAAGCTTTGGTGCTGCCGTCGCGCACGGCGGCCACGGCCACCCGGGGCGTCTTGACACCGGCGAGTTGCCGCAGGTAGGCCGACTTGCCAGGTTTGAGCGAAAAGTCGCCCTGGGCGATGGCCTCTGACAGGCCCTGGGCCAGCGGCTCGTCCAGACCCGCCGGCAGGCTGTCGCCCAGTACCAGCAGCAGCAGGGCATCGGCGCTGGTTCGGCTTGCAGCGCCAGACACGGTCAGTTGGGTACGGAAGTCCATAATTCGCCCTGGTAATTAGAGCCAATAATGTTATTCGATTCAACTGTGCGCCGTGAACTGGGCCGAAGCTTTGGCGCCACCTTGGTGGTGATCCTGACCATCGTCATCACGATGATGCTGATCCGCACCCTGGGCATGGCCGCCGGCGGCGAGGTGGCACCTGAGGACGTGGTGCTGCTGCTGGGTTACACCGCGCTAGGCTATCTGCCGATGATGCTGGGCCTGAGCCTGTTTGTCTCGGTGGTGGTCACGCTGGGCCGGATGTACCGCGACAGCGAAATGGTGGTCTGGTTTGCCAGCGGCCTGAGCCTGGGGCGTTTTGTGCGGCCGGTGTTTCAGATGGCCTGGCCGGTGCTGGCCGTCTCGGCCGGTCTGCTGCTGTTTGTCTGGCCCTGGGGCAACCGCAGCAGCGTGGAGTTGCGCAGCCGCTACGAGCAGCGCAGCGACCTGTCCCGGGTGGCGCCGGGCGTGTTCCAGACCTCGCGTGATGGCACGCGGGTATTTTTTGTCGACCGCGCGAGCCAGGAAAACGTCGAGGGTCACCATGTTTTTGTGCTGACCCGCAAGCCGCCGGTCGAGTCGGTGGTCTCGGCCCGCAGCGGCCAGCTCGTCACCGAGGGCGATGACCGGGTGCTGCGGCTGGAGCACGGCCAGCGCAACGAGGCCGATGCCCTGAGCGGCGTTCGCACGCTGGCCAGCTTTGAGAGCTACCAGGTGCTGCTGGGTGAGACCGCCGCACGCAGCGCTCGGGACGCGCCCGCCAAGACCCTGGGCACGCTGGACTTGATGCGGGCCATCACGCCGCGCCACCAGGCCGAACTGGCCTGGCGTTTTGGCATGCTGATTGCCGCCGCCAACCTGCTGCTGCTGGGTGTGGGCCTGGCAGCCACCCAGCCGCGCCGGGCAAGCAACTGGAACCTGTTGCTGGCGCTGCTGACTTTTGTGGCCTATTTCAACCTCGTCAACCTGTCGCAGGCCTGGATCGCCGTTGGCCGCTACCAGGCCGGTCCGTTGATGAGCCTGATCCACGGCGGTGCCTGTCTGCTGGGCATCGCCCTGATCTGGTGGCGCGACCACGGCGTGGTCTGGCGGCCCCTGCGCCGCCGGAGCGGCGCATGACAGGTGCGAGCCGCCGGAGCCCTGCATGAAAACCGTGCGTCGCCTGCTCTACCGCGACATCGTCTGGTCGGTGGTGTTTGTCGCCGTTGCATTCTTGAGCCTGTTTTATTTCATCGACTTTGTCGATGAGCTCGACAGCGTCGGCCGCAACGGCTACTCCCTGGGCCGGGCGGTGCTGCGCGGACTGCTGATGGTGCCCGGCCATTTTTATGAACTGTTCCCGATCGCGGTGCTGATCGGCACGATCTACGCGATGGCACGGCTGGCGCAGTCATCCGAGTTCACCATCCTGCGCACTGCCGGTCTGGGACCGGGTCGGGCGCTCTACCTGCTGGCGCTGCCCGGTTTGGCGTTTGCGCTGATCACCTTCTGTGTGGGCGACTATGTGGCGCCCTACGCCGAACGCCAGGCAGTGGCACTCAAGGCCGGCGCAAACGGCGGGCTGTCATTTGGCAGTGGCGGTGCCTGGCTGAAGGACCGCCGCGCCGCAAGCGGCGGCGATGCGCCGGGCCAGGAGCGCAGCATCTCGGTCAACGTCAGCCGCGCCACCGGCAGCGGGCAGTTGCAAGGCATCCGGATTTTCGAGTTCGACAGCGACGGCAGGCTGCGCACCCGCATCGAGGCCGAGTCGGGCCGAGTGCAAAGGACAGGCCACTGGGACTTGAGCCAGGTGGCACGCACCGATTGGCCCACGCCCGAAGGCGCAGCCCGGGGCGAGCCGCTGCGCTTGCAGTCGCTGCCGGAGCTGGCCTGGGTCACCTCGCTCAATGCCGGCGTGGTGGCTTCGGCCCTGCTGCCGGTGCAAACGATGTCCACGCTCGACCTGTGGCGCTACACCAGCCACCTGGCCGACCAGGACCAGTCGGTGCAGCGCCATGAAATCGCGTTCTGGAAGAAAGCGCTGTACCCGCTGGCCTGTGTGGTGATGGTGGCCCTGGCCCTGCCGTTTGCCTACCTGCACGCCCGTGCCGGCGGCGTCAGCTACAAGGTGTTTGGCGGCATCATGCTGGGCATCAGCTTTGTGCTGCTCAACAACGCCAGCGGACACCTGGGCCTGCTGCGCCACTGGACGCCCTGGATCGCTGCCGCCGCACCCAGCGGTGTTTACCTGCTGATTTCGCTGGGCGCCTTTGCCTGGCTGGTTCGATACCGATAGCCAAAGCCTCCCCTGCCCCTGCCCATGCCCGTCCTGCCCATGACCGATCACACCCCCTCCGCCCCGATAGCCGGCGACGCCACCACCGGACTGCTGCTGTTTGCGCACGGCGCCCGCGACCCGCAATGGGCGCAACCGTTTCAGGCAGTGGCAGCGCGCTGCTCCCAGGCGCTGGGCCCGCAGCGCGTGGCGCTGGCGTTTCTGGAGTTCATGACGCCCGACCTGGTCAGCGCAGGCCAGCAACTGGTGGCCGGTGGCTGCAAGCGGGTTGATGTGGTGCCCTTGTTCCTGGGCGCCGGCGGCCATGTGCGCAAGGACATCCCGGTGCTGATGGCGCGCCTGCAAGCCGAACACCCGGCGGTGGTGTTCGCGCTGCGCCCGGCCATCGGCGAGGCCGACCTGGTGATCAACGCGATGGCCGCCGTGGCGCTGGCGCCCGCCGGCGCAGAAGTGCCGGTCCGATGAAGCCGTTGCCATGTGGCCGTTGCCATAAGGCCGAAACCATGAAACAACCGCGATGAACCTGCACCAGTTCCGTTTTGTGCAAGAGGCCGTGCGCCGCGACCTGAACCTGACCGAAACGGCCAAGGCGCTGCACACCTCGCAGCCCGGCATCAGCAAGGCCATCCTGGAGCTTGAAGAAGAGCTGGGGGTGGACATCTTTGCCCGCCACGGCAAGCGCCTGCGCCGTATCACCGAGCCGGGCCGGCTGGTGCTGCAGTCGGTCGAGATCATCATGCGCGAGGTGGCCAATCTCAAGCGCATCGGCGACGAATTCTCCAAGCAGGACGCCGGCACACTGTCCATCGCCACCACCCATTCGCAGGCCCGCTACGTGCTGCCCGAACCGGTGTCCAAGCTGCGGCAGCGGTTCCCCAAGGTGCAGGTGGTGCTGCACCAAGGCACGCCCGGTGATGTGGCGCGCATGCTGCTGGACGATGTGGCCGAGATCGGGCTGGCGACCGAGTCGCTGGTCGATGTGGACGGCCTGGTCAGCCTGCCCTGCTACGAGTGGCAGCATGTGCTGGTGGTGCCGACGCGCCATCCGCTGGCCTCGGTCGAGCGACCGACGCTGGAGCAGGTGGCCGCCGAGCCGCTGATCACCTACCACCCGACCTTCAGCGGCCGCTCAAGGATCGACGCCGCCTTTGCCAAGGCCAGGCTCAAACCCAACATTGCGCTTGAAGCCATCGATGCCGACGTCATCAAGACCTACGTGCGCCTGGGCATGGGCGTGGGCCTGGTGGCCGAAATGGCGGTGCGTGATGATCCGCCCGGTGGCGACCTGGCCTGGCGGCCGGTGGGCCATTTGTTTGGCCCCAACACCTCGCGGGTGGCGTTCAAACGCAGCGCCTACCTGCGGCATTTTGTGTTTGCCTTTGCCGAGTTGCTGAGCGAGCGGTTGACCCGTGCGCTGATCGAGCGCGCGATGTCCGAGCGTCCCGGCAGCACCCCCACCCTGTACGAGCTTTGACGCACGCCATGACCACCTTCCGAACTCCCCTGCCGCCCAGCCGCCTGCCCAAGGTCGGCACCACCATCTTCACCGTGATGTCGGCGCTGGCGGCTGAACGGGCTGCAGTCAACCTGGGCCAGGGATTTCCGGACTTTGAGGGTGATCCGGCCCTGGTCGATGCGGTGGCCCGGGCGATGCGCGAGGGCCACAACCAGTACCCACCCATGACCGGCGTGCCTGCGCTGCGCCAAGCGGTGGCGGCCAAGATCGAGTCGCTGTACGGCAAGCGCTACGACCCGGCCACCGAGATCACCATCACCGCCGGTGCCACCCAGGCCATCATCACCGCCGTGCTGGCCGTGGTGGGCCCGGGCGACGAGGTGATCGTGCTTGAGCCCAACTACGACAGCTATGTACCCAACATCGAGTTGGCCGGGGGCACGGTGCTGCGGGTGGCCTTGCTGCCCGAGACCTTCCGTCCCGACTTTGATGCCATCGCTGCGGCCATCAGCCCAAGGACCCGGGCGATCATCGTCAACACGCCGCACAACCCGAGCGCCACGATCTGGCGCACCGCCGACCTGGACCGGCTGGCCGAAATCCTGCGCCCAACTGACGCCCTGCTGATCGCCGACGAGGTCTACGAGCACATGGTCTACGACGGTGAGCACCATGCCAGCGCCTCGGCGCACCCTGAACTGGCGGCCCGTGCGTTTGTGATCTCCAGCTTCGGCAAGACCTTTCACGTCACCGGCTGGAAGATCGGCACCGTCGCCGCCCCGGCGGCCTTGACCGCCGAGTTCCGCAAGGTGCACCAGTTCAACGTCTTCACCGTCAACACACCGATGCAGCACGGACTGGCGCGCTACCTTGCCGATCCTGCGCCCTACCTCGACCTGCCGGCGTTTTACCAGCGCAAGCGTGACCTGTTCCGGGCCGGGCTGGCCGCCACCCGTTTGCGCCTGCTGCCCAGCGAGGGCAGCTACTTCCAGGTGGTGGACTACAGCGCCATCAGTAACCTGGGCGAAGCAGACTTCTGCCGCTGGCTGACGACCGAGGTCGGTGTGGCGGCCATCCCCTTGTCGGCGTTTTATGACGACGGCCGCAACCAGGGTCTGGCGCGCTTTTGCTACGCCAAGCGAGACGACACCCTGGCCACGGCCCTGGGGCGGCTGGCGCGCTTGTAGGCCGCTGGCAGCGCCACACGACAACCAGGTGAGCTGTCGCCCTGCTTGCCTCAGCGCCGCGTGATCGAAGGTGGCAGCAGGTCGCTGTCGTCGAAGCCGGCCAGGTCCGACATCCGGCTGTCGCGACGCAGGTCCACATCGGTAAACGCAGCGGGCCGGGTGAACTCGCGCGGAGCGGGCCCAAAATCAGTCAGATCGAGGTCAAGTTTGACCGGCGGGCTGTTCGATGCCTCTGGCAATGCCTGGGTGCCCAGCCCGCTGCCCCCTGTCGGCGGCCGCTGGGTGGCACGGGACAGCACCCAGTCGGCCAGCATCGCCCGGGCCAAGCCGCCAGACTCCGCCATCCGCGGCTGGGCTTGCGTGATCTCGGTGGACCTGTTGTCGTCCAGCGGCAGCAGTACATCCACATCACTGGCCGTTGTGCTACCCCCCGAGCCAGCCAATTCGGCCTGAACTGCTGCCGGTGCTGCAGCCTGCACCGGGGCGGCCTCAGTCGGGCTTTCCTGCATGGCTGGCAGGTCACGCACCAAGGCGTGCAAGGTCAGGATGTCGTGAAAGGCGGGCAGATCAAAAGCTTCGAGATCGGCGCGCCGCAGCAACAGCGACTCCAGCTCGGCCAGCGCCCGCAAGGGCTGCGGCCAGGCTTGCTGCAACCGTGCCAACACCTCGGGGTAGTGCTCCAGGCAACGGCCTGCGGCCAGGTCACCCTGCCAGTCGGGTGCCAGCGCATTGAAGCGCTGATTGAAGCGGTCGCGGGTGCGCTCGTAGGCTTCTTCGTCACCCTGCTGGCGGTAGATTTGCAGCAGCTTGAAGTAGGGCAAGGCGCTGGCGCCACCGGTGGCGCGGACATGGCTGAGCAGCAATTCAACCGCCGCCTGCTCCTGGCCCAGCACGATGAAAAAATCGACCTGCTGCTCCAGGTCCAGCAGTTCTTCGACCGAGACCGGCCGAGGCGGTACGCCAGTGCCGAATGAAAACGTGTTGGCCGATCCTGCGGCCGGACGGATCGGTGCCAAGCTCGCCGTGGAGGCCTGGGGGCCGGACGACCTGAAATCTCCAACCGCCGGGCCGGTGGCCAGCGGCGCCTGCGCTGACCGCTGAACCGGCATGGCGCCCGACACCAGCAGCGCCTGGGCCGAGAACAAAGGTGTCCCGCCCGACGCCAGGTCTTGTGATGCCGATGGGGCATCGGCCTCGGCTTGCGCCTGGGCCAGCGCGCTGGCACGCAGGGCCTGCAGGCGATGCTGGTGGCGCAAGCACCGAAGCTGAACCGCCAGCCATCCCGAGAGACCGACCATGCCAAGCAGGGCCAGCCCCAACCACGGCAACCAGCCATTTCCGGCTTCCTCGGCGGCCAGTTGGCGGCGCAATTGCAACAGTGTCAGCTGCTGTTGCCGGGCTTGCGCAAGTTGCTGCGCAATGACAAGTTGCAGGGCCGCGGGCTCAGGCTCGTCGCCCGGTGCTGGGTCGGCAACAGCGGCGGCGCCATCTTGCGGGGCTGACGCGGCCTGCGAACTCGGCGTGGCCGCCGTTTGCGCACCCTCAAGCCCCACGCCGAAGCTTGATGGGGCCGCCAGCAGCACGCTGGCCACCGCCGCAGTCATCAGCAGTATCTTGGTTTGCATGCGGTACAGCGTGCGCTGGCAGGATGGCTCTGGTAGGTAAACCCCAAAATGGGTGCACTTCACTCTAGCACGCCGCCTTGACGTGCTGCGGCCCGCAGCCCCACCAAAACCGGCCAGATTTCTGCCGCAGCGACGGCCTGTGCGCGTCGCCCAACAGCTACCGGTCGTAACCCGGAGATTGGCGCGCCAAGCGACGCAGCAGGCCGGGCCAGACCAGCGAGTCGCCCATGCCGCGAGTCGCTTGGGCCGACTGCTGGCGCGCGGTGGCAATGATGTCCGGGTGAACCGGGATCAACTCGCCGCCCCCCTGCGCCCGCACCTGGATCGTGCAGACAGTCTCGAACAGGTACATCGACAAAAATGCCTCGGCGATGCTGCGGCCCACCGTCAGCAGACCGTGGTTGCGCAACATCAGAAAGTTCTTGTCGCCCAGGTCGCGCACCAGCCGCGGCTTCTCATCGTCGCGCAAGGCCACGCCCTCGTAGTCGTGGTAGCCCAGGCTGGACAGCACAAAAATCGATTGCTGCGAGATGGGCAGCACGCCCTGCTTCTGGGCCGAGATCGCCACGCCATTGAGCGAGTGCACATGCAGCACACAGGCCGCGTCGTGGCGCACGGCATGCACTGCGCTGTGGATCATGAAGCCGGCCGGATTGATCGGAAACGGCGAGTCATCAAGCTTGTTGCCGTCCAGGTCGATCTTGACCAGGCTGGACGCCGTGATCTCGTCGAACATCAGGCCGTAGGGGTTGATGAGGAACTGGCCTTCGGCGCCCGGCACCCGGGCACTGATGTGGGTGAACACCAAGTCGTCCCACTTGAACAAGGCCACCAGCCGGTAGGCCGCCGCCAAGTCCAAGCGCACCTGCCATTCTTCAGGCGTAACCTGGGCTTGGCGTGAGGGGATGTCAAGTGCGTGTGAGGTCATGCTGACGGCTTCCTTGCAACACTAGTGGACAATAAGCCTTGGCATGCTGGCGCGGTTGTCGCCCCTGGGACAAGACATGAATACTCCGGTTCTAACGATTGAAGAGCGTCAAAACATCGAGTCCGGCGCGTGGTTCTCCAAGCTTTCTCAACCGCTTCGCCATGCCATTTTGTCGCGCGCCTATGTTCGGCGACTGGGTGATGGTGCGCCACTGGCATCGCGCGGCACGGCGGCTGAAGAATGGGTAGGCGTGGCCCGTGGCACGGTACGGGTATCACTGGTGTCGTTGGCCGGCAAGCAGGTCACGCTGACCTACTGCGAGCCCGGCGTCTGGTTTGGCGACATCTCGCTGTTCGATGGCCTGCCGCGCACCCACGATGCCGATGCACACGGTGAAACCACACTGTTGTGTGTGCGCAAAGCCGACTTCAAGGAGTTGCTGTCACAGCACCCTGAGCTGTACGACGCCTTGCTGCGGCTGAACTGTCGCCGGCTCCGGCTGATGTTCAACCAGTTCGAGGACCTCAACACCAAGCCGCTGTCGGCCCGCCTGGCCAAGCAGATCATCCTGTTGGCCAAGAGCTACGGCATCGAGCAGGGCGAGGAGATCCGCATCGGCCTGCAACTGGCGCAAGAAGATCTGGCGCAGTTGCTGGGCGCCTCGCGCCAGCGGGTCAACCAGGAACTCAAGGGCTTCGAGCGCGAGGGTGCGGTGCGGGTCGAACCCACCCGGCTGGTGGTGCTGTCGCGAGACAAGCTGCTCGAAATCGCCGAGGGCTGAGGCCGCGCCCTTGCTACGGCGTGGCCGCGCCGCCCACCGCGTGTCGCTCGCCTGGCGCTCGCCGTTTTTCAGGTGCTACGCCGGGTTTCTGCGTTCATCCGCCGCATCGCCGCATTGCGGCAGGGCGCGTGCGGCCCAGGTCTGGACGTCGATGCAGGCCTCGCCCGGTGGCCCCTTCGCTTCAGGTCGTTCGCTGTTCGCCATCAGGCTGCCCCACACTGCGGTCGTGGTTTTCCACTTTTGGCAGGCCGGGCAACTCAAGCAGGTGATCGGCGGCACCGACCGCCAGCACCTCGGGTTCAGACCACCGGCGCGTCAAGCCAACCACTGGCCAAGTAGGCCGGGCACTTTGCGCTGCGGGCCGGAGCTGCTGGCAGCCGAGCGCCTGCGACAGCCAAGCCAGCGCCTCAAACTTGGCTGGCGCTGTGCGAGCTGTTACTGTGTGCCGCAACCCTGGGGAGTCGGCTGGGGATGCGCACCAGCTCGCTGTGCGACCAGGCGCTGGGCTGGGTGGTCAGGCTGCTGCCAGCAGCATCTCGCCACTCGCTGCCGAGACGGCGGGCCTCGCGAATGGCGTGCTCGAACACCGAGAACCAGACCGCCAGCCCGCCGTCATCGGGCTGCGGCAGCGGTGTGCGCAAGGTCAGCCGACCGCGGCCGATGGTCAGCGCCACCGGCTGGTCCGGACCCACCATCTCGGCGGTGGCCGCCAAGGCATCGTTGAGCGGGCTGGACAACCACTGCACCAGCCAGGGCGCCACGCTGCTGACAGCAGCGTAGCGACCCTGCAGCCGGCCCAATTCTGGCGCGCCGAGCTTGCTGAACATCACCAACCAGCGCATCTCGGACGGCGTATCGGTGTCGATGCGGGTCTGCACATCGTCGACAAACTGCTCGTAGACCGTCTTTTCCATCGCCGCCATCAGGTTGCGGTTGAGCACCATCACCATCAATGCCTTGGGCAGGTCGAGCTCGGCGATCAAACGCAGCTCCGTTCCGGCGATGTAGCCGCGCTGCGACGCGCCCCATTCGATTCGCCAGGCCTGACCGCACGAGTGACCTTCGATGACGCAGCCCTGGGCGTTGCCCCGCACACCCCGAAAGCTGTGGCCGCGATCTTCGGCCCACTGACGCAGGGCTGCCAGATCGACCGGGGCAGGCCCGCGAGAGAGCCATCGGCGGAGTTGCTTGAGCATCTTGGCAGTGGACGTGGGTGACGCTGGCAGGGCAGGTAGAAAGCTGTTTCGAGTCTATGCCTGACCCGCCCCTTCTGCCCACCCTGCAACTGGCCTTGATCCGCTTCGCAATCTGCAAAACCGTGCAATATCGGTCGCTATGGAGCATTGGCTGCAGGCACTTGACCCGCGTCAAACGACCGGCGGAGGCTTGCAAACCGGCGACCGCAGAGGGCGCGTGCCACCGGGTCAAACTGTGTCGCCTTCCCGGCCGCAGCCCGCCGGACGTCAGGGCAACTCAGCGCAGCCGATCCGGTCTGAAGCCGGCGCCCTAAAACAAAAAGCCGCCCGAAGGCGGCTTTCTTGATCCGGCGGGAGGCCGGCTTGCTGCAGCAATTACTTGCTGGCAGCCATTGCGGCAGCGCCAGCAGCGGCCGAAGCAGCAGCATCGCCCACGGCGGTGGCGGCACCGGCGGCGGCCGAAGCAGCCGAGTCAGCAACCGACGAAGCGGCAGCGTTCACCGCCGAAGCGGCAGCAGCCATCGGCGGGGCGACGACGGGGGCTTCTTCTTTCTTGCCGCAGGCGGTCAGGGCGGCGGCGGCAACCAGGGCGGCCAACAGGATTGACTTGTTCATTTGTGTCCTCAGTGGAAAGTGTTGATCAACAACCGTCACTGACGAAAATCGGCAACGGTCAATCAGTAACGGGAATTCAGTAACGGAATCCTGCAAATCAGGGCCAACGCCATCACATCATGGCTTTGGACCAAACCGTCAAGAAACCAGCCTCGGAAAGCTCGAGCCCTTCCGGGGCTAGCCCAAAATTATAACAACACCTAGGGAAGCTCCCTATAAACCCAACGTGGTTAACGGCCAGGCTGGCTCGCAGCGTTGCAAAAAGTCTGCACACTGTTCGCGCAGGGACTGCACATGCACCACATCGGTGATCTGCCGCAAGCGCCAATCGGGTGCGTCCAGCCACTGCAGCACCACCGGCCCAGCCGCCAACAGCCGCATGCCGGGCGGCAGGGCGCCGTCGACCGGGCAAAGTGCCTCGATGCGATGGCCCCAGTCGCGGCGCCAGCGGGCAAACCGGGGATGGCTGCGGGCCAATGCGTCAAAGTCCAATGCCACGATGCGCAAACGCCGGCCCGGCAGGCGCAACCAGGCGACCAGGGCTTGCAGCAAGGCCGGCTCATCCAACGGCCAAACGGCGAAGTCCCGGTCGATCAGCAGCAAATCTGCGGTCGGGGCAGGTTGCTCTGATGTCACCGGATTTGCGGCCCCTTGCGCAGCAGGCTTGACATCCGCAGACCGAACGGCATCGAGCAAGACCTGACGCAGCAGTGCCGAGCAGGCTTGGCGGCCGTGCTGAACGGCAGGGGTCAGCGTTGGCGCGGCCTGCAGAGGTATGGGCATGTCGAAGTGCCGGGACAGCTCGTGCGGGTCTGTATCTGGCTCAGATGGGCTGACGCAGCCAGCCGGCCTCGGCCCAGTCGCTGAGCAAGTCGCGGGCGCCCTGCCCCAGCCGCGCCAAATCGGCTGCGCTCAGCGTGCGATGGTCGGCCAGCAGGCGCATCAACCGTGCATCGCGGCCGGCCGCCACAAAGGCATCGCCGTTGATGAAGACATGACGGTCGTCGTAAAGCATGCGGCTGCGCCGGTCAAGTTGCACTGCCGCGCCCGGGGCCAATGCAACGCCCGCATCAAACCAGACCTGCGGCTTGGGTTCGGTCATCAGCTGGCCCAGCGCCCGGTCCAGTGCACGGGTGTCGCGCATGGCCTTTTGCAGCACCTGATCAGCAAACTGGCGCAAGCCCGCAGGCATCCGGCCTGGGCTGTCGGTTGCGGCCTGCGTGGCATCGCGGTACAGCCTGTCGCCCGCATCGGGCGGCTCCAGGTCGTCGGCCAGCTGGTGCAGCAGCTCTTGCGCCAGCGTGGTGGCGGCAGCGGCGCGAAAACCCACCGACACCGTCATGCACTCGCCCTCGGCCACGCCGTCATGGCCCCACAGCGGCGGCAGGTAGAGCATGTCGCCAGGCTCCAGCAGCCACTCCTCAGCCGGCTTGAAGTTGGCCAGGATGCGCACCGGCAAGCCGGGCACCAGGCTGCGGTCGGTCACCGGCCCGATGCGCCAGCGCCGCTGGCCCTGCACCTGCAGCAGGAACACATCGTACGAGTCCAGGTGCGGGCCGACCCCGCCGCCGTCGCTGGCCCAGGAGATCATCAGATCATCGAGCCGGGCTTCGGGCACAAAGCGGAAAGCCTGCAGCATCTCGTGCGCCGCCTGCCAATGCAAGTCCAGCCCCTGCAACAACAAGGTCCAGCCGGCCTTGCGCAGCGGCGGAATGGCACGTCGGTTGAAAGGGCCGTGGCGCAGCTTCCAGTTGCCGTCAAAGCGGCTGAGCAGCCGCGCTTCGACACCTTCGGCGCCGGCCAGGTCAATGAGGGCTGCCCGGTCGATGGGCGGGCGAACGCCGGGCCAGGCCTGGCGCACCAGCAACGGCTTTTTTTGCCAGTGACTTCGCATGAAGCGGGCCGGAGTCAAGCCCCCCAGCAGGGGCAGCGCTTGGGTGATATCCATGCGCTGGATTGTCGCTGGCGGCGCAGCACAGCCCTGTCGCGGCGCCCTCCGGCCAGCCTCAGGGATATGCGATCATCCCCGGATGTTGATCACTGCACCCTGCGTCGTCAGCCTGACCTGGCGCCTGGCCGATGCCCAGGACCAGGCCATCGACGACCTCACCGAGCCGCTTGAATTCTTTTACGGCGGCCATGATTTGCTGCCCAAGCTGGAGGAGGCGCTGGCCGCCCAGCGCAGCGGTTTCGAGTGCGACCTGCACCTGGAGCCCGAGCACGGCTTTGGCGATTACGACGCCGAGCTGGTGTGTTTCGAGGCCCGCTCGCTGTTGCCCGAGCACCTGGAGGTGGGCATGCAGTTCGACGGCCTGCCCGAGGGCGCCGCCACCACCGGCATGGCGCCCGGCTTGATCTACACCATCACCGAGGTGTACCCCTCCCATGTGGTGCTGGATGGCAACCACCCGCTGGCCGGCATTGCGCTGCGGCTGGCTGTCAAGGTCTGCGGCGTGCGTGAGGCCAGCCCCGACGAACTGGCGGCCCGCACGGTGTCGGAGAGTGCGCTGAGCGTGGTGACGGCTGCAACGCCGTCTCAGCACCTGCACTGAGTCCGGCACTGCGCAGGGCGGTCCGGTCGAGCGGCCGATCAAGCCTTGCCGGTGGACCCGAAACCGCCCTCGCCGCGCACGCTGGTCGCAAAATCGTCGACCTGCCGAAACACCGCCTGCACCACCGGCACGATCACCAGCTGTGCCAGCCGCTCCATCGGCGCCAGCGTGAAGGGCACGGCGCCCCGGTTCCAGCAACTCACCATCAGCGGGCCCTGGTAGTCGCTGTCGATCAGGCCGACCAGGTTGCCCAGCACGATGCCGTGCTTGTGGCCCAGACCGGAGCGCGGCAGGATCACCGCCGCCAGGCCGGGGTCAGCGATGTGGATCGACAGACCGGTCGGGATCAGCACAGTCTGGCCGGGTTCGATCACCAGCGCGGTCTCGATGCAGGCGCGCAAGTCCAGGCCGGCGCTGCCCGGCGTGGCGTAGGCCGGCAGGTGCGCGGCCATGCGGGCATCGAGCAGCTTCAGGTCGATGTGTGCGGCCGTCATGCCGGGCTGCCCGACCGGCCCAGCCGTTCGGCGATCTCGCGCACCAGCTCACGCGCCAGGCTGAGCTTGTCGGCGGTGGGCAGTGCACGTTCGCCCTCGGCGTCGATCAGCAGCAGGCTGTTGTCATCCCGACCAAAGGTCGCGGGGCCCAGATTGCCCACCACCAGCGGCAGGTGCTTGCGCACCAGCTTTTCGCGGGCATGGCGCGCAACGTCCTGGCTCTCGGCGGCAAAGCCGACGCAAAACGGCGGCGGGTTCAGCCGCGCGACAGAGGCCAGGATGTCGGGGTTCTCGGTAAAAGCCAGTGTGGGCACCACGCCAGAGCCGTCTTTCTTGATCTTCTGGTCGGCCGCCGTCACCGGCCGCCAATCGGCCACCGCAGCGGTGCCGACAAACACGTCAAAACCGGGCGCCAGCGGCAGCACCGCATCGAACATCTGCAGCGCGCTTTGCACGTCGATGCGACGCACATGGCGCGGGGTGGCCAGCGCAACCGGGCCGGCCACCAGGGTGACCTCGGCACCCGCCTCCTGCGCGGCGCGGGCGATGGCAAAACCCATCTTGCCCGACGACCGGTTGGTGATGCCGCGCACCGGATCGATCGGCTCGAAGGTGGGCCCGGCGGTGATCAGCAAGCGCTTGCCGGCCAGCAGCTTGGGCTGAAAGAAGGCGATCAGCTCATCGCGCAGCTCGGTGGCTTCAAGCATGCGACCGTCGCCGACTTCACCGCAGGCCTGGTCGCCGCTGCCCGGGCCCAGCAGCAAGGCGCCATCGGCCAGCACTTGGGCCACATTGCGCCGGGTGGCGGGGTGGGCCCACATCTCGCGGTTCATGGCCGGCGCCAACAGCAGCGGGCAGGACTCGACGGGCCGGGCGATGCACAGCAGCGACAGCATCTCGTCCGCACGGCCTTGTGCGATCTGGGCGATGAAGTCAGCCGAGGCCGGCGCCACCAGGATCGCATCGGCCTCACGGCTCAGGTTGATGTGCGCCATGTTGTTGGGCTCGCGCGCGTCCCACTGGCTGGTGACCACCGGCAGACCCGAGAGCGCCTGCATCGTCACCGGGGTGATGAAGTGGCAGGCGGCGTCGGTCATCACCACTTGAACGCTGGCGCCAGCGCGGGTCAGCTCGCGCAGCAGCTCGGCCGATTTGTAGCAAGCGATGCCGCCGGACAGGCCGAGCACGAGATGACGACCACCCAGCGGCAGCGTCGAATGGGGGACGGGGATCGACATGGCGGGCGCGTCAGGCTGCGGCAGCGCCGTGGCACTTCTTGAACTTCTTGCCGCTGCCACAGGGGCACGGGTCGTTGCGGCCGGGTTTGGCGCCAACCCGCCGGGTTGCGGGCTTGGGGCCATGGTCCAGCCAGTACAGCCGCAGGTCTTGCGCCGCGTAGCAGGCGTCGTCGACCAACTGGTCGCGCTCCAGCGTCTCGCCGGGATAGTAAATCTTGGCATGCTCGGCCAAATCGGCCGGTCGCAGCACCAGCGCCAACACCCGGCTCAGGCAATCGTCGTACCAGCGGCCCTCTTCCGTCTCCAGGTCAGGATCAGGCCAATCTTCGGCAAAGGCGTCGATGGCTTCAGAGAATCCCTCGGCCCAGAGCGCGCCGGTGTGCAGCAGCTCCTCGGCCTCCTCGGCCGTCATGTGGCCGCCCTCCACCACTTCGGCGCGGGCGGCAGCGTCGTAGCTCAGCATCAGCGGCGCCAGGCGCAGGCCTTCGGGGTCGTCAACCAGCGAGGCCGGGTCGAGCTGGCTGGCCACCACATTCCAGCGGCCAATCAGCGCGGCCATGGCCTGCTCGACCTCGACCGGATCGGCAAACGCCCGCTCGAAGGCATCGCCGAACATTGCCGGCAGCCATTCGGACGGCAGGATCACCCGGGGGCCGGACAGCAGCGCGGTGATGTAGCCGTCCACCCACTCGAGCGAGACGTCGGCGCCGAAGCCGGCCAGGCGGTCGCAGACTTTCTCCAGCGCTTCGAGCTCGGCCTCGGTGCTGTTGCGGGCGGTGCGGCTCATGTCGGCCTCCGGGCTGTCGTGGTGGCCGTTGCGCAGGCCGCTGTGGCGGCCGCTGCGGTGGCGGTTTCGGTGGCCGCTGCGGGCGACGAAGGCGCAGCGGCGCTGCGCGGGCGGTGGAGGTCAATCATGGCGGCATCCGAGGTGCAGAGCTTTCGATTGTGACCCGGCAAACTGCCCAAGGCGCCAGCCACATCGGGGCCGCAGGTCAGGCGCCGGGCGACCAGCGCGGCGGATTCGGGTGCATTCGCGCCATCGACACCGAGTCCACGTACTGGCCGTCGCGCAGCGCGAAGCCGATGTGCAGGCCCTCCCGCAAAAAGCCACAGCGCTGGTACAGCGCGATGGCGCGCGCGTTGTCGGCAAACACGCTCAACTCCAGCCGCAGCACCTGGCCCCAGCGGTCGGCCCAATCGCACAGCGCCTGCATCAGCGCGGTGCCCACGCCCTGCCCTTGCGCCTCGGGCAGCACTGAAATGCCCAGCACCATCGCATGGCGGCGGCGCAGTGCAGCGCCGGCCGGGTGCAAGCCTGCACTGGCCACCACCTGTGGCTCGCCATGGTCGTCGGGCCGCTCGACCACCAGCATCAGATCGGGCTTGCCCAGCGCCAACATGTCGGTCAGCCGGGCCTGCCACAGCGCCTCGCTGGTGTAGGGCGTTTGCATCAGGTTGGGCAGCACGTCGGGATGGCCCATGATCCGGGCCAGCGCGGCGGCGTCGCCCAGCACGGCACGGCGGATATGAAGCGGCGCAATCGTCATGGCAGAGTCTTGGGAGTTGAGCCGAGAGGGCTGGGTTGCCGACATGTTGTGGCAGGCCGGGCGCAGGCGTCAACCGTAGACGCAGCCCTGCGCTGCCGGCTGCAGCGCCTGAACGACAATGCGGGTTGACCATCACCACGACAAGACAGCCACCATGAGCATGAAAAAGACCGACCTCGTCCGCCAGCTGGAGAGCAAGCTCGAGGGTCAACGCCAGCGCGCTGCGACGCCCGGCCGTTTTGGCACCGACGCAGCTGCGCCGCTGGACCGCAAGGAGCAGCGCCGTATCGACTCTGCCGCAGGTTTGGTGCCGTTTGCCTGCAAGCTGCCGGCCACGCTGACTGCGCAGCTGAGCGAGCGCGCCGCCAGCCATGCAGGGGGCATCAATGGCCTGGTGGCCGAGTTGCTGACACGCGGCTTGGCCTGATTGAAGCGGGGCGCTGGCCAGCGCTCCGGCCTCGCCCTGACAGGCCAGTGCCAGCCGGCACTCAGGGGCCTGCCAGCGCAGGCCCCGCACGCGGGCCGGCCCGCTCAGGTCCGCTCGCGCACCCAGCCCACCACCGAGGCCAACGCTGAGGCCAGCTTGTCCGGCTCGGTGCCACCGGCCATCGCCAGATCGGGCTTGCCGCCGCCCTTGCCACCCACTTGCTGGGCCACAAAGTTGACCAGCTCACCAGCCTTGAGCCGG
>JANYKR010000102.1 GCA_025358155.1 Betaproteobacteria bacterium
CCGGGCGCAACAGGACAGCGCCTTCAGCGACGAGACCTGGACCGACGGCGCACGCGCGCGCGCTGTGCCGGTGCGCATCCGCGTGCCTGCCGGCGCCGGCCCCTGGCCGGTTGTGCTGTTTTCGCATGGCCTGGGTGGCAGCCGAGCCGGTGCCGATGTGTGGGGCCGGGCCTGGCAGGCCTCCGGCGTGCTCGTGGTGCATCTCCAGCACGCCGGCAGCGATATCGACGTGGCGCTGCGGGGCCAGTCGGCCCTGCGCAATGCAGCCACGGCGCAGCAGCTGCTGGCGCGGGTGGCCGATGTCGGCTTTGTCATCGACGAGATCCTGCGCCGACACGCTCTGGCCCTGCCCACCTGGTCGACCCACGACCCACCGCATCGGCATGGCCGGGCATTCCTTCGGCGCGCAGACAACGCAGGCCTTGGCGGGGCAGCGCTACGCCGCGCCGGGGTCCTTGCGTGAGCCGAGGCTGGCAGCCTTTCTCGCCCTCAGCAGCAGCCCGGCGCGTGCCTCAAGCCTGTCGCTGGCAGAACAGTTTGGTGCCATCGACAGGCCGTTCATGGTGGCGACGGGCTCGCTGGACAGCGATCCGCTGGGCGGCGCACTCACCGGAGCCGGCCGCGCGGGTGTCTACAGCGGCCTGCCGCCCGGTCAGCGCGCGCTGCTCTGGCTGGAGGATGCCGACCACATGAGCTTTGCCGGCAACGCCAGCCCCAGAATCAATGGCCGTGGCGCATTCGAGCGCGCCGCCCAGGCATGGGCGCTGGAGGCGCGCCACCATGAGGCGGTGGCCGGGATCACGGCGCTGTGGTGGCGGTCAAAGCTGGCCAGCAGCGCTGAGGACCGATCGAGCGCCGCCCCCGGCTTGCGCCAAGTCAAGCTGGCGGGCCCGGGCGACCGGTTGAGCTTGAGCTAGTTCAAGTCCGCGCCCTGCGGGGTTCGATGCATCGCTGGGTGCGCCGTCAGTCAACAAAACCGCGAAACACCGCCGCCTCATCCATCGACTTGCGCTGCGAGACCACGGCGTTGGCCGGAAAGCTGGGGTCCGGCCAGCCCATGGCCACGCAAGTCTGGATCACCTGGTCGTCGGGGATGCCGGCGTGCTCGCGCACCACGGGTGATTGCATGATGCCCTGGCTGTTGATCACGCAGCCCAGCCCGCGCGACCAGGCGGCGTTGACAAGGCAATTGACCACGCCGCCGCAGTCAAAGGGCGCCACATCGCTGCCCAGGATTGCGCGGTCGTAGGTGATGACGATGGACACCGGCGCATCAAATTGCCGAAAGCCGCGCATCACCCAGTCCTGGCGCCCGTCCTTGTCGTCGCGTGCAATGCCCATCGCGGCAAAAAGCTGCTTGGCCACGCCGATCTGGCGCTCGCGGTGGGCGCCTTCGTAGCCCGGGCCCATGCGGAACTCACGCGAGTGCGGTACGCCAGCCAGGTTGCGCTCCACATTGCCCTGGCGGATGCGGTCCAGCACCTCGCCGCTGACGACATAGAAATTCCAGGGCTGGGTGTTGAGCGAGGTCGGTGCCCGCATCGCCAGCCCCAGCACCTCGCGGATCAGCACCTGGGACACCGGCTTGTCCAGGTAGCCCCGGATGCTGCGGCGGCCGCGTACCACGTCGTCAAAATTCATCGGTGTCTCTCACAAGCTCAGGGATTTCATCGGTTGGCAGCCTGCACTGGCGACGGGCAACTGCGGCTGCGATTGTCCCCGCTGTCTGGCCGCTCGCGCCCGGCGGCTCGGGCGCAGCGAGACAAGTGTCGGCAGCGCAGCATCGCCAGCCATTGCGCGCGATGGCCTGACCCGTGTTGCGACTGTCGACTGCGGGCAAACGCGGACCGGGCGCGGCATGGGACAAAACCCGCATGTAATGACATTAAGAACGCCATAATAGCGAGAGCGACGCAGTCGGAAAAGCTCGGACCGTCAGAGATCAGCCCAGACGGCAAGACCTGCAGCGGTTGTGGTTCGATACTGGAGGAGACGATCGCATCATCAAGCGTTTTGCCTGGACCTTGCTGGCGCTGTTGGTGGCCGGTGCGGCAGAAGTTTTCGCTGCAGGAGGGCGGCCCGGTGTGCTGCTGCTGGTCGTGAAGTACGGCCTGGCCAAGACTTACGGGCCGACCCAGCCGGTGGTCTGGCAGCCGGGGCCTGCAGAGCCCGCTGCCGCGTCCCCGGGTGGGCGCCGACCGCCCAAAGTGGTGCTGATCGTTGCCGACGACCTGGGCTTCAACGACATCACCCGGTACGGCGGCTAGGCGGCGCGGGTGACCACTCGGTGCACCTGGGCAAATGGCATCTCGGCGACAGCCCGTAGTTTCGGCCCTATGCCCACGACTTCAACGAGACTCTGTCTGAACCGCCCCGCCTGTTGAGGAGACTCCTTCGATTGAGAATGGAGCAAATATGAGGAAGTCCCCGAAGTTTTCCCCCGAGGTGATCGAGCGTGCGGTGCGCATGGTCTTCGATGCCAAGGACCAGTACCCGTCGCAATGGGCGGCGATCGAGTCGATTGCATCGAAGATCGGCTGTACGGGCGAGACACTGCGCAAGTGGGTCCGCCAGGGTGAGCGCGACAGCGGCGTGCGCCCCGGCAGCACGTCGGCCGAGCAGCAGCGCATCAAGGAACTCGAACGCGAGGTGCGCGAGCTGCGCAAGACCAACGAGATCCTGAAGCTGGCCAGCGCATATTTCGCCCAGGCGGAGCTCGACCGCCATCACAAGAGGTGAACGCCTTCATCGACGAGCACCGTGCTCGTTGCGGGGTCGAGCCGATCTGCAGCGCGCTGCAGGTCGCCCCGTCGGCGTACAGGGTTCATGCAGCGCGACGGCGAACGCCCGCGCTGCGGCCACTGCGGGCCAAGCGCGATGCCTTGTTGCTGCCCGAGGTGCAGCGCGTGTTCGACGAGAACCTGCAGGTCTATGGCGCCGACAAGGTCTGGCGGCAACTGCTGCGCGAGGGCCTGGTCGTGGCGCGTTGCACCGTCGAGCGGCTGATGCGGGCAGCCGGGCTGCGCGGGGTGCGACGCGGCAAGTCGGTGCGCACCACCGTGCCCGACGCCAAGGCGCCGTGCCCGCTGGACCGGGTGAATCGGCAGTTCCAGGCTGAGCGTCCGAACCAGCTGTGGGTGGCCGACTTCACCTATGTCTCGACCTGGCAGGGCTTTGTCTACGTGGCCTTTGTCGTCGACGTCTTCGCCCGCTGCATTGTGGGTTGGCGGGTGAGCACATCGATGCAGACCGACTTCGTGCTGGACGCGCTGGAGCAGGCGCTGTATGCGCGCCGCGCCGGGCGCGAGGGAGCCCTGGTGCACCACAGCGACCGCGGCTCGCAGTACGTCTCGATCCGCTACAGCGAGCGCCTGGCCGAGGCGGGTATCGAGCCGTCGGTGGGCAGCACAGGTGACAGCTACGACAACGCGCTGGCCGAGACGATCAACGGGCTGTACAAGGCCGAGATGATCCACCGGCGCGGGCCCTGGAAGACCCGGGAAGCGGTCGAGCTGGCCACGCTGGAATGGGTGTCGTGGTTCAACACCAAGCGACTGCTGGAGCCCATCGGCTACATCCCGCCGGCCGAGGCCGAGGCCAACTACTGGCGGCAAAACGCACCGGCCGCATCCACCACCAAGTCCGTCAGAGCACGGGCGCCACAGGAGGGTTGAACCATGGGTACATGGCCCAACCGGGGGGCCTCCGGCGGCCCCTGCGGGGGGCAGAAAGAGAGAGAATCAAACGTCACAAGTAGTCCACTTGACCGTCAGGCCAACACGGTCTGACTCAAGCCAACAGGCCTCCTTGAAACCCGGGCCGGTTCAAAACGCCTTCGGCACCGGGTTACCCACCCGGCGCCGGGGCGCCGCGTGCACAACCCGGCGGCAGGCCTCGTTCGGCGCTGATGGGACAGTTGGC
>JANYKR010000117.1 GCA_025358155.1 Betaproteobacteria bacterium
GGGAGGTGCCCGCATGATCGACCTGCTCGGCAACACTGTGACCGTGTCGAGTGCACGCGCGCTGCGCAGCTACGAGCGCGCCGTCGACGCCCAGTTGCACGCCTGGCCAGGGGCGGCGCAAGCGGTGGACGAAGCGCTGGCCGAAGCGCCGAAATTTGCGCTGGCCCATGCATTGCGCGCGCTGCTGGCGCTGACCTACAGCCGCATCGACGAGGCGCGCGACGCCTGCGCGTCAGCCGTGGCGGGTGCCGCCGGCACGAGCGCGCGCGAGCAATCGCACGTCGCGCTGGTCGCGGCCATCGTCGGCGGCCGTCCGACGCAGGCGTTGGCGCAGGTGCAGCAGCATGCACGGAGCTTCCCCACCGATGTGCTGAGCGCGGCCACCGCCGTCGGCGCTTACGGGCTCTTCGCGTTCAGCGGCCGGCATGATCACGATGCCGCTCGCCGCGACTTCGTCGAGTCGCTGGCGCCGCACCTGCCACCCGAACTGCCGTGGCTGGTGGTGCACCGGGCCTGGGTGCGCATCGAATGCGGCGACACTGCCGAGGGCCTGGAAATGGCGCAACGCGCCATGGCGCTGCGACCGCAGAACGGCCATGGCGCGCATGTGCTGCTGCACGGTCTTTACGAGGCGCAACAGCCCCAGCAGGCGTTGGATTTTCTGCAGGCATGGCTGCCCGGTTATGCCGACGATGCGTTGATGTGGGGCCATCTGCAATGGCACGGTGCGCTGTCCGAGCTGGCGTTGGGTGACGATGCCGCAGCAACCCGGCGGCTGCTGGGGCCGGTGATGAGCTACCTGCCCAAGGGCGCGCCGTACATGGGCCTGCCCGACACCGCGTCGCTGCTCTGGCGTCTGGGATTGCGCGGCGCAAGTGCCTTGCCGGCGCAGCCCGCGCTGGCGCATGCGCAGCGCCACTTCTCGAACGGCAGCAATGTTTTTGGCGAATTGCATCTGGCGCTGCTGGCCGTGGCAAGCCGCGACGACGCCGCGCTAGCGGCTGGCCTGCAAAGGCTCGAACAAAGCGCCGCGCGTGGCCACGAAGGGGCCCCGGTGGTTGCAACGTTCATCCACGCGCTGATGGCAACGCGGCAAGGCGATGCCGATGCCGCGCAGCGCCATTGGCACCAATGTCTGCAAGAACTGCCACGCATCGGCGGCAGCCATGCCCAGCGCGCTGTTGTGGAGTTGACCCACCAGGCCGGGCGCCTGCCGCTTGAACTGCTTGCCGGGCAGCTTGCCGCAGTATCGTGACCCCTCGGTGTTCTGGCCGCGGATGACCTTGCCGACGTGCGAGATTCGCGCCGTGACGTGAGGCAACTGTTCGGGCATGCCTGCCATCCGGCCGAGCCAGCCGCGCAGGCGTGTGCGCTGCTGGTCAGCGCGCGCATTGGCGCGTGCCTCATCGTCTGGGATTTGGCCGCACAGTTCGATGTACAAGTTGGATGCTGACCATGAACACCATCGAACCTGGATCGACTGGCACAAAAAAGGCCTTGAAAATCAAGGCCTTAAATGCGTTTGGTGGAGACGAGGAGGATCGAACTCCTGACCTCTGCATTGCGAACGCAGCGCTCTCCCAGCTGAGCTACGCCCCCACGAACAAAAAGAATTCTAGCAGGGCCGGTCTGGCCGCTATCGTGCCGGCTTCAGGCTGAATGGCCGAGATCCACCCCCTTGATGGAGCGCAAATGGTGCAGCACGATCCCGCCTGGTTCGAGGCGCAGTACAACAACCGAGCCCGCGTCAGCGAGGCGCCCGAGATCCTGTCCCGCTGGGCCCAGGCGTCCGTTTTGGCCAGGTCACGCATGACTTGCGTGCTTGACGTCGCTTACGGTGACGAGCCGGGCGAGACGCTGGATGTCTTCCCGGCGCGGCAATCCGGCGCGCCGGTGCTGGTCTACATCCACGGCGGCTACTGGCGCGCGCTCGACAAGGCGGATCACTCGTTTGTAGCGCCAGCCTTTGTGCAGGCCGGGGCGATGGTGGTGGTGCCCAACTACGCGCTGTGCCCAGCCGTGACGATCGGGCAAATTGCGCTGCAGACTGCCCGCGCTGTGGCCTGGGCCTGGCGCCACGCTGCGCAGTACGGGGGCGACCCGTCTCGCATCCAGGTGATCGGCCATTCTGCGGGCGGCCACCTGGCGGCGATGCTGTTGTGCTGCCACTGGAAGACCGTGGCCGCCGACCTGCCGGGCCGCTTGCTAGCCGGCGCGATGTCGATCTCAGGCCTGTACGACCTGGAGCCTCTGCGCCACGCGCCGTTCTTGCAGGCCGATCTGGCGCTGGACGCGGCCTCGGTACGCCGCTTGAGCCCGGCCGGTTTCGAGCGGCCACGTGGTCCGCTCATCGCCCTGGTCGGCGCGGACGAGAGTGAAGAATTTGTGCGCCAGAACCGCTTGATCCGCGAGCGCTGGGGCGCTGGCGCGGTGCCGGTCTGTCAGGCGCTGGCCGGGCTCAACCACTTCACCGTGCTACACGACCTGGTCGATCCGGCAGGCGGTGCGCACCGGCATGCGCTGCGTTTGCTGGGCTTGGCGCGACGCTGAGCCGATGTGATGAAAACGCTATCAGGGTTTTCCAGTGAATAGAAGGAATCTATTTTTTGAATTGACGCAATGTATTGGCACGCACTGCCCGGCTTTGGTAGCGTGACGCGGTGCCAGCCCCAGCGTTGGGGTCGGACGCCACCCAGTCATCCGAAAGGAGCTTTCCATGAGCTTGAAGGGTTCCAAAACCGAGCAGCACCTGAAGGACGCCTTTGCCGGTGAGTCCCAGGCCAATCGCCGCTACCTGTACTTTGCAAACAAGGCCGACATCGAGGGCCAGAACGACGTGGCCGCACTGTTCCGCTCGACCGCTGAGGGCGAGACCGGCCACGCCCATGGTCACCTCGAGTTTCTTGAAGAAACCGGCGATCCAGCCACCGGCCTGCCGATCGGCAGCAGCCGTCAGAACCTGGCTGCCGCCGTGGCCGGCGAGACCCACGAGTACACCGACATGTACCCGGGCATGGCCAAGACAGCACGCGATGAAGGCTTCGATGAGATAGCCGACTGGTTCGAGACCCTGGCCAAAGCGGAGCGCTCGCACGCCAACCGCTACCAGAAGGCCCTGGACGCGCTGGTCGACTGAGCTGCCGCACCGGCGCACAGCCAGCCGCGCACGCGCACGCACACACAAGGGGTCCGGAGCGGCCCCTTGTTCATTGCAGCCGGCGGTTTTTGTGTGCTGGCTCAACCTGCACCCGACCTCAGGCCCACGACCATGAGCATCCGCGAAGGCAACCTCGAAGCCCCCACCCGGCATGCGCTGGACTGGAAGAACCCGGTCTTCCACAACAAGGACGCCTGCTTCACCGAGATGGAGCGGGTGTTTGACATCTGCCATGGTTGCCGCCGCTGCGTCAGCCTGTGCCAGGCCTTTCCGACGCTGTTCGATCTGGTCGATGCCACCGCCGACGGCGAGGTCCACGGCGTCAAGAAGGAGGCCTACTGGAGCGTGGTAGACCAGTGTTACCTCTGCGACCTGTGTTACGTCGTCAAATGTCCGTATGTGCCGCCGCACCCCTGGCAGCTGGATTTTCCGCATTTGATGCTGCGTGCCAAGGCCATCAAGTTCAGCGCCGGCCGGGTTGGCCCGGCCGAGCAGTTGCTGGCGTCCACCGATGTGCACGGCAGCTTTGCCGGCATTCCGGTGGTGGTGCAACTGGTCAATGCGGTGAACAAGTCCCGCCTGGCCCGCAGCGTGATGGACAGCGCGCTGGGTGTGCACCCCGACGCCTGGATGCCCGACTTTGCCACTCAGCGCTTCCGCTGGGGCGCGGCCAAGGCAGGCATGGCCACCGTGGTGGTGGACGGTGCGCGCGCACCCGGCAAGGTGGCGATATTTGCCACCTGCTATGTCAACTACAACGAGCCCGGCATCGGTCACGATCTGCTCAAGCTGCTGGAGCACAACCAGATCCCGTACGTCATCGTCGAGAAAGAGTCCTGCTGCGGCATGCCCAAGCTGGAGCTGGGCGACCTGGTCGGCGTCGAGAAGCACAAGAACGCCAACATCCCGGTGCTGGCGCGCTATGCCCGTGAGGGCTACGCGATCCTGAGTGCGGTGCCCAGTTGCACGCTGATGTTCAAGCAGGAGCTGCCGCTGATGTTCCCGGACGAGGCCGATGTGCAGCTGGTCAAGGGCGCGATGTTCGACCCCTTCGAGTACCTGATGGCGCGCCAGAAGGACGGCCTGCTCAAGACCGATTTCAAGCGCGACCTGGGCCGTGTCAGCTACCACATCCCCTGCCACGGCCGGGTGCAGAAGATCGGCCGCAAGACCGAGGAGATGTTCAAGCTGATCGGCCAGAGCGTCACCGTCACGCTCAATACCGTCGAACGCTGCTCGGGACATGCCGGCACCTACGGCGTCAAGACGGCGACCCACCCGATTGCGATGAAGATCGGCAAGCCGGTGTTCAAGCTGATGGCCAAGGACACGCCCGACCACATTGCCAGCGACTGCCCGATGGCCGGCCACCACATCGCCCAAGGCATGGGCCAGGCCGGCACGCCCGCCAAATCGCTGGACCACCCGCTGACGCTGGTGCGCTACGCCTACGGATTGGAGTGATTGAAATGTCGCCGCTTACCCCGTCGATCACCGCCGACAGCCTGATGTCGCTGGAGGCCTACACCAAGGCCCGCAAGCGCTTGAAGCCGGAGATCATCGCCCACCGCAAGCGCCGCAGCGTGCGGCTCGGCGAGCACCTCCACCTGCAGTTCGAGGACGAGAAGACCATCCGCTACCAGATCCAGGAGATGCTGCGGATCGAGAAGATCTTCGAGGAGGCGGGCATCCAGAGCGAGATCGAGGCCTACGCGCCGCTGGTGCCCGACGGCCACAACTGGAAGGCCACGGTGCTGATCGAGTACCCCGATCCGCATGAGCGCAAGCGCGAACTGGCGCGGCTGATCGGTGTCGAAGACCGGCTGTTTGTCGAGGTCGAGGGCCACGCCCGGGTCTACGCTATCGCCGACGAAGACCTGGACCGCGAAAACGCCGAAAAGACCTCAGCAGTGCACTTTGTACGCTTCGAGTTCAGCCCGACTGCGCGAGAGGCGGTGCGGGCGGGCGCGGCGGTCAAGCTGGGTTGTGACCATGCGCACTACCCCTCGCATGTGCAGATTGCGCCGGAGTCACTGGCCAGTCTGGCTGGCGACTTGCGCTGAAACTGCGGCAACAGCGCGCGCTCGGGCTCAGGCCGCTGTCGGGGGCGACAGGCGTTGCGGCGCCCACCAGCTCGCGGCGCTGTAGAGCGCCAGCGCGGCCCAGATCAGCGCAAAACCGACACTCCGGCTGGTCGAAAACGGCTCGTGGTACACCGCCACGCCAAGCACGAACTGAATGGACGGCCCGAGGTACTGCAGCAGCCCCAAGGTGGCCATCGACACCCGGCGTGCGCCCGAGGCAAACAACAGCAACGGAATGGCGGTAGCGGGGCCAGCGGCGATCAGCAGCGCGTCCAGCCGCAGATCACCCTGGCCAAAATGGCCTTGGCCGGAGGCGCTCAGCCAAAGCAGGCCGCCCACGGCGAGCGGCGCCAGCAGCAAGGTTTCCAGAGCCAGGCCCTCGGTGGCGCCGAGCGGGGCTGTCTTGCGCAGCAGCCCGTAAAAACCGAAGCTCAAGGCCAGCACCAGCGACACCCAGGGCACGTGCCCCGCGCCCAGCGCCAGCCACAGCACACCCGCTGCTGCCAGCGCCACGGCCGCCCACTGCAGCGGCCTGGGCCGCTCATGCAGCACTGCGTAGCCCAACAGCACATTGACCAGTGGGTTGATGAAGTAGCCCAGGCTGGCGTCCAGCAGCCGCCCGGCATTGACCGCCCAGACATAAAGCAGCCAATTGCAGGCCAGCAGCAGCGCACTGAGTGCAAACAAGGCCAGCGTGCGCGGTTGACGCACGACCTGACGCAGCCAGGCAAAGCGCCGCATCGCGAGCAGCAGGCTCAGCATCACTACCAGCGACCAGGCAGAGCGGTGCAGCACGATCTCAAGCGCCGGCACCGCCGCCACCTGCTTGATGTAGAGCGGAAACAAACCCCACAAGATGTAGGCCAGTGCGGCAGCGAGGGGTCCTGAGGGCATCGGGGGGAGTCGGGTGGGGCCGGCGTGCGGGGCAGGCGGGCGTGTGCGTCTGGCGGGTCTGGCGGCGGCTCAAGGCCGGGGCGGCATTGTCGCCGCGTGCAGCAGCGCGGCCCATTCCGGCCCCGGTTCGGCCCGCAAGGCCAGGGGTTGGCCGGTGGCAGGGTGCTGCACGGCCAGCGACAGCGCATGCAGCCACAGGCGGCTGTGGCCGAGATGCGCAGCGACGGCGCGGTTGAGCGGCCCCTTGCCGTGGGTGGCATCACCGATCAGCGGATGCGCCAGTGCCTTGAGATGGCGCCGGATCTGGTGACGGCGTCCTGACAGCGGCTGCAGCTCCAGCAGCGCGAGCCGGGTGTCGGCATGGCGACCGTCGGTGGCCAGTGGCAGCTGCAATGGCTGCAGCACACGCCAGCGGGTGCAGGCCGCCAGGCGAGGCTGGCCGGTGGAGGGCAGTTCGGGGTCGCGTGCCAGCGGCTGGTCGATCTCGCCCTCGGCAGCGGGCCAGCCGCGCACCAGGGCCAGGTAGCGTTTGTCGATGGGCTTGTCGATGGGCTTATCGATGGCGCCGCCGGCGGCGGCAAAGTCGGC
This sequence comes from Betaproteobacteria bacterium, assembly GCA_025358155.1. Classification (GTDB taxonomy): domain Bacteria; phylum Pseudomonadota; class Gammaproteobacteria; order Burkholderiales; family Burkholderiaceae_C; genus Pseudaquabacterium. The sequence goes on from JANYKR010000117.1 coordinate 6,724, forward strand.
TCCCAGTTGCCGAGCGGTGGCCGCATCGCGCGCCAGCAACAGCACGCCCGAGGTGCCCTTGTCCAGGCGATGCACCGGCCACACCGGCGCGCCGATCTGCGCCCGCAACTGGGTCACCAAATCTTCGGTGGCGTGGGCGTCGAGTGCCGTGCGGTGCACCAGCAGGCCGCAAGGCTTGTGCACCGCCAGCAGCCAGGCGTCGGTGTGGATCAGCGCCAGCGGCGGTGTCATGGGCTGCCGCGCAACTGCAGAACCCGGGCAACTGGCCGAAAACATCCTGCAAATCGATGAAGCGCCCAACGCCTGCTTGCCGAAAAATCCCTGTCACAGTGGGTTGGCATGATCGCGTCCGATGCCAGCTGACCTGCCGGCGCACCACCACGGGAGAGCTCACCATGACCCAGACTTTCAACGTCGGCGCACGTTCGCGGTTTGTCACGGCCACGGCCTGGGTGTTCATCGTGCTCGGCTTGCTGGCCTCGGTGTCGGCCGTGGTGCAGAACGCAGGGGCCTCGTCGCTGCCGGGCCAGATCGCGCTGGCCGGCACGCCGTTGCCGCAGCCGCTGTTCACGGGCTGGCTGCTGGCCTACCTGCCCTGGGTGGTGGGCGGCGGCCTGGTGGTGTCGGTGGCCACGCTGGCGGCGGCTATCGGCCTGCTGATGCGCCTGGAGTGGGCACGCCGCAGCTTTATCGGGCTGCTGATGCTGGCCATCATCGTCAACCTGTTCGGGCTGTGGCTGCAGCAGGAGTTGCTGCTCTCGCTGGTGGATGTGACGCTGCATCAAGCCATCCTGCCGCCGCAGGTGGCCGGCGTGTTTGGCGGGTTTGTGATGGCCACCCGGTCGATGGCGGTGCTGTTCACGCTGACGTGCTGCGCCCTGCTGGGCTGGATCGCCTGGCGCTTGACACTGCCGCCGATACGGCAGGAATTTGCCTGACGCAGCTGGGCTCATGCCAGCGGCTGCCCGTCGAGGTAGAACCAGCGGCCGCGCTCGCACACAAAGCGGCTGAGCTCGTGCAGCCTATGGGCCCGGCCTGCCCGCTTGCTGCGCGCCACAAACTCCACCGTCGCCTGCTCGGCGTCGATCTGCCCGCAGTTCTGCACCTGCAGCCCCAGCCAACGCAGGCCGGGCTCGAGGTCCAGCGCCGCCGGCCGGGTGCTGGCGTGCCAGGTGGCCAGCAGGTAGTGGGCCTGTTCGAGCACAAAAGCGCTGTAGCGTGAGCGCATCAGCGCCTCGGCGTCGGGCGCTTGCAGGTGCAGGGGCCCGGCCAGCCAGCGGCCACAACAAGCGGCCAGGGTCAGCGGCCGGCCGCAAGGGCAGGGCGGCGCGGGGGGTGTGGCGGTGGGTGAGGCCGAGGACTCGCGGACAGTCATGCAACGGATCATGCCCTGCCGGCGGCGGGCCCGACTGCTTGCACACCGAAATTGCCCACCTGGTTCGCCAGCCGAATCTGCTCGCCGTGCATGCCGGTCTCGTACTTGCCAGCCGTTATCGCTGGCGGCGCTCACCAGCCGCACGTGCCGGTCTCACTTGCCGGTCTCACTTGCTGAGCGCCCCCAGCCGCCCGCTACACTTTCTGCGCACGCCTGGCCAGGCCAGGCACCCCGCGACCCAGGCGCTTTGAAGGCGCCGCAGGAGACCCCATGCTCGACCCCCAAGCCCAGGCGCTGCTCAACTTGATGATCGAGCGCGGTGTGCCGCCCACCCACACCTTGAGCCCGCAAGAGGCCCGCCGTTTCTACCTGGAGCGCCGCTCGGTCACCCAGCCGCCGCCGCGCGACGTGGCCGAGATGAGAGACCTGTCCGCCCCGGGAGCGCACGGCCCGATCCCGCTGCGTTTGTACCGGCCGGCCGGCCTGGCCAGCCCTGCGCCCACCCTCATCTACTACCACGGCGGTGGCTGGACCATGGGCGACCTCGACACCCATGACTCACTCTGTCGCGACCTGGCCGACGAGGGCCGCTGCGCCGTGGTGGCGGTGGACTACCGCATGGGCCCCGAGCACCGGTTCCCGGCGGCGGTGGACGATGTGCTGGCGGCCACCCGCTGGCTGCAAGCCCAGGCCGAGTCGCTCGGTCTCGATGCCCAGCGTTTTGCCGTCGGCGGCGACAGCGCGGGCGGCAACCTGGCGGCCGTGGTGGCGCTGGCCTGGCGAGATGCCGGTGAGCCGATCCCGCTCAAGCTGCAACTGCTGATCTATCCCGCAACCGACATGCGGGCCGTTGCGCCGTCGCACAGCCACAACGGCCAGGGCTACCTGCTGACAGCCGAGACCATCGCCTACTTTCGCAGCCACTACGTTGACCCGGCCGATTACAGCGACTGGCGGGCATCGCCCCTGCTGCACGGTGATCTGTCGCGGCTGCCACCCGCGCTGGTGATCACCGCTGGCTTCGACCCCCTGCGCGACGAGGGCCGGCAGTACGCCGATGCGCTCTCTGCCGCCGGCAGCCCGGCGCAGTACGTCTGCTTCGAGCGCCAGATCCACGGTTTCATCACCATGGGCCGGGTGCTGGCCGAGGCCAACACGGCAGTGGGCCTGTGCGGGGTGGCGCTGCGCCGCGCCCTGGCCTGAGCCGCGAGGCCCGCAGGCTGGCGGGCCTCGCGGCCCGCGCGGGCCGCAGTTTTGGCCCACCGGCGGCTGCCTACAATGCCGCATTGCCTTGCGCCGCCCGTCTGCGGCGGGTGCCCTGGGTCACGGAACCCTGGGCCCGCAATGCCAATCCACCCTGACCGATGCCCACCACACGACGCCGATTCAACGCAAGCCTGGCTGCGTCAACCCTCAGCAGTCTGCTGGGTTTTGCGCCTGCGGTGCGGGCGCAGTTCCGGGTCGAGATCTCGGGCATCGGCGCCACCCAGCTGCCGTTGGCGATCACCCGGTTTCGGGACGAGGACCGCAGCGGCCAGGCCATCTCGGCCATCGTGCGGGCTGATCTGGAGCGCAGCGGCGCTTTCCGCCTCGTCGAGTCCAGCGGCGCGCTCGACGAGCGCAGCAACCCGCAGTACGCCGATTGGCGCGGCCGCGGCGCCGACGCGCTGGCCGCGGGCTCGGTCTCCCGGCTGGCCGATGGCCGCTTCGATCTGCGCTACAAGCTGTGGGACGTGGTCAAGGGCGAGGAACTGCTGGGCCAGGCACTGGCTGTGCCGGCGGCCGACCTGCGGCTGGCCGCGCACCGCATTGCCGACGCCGTGCAACAGCGTCTGACCGGCGAGCCGGGCGTCAACGCCACCCGCATCGCCTACGTCACCCGGGCCGGCAACCGCTACACGCTGCGCATCACCGACGCCGACGGCGAAGGCGGCCAGGTGGCCCTGGCCAGCCCGCAACCCATCATCTCGCCGGCCTGGTCGCCCGATGGCAGGCGCCTGGCCTATGTCTCGTTCGAGAGTGGCAAGGCGGTGGTGATGGTGCAAGACGTGCTCAGCGGCGAGCGGCGCAGCGTGGCCAGTTTTCGCGGCAGCAACAGCGCGCCCGCCTGGTCGCCCGACGGCCGCCGGCTGGCCGTCACCCTGTCGCGCGACGGTCTGGCCCAGCTCTACCTGCTTGACCTGGACGGCGACAGCCTGCGCCGCTTGACCACCAGCAGCTCGATCGACACCGAGGCATGCTTTGCGCCCGACGGCCAGAGCCTCTTTTTTGTCAGCGACCGGGGCGGTGGGCCGCAGATCTACCGCATGCCCCTGGCCGGCGGTGCGCCTGCGCGGGTCAGTTTCAGTGGCAACTACAACATCAGTCCGGCGATCAGCCCCGATGGCCGCACCCTGGCCTACGTCAACCGAAGCAGCGGCTTTCGGGTCATGCTGCAGCCGCTCGACGGCAGTACGCCACCGCTGGCCGTCACTGACACCAACGATGACGAAAGCCCGAGCTTCTCGCCCAATGGCCGGTTGCTGATCTACGCCACTCGCAGCCAGGGCCGCGATGTGTTGATGACCACTACGCTGGACGGCAAAATCCGCACACGACTGTTGTCCGCCGGGCTGGACGTGCGTGAGCCGGCCTGGGGGCCGTTCAACCGATGAGACGGGCCGCCGATCTGAAACTTTGGTGTGACGGGCAGCCTGTCTGCCTGCGTCTGACCTGCCGGCAGGTTGCCGGCGCTAGGCGGCCCGTGGGCTGCTGTTGATCGAGGAGTGATGAAGATGATGGGACTTCGCACAAAGCGCCTGGCATTGCTGGCCGCGCTGAGCTTCAACGCAGCGTTGCTGGCCGGTTGTGGTTCAACCACCAAGCTCGATGAGACGCCGGTCGAGAGCCGCACCCCCAACCCGGTGGGCAACAGCGCCAGTGCCAGTGGCGGCGCCGCCGCAGGCCTGTCTGGCAGCAGCAGTGGCGCCGGTGCGCAGTCGCAAGTGGCCACCGTCAACCTGCCGCCAGCGGGTGGCGCCGGTGCAGCGGGCGCTGGCGCGGCCGGCAAGCTGGGCCGGCTGGTGTATTTTGATTTCGACAGTTTCGTCGTCAACGACGAGTTCCGCAGCCTGATCGATGGCCATGCCAAGCTGCTGGCCGCCAACCGCAGCAAGCGCATGGTGGTCGAGGGCCACACCGACGAGCGCGGTGGCCGCGAGTACAATCTGGCGCTGGGCCAGAAGCGCGCCGAGGCCGTGGTCAAGTCGCTGACCCTGCTGGGCGCCACCGAGGCCCAGGTCGAGGCGGTGAGCTTTGGCAAGGAGCGCCCGGCCAACGAGGGCCATGACGAGGCGGCGTGGGCCCAGAACCGCCGTGCCGAACTGAAGGACCGTTGACTGTGGCTGCTTTTGTGATGAAGGCTTACCGCTCAGCGCAGGCCCGGCAGACCGCGCGCTGGGGGTCGGCCGGCGCGGCAGCCAGCACCCTGGCCGCTGTGGCGCTGGCGTCCTTGCTGGCGCTGGCGTCCGGTTCGGCCCAGGCTGGCATCTTTGACGATGAAGAGGCGCGCAAGGCGATTCTTGACCTGCGCACCCGCATCCAGACGAGCGACGACAACAGCCGCAGCAAGCAGGCCGAGCTGGCCGCCGCCAACGCCGCCTTGCTCGAGCAGGTCACGCAATTGCGCCGCAGCCTGCTTGACCTCAACAGCCAATTGGAGGCGCAGCGCGCTGATGCCGCCAAGCTGCGCGGCGGCCAAGAGCAGTTGGCGCGTGATGTGGCCGAACTGCAGCGCTCGGTCAAGGACGTGTCCAAAGGGCTGGACGACCGGCTGAGGCTGCTGGAGCCGCAGAAGGTGATGGTCGATGGACGGGAGTTGATCGTCGAGCCCGATGAAAAACGCGCCCATGACCTGGCGATGGCGGCCCTGCGCGCCGGCGATTTCGACAAGGCAGCGCCTGCGCTGGCGTCATTTTTGCAGCGCTACCCGACCACCGGCTATGCCGATTCGGCGCGATTCTGGTTGGGCAATGCCTTGTACGGCCAAAAGAACTACAAAGAGGCGGTCGCGGTGTTCCGTGGGCTGGTCACGAGTGCGCCCAACCATCCGCGCACGCCCGAGGCGCTGCTGGCCATCGCCAATTGCCAGATCGAAATGAAGGACAACCGCTCGGCCCGCAAAACCATCGACGAGCTGGTCAAGGCCTTCCCGACCAGCGAGGCCGCCGTTGCCGGCAAGGAACGGCTGGGCAGCTTGAAGGGCTGAGGGTGTGTTTGCCGCCAGTCACCTTCCTCGCCTCACCAGTCGCCTTGCGCCGATCACGGCGCGCCAGTCTGCATCCCTGCTGAAACCTGACCATGACTGACGCCGCACTTGTCCTGCTGCAACAGCAAGTGCTGTGGGCTGCGCTGGGCCTGGGCCTTGCCTTTGGCGCGATTGCCCAGCGCAGCCACTTTTGCACCATGGGTGCGGTCGCCGATGTGGTCAACATCGGCGACTGGGCCCGCATGCGGATGTGGGCGCTGGCCATCGGCGTGGCAATGATCGGCTTCAATGCGATGGTGGCTGCGGGCTGGGTCAAGGCGGCCGATTCGCTCTATGCCGCACCGCTGCTGCTCTGGCTGTCGCAGGCCGTGGGCGGGCTGATGTTCGGCTTTGGCATGGTGCTGGCTTCGGGTTGTGGCAGCAAGACGCTGGTGCGCATCGGTGGTGGCAACCTCAAGTCGCTGGTGGTGTTTGTGGTGCTGGGCTTGTCGGCCTGGGCCACGCTGCGCGGGGTGACGGCGGTGCTGCGGGTGGCCAGCGTGGACCGGGTGCAAGTGGCGCTGCCGACCGGGCAGGACTTGCCCTCGCTGGCGGTTGCCTGGCTCGGGATGGGGCCCTCGGCGGTGGCGTCGCATGCCTTGGTTTTTGGTGCGGTGCTCGGCGGTGGGCTGGTGCTGTGGGCGCTGGCCAGGCGCGAGGGGCGCAGCGCCGACGTGCTGTTGGGCGGGCTGGGCATCGGCTTGCTGGTGGTGGCGCTGTGGTGGGTGTCGGGGGTGCTGGGCCATGTGGCCGAGCATCCACAAACGCTTGAAGAGGTGTTTCTCGCCACCAATTCCAACCGCATGGAGTCCTTCAGTTTTGTCGCACCGCTGGCCTACCTGCTGGATGGCCTGATTTTTTTCAGCGACACCAGCAAACGCCTGACCCAGGGCATGGTGATGGTGGTAGGCGTGGTGCTGGGCAGTGCGGCGGTGGCGCTGGCAGGCCGCAGCTTCCGCTGGGAGGGGTTTCGAGGTGTTGAGGACACCGCCAACCACCTGGTGGGTGCGCTGCTGATGGGCGTGGGCGGCATCACCGCGCTGGGCTGCACCGTAGGCCAGGGCTTGTCGGGCTTGTCCACGCTGTCGCTGGGCAGCTTCATCGCCACCGCGGCCATCATCGCGGGCGCAGTGGCGGCGCTGCGCTGGCAAGTCTGGCGCATGGACCGCGCAGCTTGACTGCGCACACGCTCGCCGCTGCCGGGCCGGAGCCGCTGCCCGCCCAATTGCCGGCAAGCTCCGGGCTCGATGCCGACCTGGAACGCCGCTTTGGCGGCCTGCGCCGGCTGTACGGTGATGCGGGGTACCAGCGGGTGCGTGCAGCGCGGGTCGCGGTGATCGGCCTGGGCGGTGTGGGCTCCTGGACGGTCGAAGCCCTGGCACGCAGCGGTGTGGCGCGGCTGGTGCTGGTCGATTTTGACCAGGTGGCCGAGTCCAACATCAACCGCCAGGTGCATGCGCTGGGCAGCACCCTGGGACTGGCCAAGGTTGAGGCACTGCGGCAGCGCATTGCCGACATCCACCCGGGCTGCGAAGTTTTGGCGGTCGAAGAATTTGCCGGCCCCGACAACTGGCCCGGCCTGCTCCCGGCCCCGGTCGATGTGCTGATCGACGCCTGCGACCAGAGCAGCGCCAAGCTGACGCTGGCGGGCTGGGCCCTGGCCGGCGGCGTGCCGCTGGTCTGCGTGGGTGCGGCCGGTGGCAAGCAGCTGGCGCACAAGGTCGATGTGGCGGACTTGGCCGAGGTCAGCCATGACCCGCTGCTGGCCAGCCTGCGCCAGCGCCTGCGCAAGCAGGGCGCAGCCCGCACCGGGCCCATCGGCCTGTGTTGCGTGTTCTCGCGCGAGAACGTGGCGGTGCCGGTGGCAGCCGGTGACCTGGCCTGCGCCACCGATGGCAGCCTGAACTGCCAGGGCTACGGCTCAACCGTGACCGTCACCGCCACCTTTGGCCTGGTGGCAGCCGGCGAGGCCTTGCGCCTGTGCCGGGCCGGGGCCGGCGGGGCGACGGCCCTGCCGCAGGCGCAGGTGCCAGCCGGGGCACCGGTGCTGAGCCCATCACCGGCATGACCGAAGCCACCTCGACCACCGCTGCCGATGAATTTGGCATGCGGCTGGCGCTGGACCAGGCGCTCAACGCCCAACTGGCCGGCGAGGTGCCGGTGGGCGCAGTGATCCTGCGTGAGGGCCGGCTGATCGCCACCGGCTACAACCGGCCGATCACCACCCATGATCCGACCGCGCATGCCGAGATCGTGGCGCTGCGCCATGCCGCGCTGTTGCAGCAGAACTACCGGCTGCCCGACTGCACGCTCTACGTCACGCTGGAGCCCTGCGCGATGTGCGCAATGGCCTTGCTGCATGCCCGCATCCAGCGGGTGGTGTTTGCCGCCACCGACCCCAAGACCGGTGCCGCCGGCTCGGTGCTCAACCTGTTTGCCCTGGCCGGCCTGAACCACCAGACCACGTTGCACAGCGGCGTGCTGGCCGAGCCCGCATCGCAACTGCTGCGGCAGTTTTTTGCCGACCGCCGGGCCCAGCAGCGCGCCGAGCGGGAGGCGCTGCGGGTGCTGGAGGTGCCAGACGCGTCCGTGCCCGTGAGCGCGCCTGACGCTGCCGTGCCCCTCATCCCGACCGGGGATGCCACCGAACTCACCGGCCCTCCGGGCCAGCCCGCCGCATGAATCGCCTGACCGTGTTTGCCCCCGCCGGTGTTGAACTGCGGGCGCCGGCCCTGAAGTTGGCCAAACACCGCCTGACCGGGCTTGGCTTCGAGGTCACGCTCGATATCAGCGTGCGCGCCCGCCACCAGCGCTTTGCCGGCGACGACGAGGCCCGCCTCGCCACCTTGTACCGGGTGGCGGATGCCGCGCCCAGCGTGGCCATGGCCTGTCGGGGCGGCTACGGCCTGACCCGCTTGCTCGACCGGATCGACTGGACCAGGATCGCCCGCAGCGTCGAGCAGGGCAGCCGCTGGGTGGGCTTCAGCGACCTGACCGCGTTGCAACTCGGGCTGCTGGCGCACACCGGCGCCAGCAGCTGGCACGGGCCGATGGCCTGCGACGACTTCGGCCGCAGCGATGAAGCCGGCGGGGTGGACGAGATCACCCGAGATTGTTTTGCCGAGGCCATGTCGGGCGAGCTCGAAGCCGTGGGCTTCAGAGCCGAGCCCGGCTTTGACGGCCTGGCGGTGCGTGGCAAGCTGTGGGGCGGCAACCTGGCGATGGTGGTGTCGCTGCTGGGCACGCCGCATTGGCCCAAGGTCAAGGGCGGCGTGCTGTTTCTGGAAGATGTCAACGAGCCGCCCTACCGGGTCGAACGCATGCTCTTGCAACTGCAGCAGGCGGGCGTGCTGCAAGGCCAGAAAGCGGTGCTGCTGGGCGCCTTCAGCGACTGGCGCAAGAGCCCGATGGACCGTGGCTACACCCTCAAGAGCGCCGTCAGCCACCTGCGCAGCGTGTGCAGCACGCCCATCCTGACCGGCCTGCCGTTTGGCCATGTGCCGACCAAGGTGATGCTGCCGGTGGGCGTGCGGGTGCAACTGCTGGTGCAGGGCCGCGATGTGCTGATTGGCTGGTAGCCGCCGGGCACGGGGGCCTGCCCAGGGCGAATGGGTTAAAACCCGCAGCAAGCAGGCGCCGGCAGGTCTTTAGAATGCCTATCACGCCTTGTAGGGGTTGGCCAAAAGCAGGCCCCGCCGAGGCGTTGTCGTTCATGGTTGTCTGCGGTAGGCCCACCCGGCCCACGGCAGCCCACCCGCACCAGGAGTGTCCGCATGCGCGGCATCAAATCTTCAGACTTCAGCTTCATGCAGCGCGGCTGCGGCCTGGCCTTGAGCCCCAAGCCCGGGCGCCATGGCCTGGCGCGGCTGTTGGGCCTGGTGGCGGTGTTGGGCCTCGGCGCCTGCAACAACAGTCCTTACCCGGCCGGTGCCGAGCGCCAGAACACCATGTTCTATTCGTTCGACGAGCGCTCGCCGCGCTACCTTGATCCGACCGCGTCCTACGCCAACCCCGAGTCGGCCTACACCTTCCAGATCTACGAGCCGCCCTATGGCTACCACTACCTCAAGCGGCCCTACACGCTGATCCCAAAATCAGCCGCTGCGGTGGTCAAGCCGCGCTACCTCGACAAAGCCGGCCAGGCTTTGCCCGACGACGCGCCCGCTGACCAGATCGCCGAGAGCGTCTACGACGTCAAGGTCTTGCCCGGTATCCGCTATCAGCCGCACCCGGCGTTTGCGGTGGACGAGCAAGGCAAGCCGCGCTACCTCAGCCTGGCGCCCGGCCAGTTGGGTACCAAACGCTCACCTTTGGCCTTTGAGCACCAGGGCACCCGGGAGCTGGTGGCCGAGGACTTTGTCTATGCCCTCAAGCGCCACGCCACCACCCGCATCGAGGCGCCGGTGTTTGCCGTGTTTGCTGACTACCTGATCGGCCTGCGCGACTATGCCGAGACCATCAAGCGTGAAGACGCCAAGCTGCTGACCGGCTTGCCCAAGGACGTGCGCGACAAGCCGTTTCTCGACTTCCGCCAGTGGCCGCTGGCGGGGGCCAGCGTGCTCGACAAATACACCTACCGGGTGCGGCTCAAGGGCAAGTACCCGCAGTGGAGCTACTGGATGGCGATGCCCTTCATGGCCCCGGTGCCGTGGGAGGCCGACGCCTTCTACGCCCAGCCCGGCATGAGTGAAAACGGCTTGTCGCTCAACCAGTGGCCGGTGGGCACTGGGCCTTACATGATGGTCGATTTTGTGCGCGACCGGCGGCATGTGATGAAGCGCAACCCCAACTTCCGCGGTGAGCCCTATCCCTGCGAGGGCATGCCCGGTGACAAGGAAGAAGGCCTGCTGGCCGACTGCGGCAAGACCATGCCCTTCATCGACACGCTCTACGTGACGATCGAAAAAGAGAAGGTCTCGCGCAAGGAGAAATTCCGCCAAGGCTACCTGGACGTGCCCGAGATCGAACGGCCCGAGTGGGGGGTGGACTTTCGCAACGACGCCGACGACTCGGATGCCGTGAAAAAGATGTTTGATGAGCGCGGCTTCAAGTTTCCGCTGATGACCGACATCAGCAGCTGGTACATGGGTTTCAACATGCTCGACCCGGTGGTGGGCAAAGGCGACACGCCCGAGCAGCAAGTCAAGAACCGCAATTTGCGCCAGGCCATTGCCATTGCCATCGACTGGGAGGAGGGTTACGGCCGCATCTTCAAGTCCAAGGGCGGCGTGGCCGCCCACGGCCCGGTGCCGCCCGGCTTGTTTGGCGCAAGGGATGGCCAGCCCGGCTACTTCAACCCGGTCACCCACCAGCTGGTGGACGGCAAGGTGGTGCGGCGTCCGATCAGCGACGCCCAGAGACTGCTGGCCGAGGCCGGCTACCCGGGCGGGCGGGATGCCGTGAGTGGCAAGCCGTTGGTCTTGAACTACGACTACCAGCGCTCACTCGAGCCCGAGCGCAAGAGCGAAAACGACTGGATGGTCAAGCAGTACGCCAAGCTGGGCTTGCAGCTGGAGGTGCGCGCCACCGACTTCAACCAATACCAGGACAAGACCCTGCGCGGCAAGCACCAGATTTTTTGGGGTGGCTGGCTGGCCGACTACCCGGATGCCGAGAACTTCTTGTTCCTGATGTACGGCCCGATCGGCCGCAGCAAACACCAGGGCGACAACTACGCCAACTACGACAATCCCGAGTACGACGCCTTGTACCGCCAGTTGCAGGCGCTGGACGACGGCCCGGCCAAGCAAGCGCTGATTGACCAGATGGTGACGATGGTGCAGCAGGATTCACCCTGGTGTTTTGGCTACTTTCCGTACGGCGGCCTGGCGTTTCAGCAGTGGGTGACCAACGGCAAACCCAGCATCCTGATCCGCGACATGGCCAAGTACTACAAGCTCGACCCCCAGCTGCGCGCCGCCAGGCAGGCTGAATGGAACGCACCGGTGCTGTGGCCGATGGCCCTGCTCGGTCTGATGTTGGCGGCGCTGGCCTGGGTGGCGCGCCGCAGTTTCAAGGCCCGAGAGACCGCCACGGCCCGGCGTGTGCGCTTGGCACCCGTACCGGCCACCAAGGCCTGAGACTCGGAACGCATTGATGGTCAACTTCATCTTGCGCCGGCTCGGCTACGGCATCCTGATCCTGATCGGGGTCAACCTGCTCACCTTCTTCCTGTTTTTCACCGTCAACACCCCCGACGACATGGCCCGGCTCAACATCGGCGGCAAACGGGTGACGCAGGAGCAGATTGAAAAATGGAAGTCCGAGCGCGGCTATGACCGGCCGCTGTACTGGAACGAGACCGCCACCGGCGTCGAAAAGCTCAAACGCACGGTGCTGTGGGAGCGCTCGGTCTCGCTGCTGGTGCTCGACTTTGGCCGAAGTGATTCAGCCCGCTCCACCGACATCGGTCATGAGGTGGCCACCCGCATGGGCGTGAGCCTGCAGCTCGCGCTGCCGCTGTTTTTGCTGCAGTTGGTGGTGAGCATCAGCTTCTCGCTGCTGCTGGTGTTTTTTCGAAACTCGCGCATCGACTTCTGGGGCGTGGTGCTGTGCGTGCTGATGCTGTCGATATCGGCGCTGTTCTACATCATCGTCGGCCAGTACATGTTCTCGCGGGTGCTGCGGCTGGTGCCGATCTCGGGTTTTGCGCCTGGGCTGGATGCGGTGCGATTTCTGGCGCTGCCGGTGATGCTGTCGCTGCTGGCGCGGCTGGGCGGTGAGGCGCGGCTCTACCGCGCGATGTTCCTGGAGGAAATCGGCCGCGACTACGTGCGCACCGCACGCGCCAAGGGCTTGAGCGAGACCCTGGTGCTGTTCCGCCATGTGCTGCGCAATGCGTTGATCCCGATCATCACCAGCGCCGGCGCCTACCTGCCGTATGTGTTCATGGGCAGCCTGGTGTTCGAGAGCTTTTTCGGCATCCCCGGTCTGGGCGCGTTTGTGATCGAGGCTATCTCGGGGCAGGACTTCGCCATTGTTCGCAGCATGGTGTTTCTGGGCGCAGCGCTCTACATCGCCAGCAATGTGCTGATCGACATCGCCTACACCTGGGTCGATCCCAGGGTGCGCCTGTCTTGAATCCCCTGATCCGCAGAAACGAAGACTGAAAATCATGGGCTTCAAATTCGTCATTCTCTGGACCGATGTGGCGCTGTGGGTGCTGTTTGCCACGCTGATCGGCTATGGCTTGCGGGTCGTGCGCCACGACACGCTGCGCGCCACCTGGCGCCGGGTGCTGCGGGATGCACCCGCGCTGTGTTCGTCGCTGGTGCTGCTGCTGTTTGTCAGCGTCACCGCGCTCGACAGCGTGCATTTCCGCCGCGCGTTGCCGCCGGCCGACGGCCAACCCGCAGGCACCCAGTTCTATGACACCCGCACCGAGTCGCTGCTGGACTTGGCGCTGGCGCGCCAGATCGGCATGCGCGAGACCACCTACTCGGCGCCGCTGGGATGGCAGGCGATCACCAAGCAGACCGTCACCCGTGACGGTGTGTCCGTGCGCGAACTGCCCCGCTTGCTGCATGGCGGTGTGCACCTCAAGAACCCCGCAGCCGAATGGAACGCCGACCTCTGGCAGCGCGGCCTGCTCGGGGGCGCCGGCGGACTGGCGGTGGCCCTGCTGGGCGCCGTGCTCGCTGCGGCGATGCTCGCCAAGTCGCACGGCGGTTTTGCCGCCGCCTGGCGCGACCTGTTGGCCGACCGAACCCACTACCCGGTACGTGCACTGCTGATGACCCTCACGGTCGCCTGCCTGCTGGCCGGGCCGGTGGTGGCGTTGATGGGCCATTACCACGTGTTTGGCACCGACCGCACCGGCAACGACGTGCTGGTGCAGACGCTCAAGAGCATCCGCACCGCCTTTGTCATCGGCATGCTCAGCACCCTGGCCACGCTGCCGATCGCGGTGGTGCTGGGAATCCTGGCCGGCTGGTACCGCGGCTGGGTCGATGAGGTGGTGCAGTACCTCTACACCACGCTCACCTCGGTGCCCAACGTGCTGCTGATCGCCGCTTGTGTGCTGATGGTGCAAGTGGCGCTCGACAAGCACCCCGAGTGGTTCGAGACCGGCGCCGAGCGCTCGGACATCAAGGTCTTCTTGCTCTGTTTCATCCTGGGCGTGACCGGCTGGTCCACCTTGTGCCGGCTCGTGCGTGCCGAGACGCTCAAGCTGCGTGAGCTTGAGTTTGTACAGGCCGCCACCGCGTTTGGCGTGGCACCGGCCCGCATCATGGCCCGCCACATCCTGCCCAACGTGATGCACCTGGTGCTGATCACCACCGTGCTGAGCTTCTCGGACCTGATCCTCTACGAGGCGGTGCTGACCTACGTCGGCGTGGGTGTGGATGCCAGCACCAGCAGCTTTGGCGGCATGATCAACCTGGCGCGCAGCGAGATGAGCCGCGACCCGGTGGTGTGGTGGAGCTTTGCGGCCGCCTTCGGCTTCATGGTCACCCTGGTGCTGGCCGCCAACTTGTTTGCCGACGGCGTGCGCGATGCGTTCGACCCGCGGTCGCGGGCCCAGCGGCCGCGCCTGTCACGCCGCGTGGCGGTATGAGCGCGTTTGAGAGCCAAGCCATGATGCTGTCCACCACCCAACTCGAAGTTGAGCTCGATGCCGAGGCCGGCATCGTCAAAGCCATCGACGGCCTGACGCTGGCGATCCGGCGCGGCGAGACCTTTGCCCTGGTCGGCGAATCGGGCTGCGGCAAGAGCATGACCGCACTTGCCCTGATGCGCTTGCTGCCCGACAGCGGCGCCGTGACCGGCGGTGAGATCACGCTCGACGACACCGACGTGCTGGGCCTGCCCGAATCGCAGATGCGTGCCGTGCGCGGCGGGCGCATCGGCATGATCTTCCAGGAGCCCGGCACCAGCCTGAACCCGGTGCTCACCGTCGGCGTGCAGATGATGGAGGCGATCGAAACCCACACGGCGCTGCGCGGCAATGCTGCCCGCAGCAAGGCCATCGACTGGCTCAAGCGCGTAGGCATCCCCGAGCCCGAACGGCGTTTTGACGACTACCCGTTCCGCATGAGCGGTGGCCAAAAGCAGCGCGTGATGATCGCGATGACCCTGGCCGCCGAGCCCGACTACCTGGTGGCCGACGAGCCCACCACCGCGCTGGACGTGACGATCCAGAAACAGATCCTCGACCTGTTGGCCGACCTGCAGCGCGAGATGGGCATGGGCCTGATGCTGATCACCCATGACCTGGCGGTGGTGGCCGGCATGGCCCAGCAAGTGGCGCTGATGTACGCCGGCCAGATCATCGAGATGGCGCCTGCCGCTGACTTTTTTGCCCATCCGCAGCACCCCTACGCCAGGGCACTGCTGCGGGCATTGCCTGACGCCGACCGCCGTGGCCAGGCGCTGGCGGCCATCCCCGGCACCGTGCCGCCCCTGACCCAGGCCTTTCTGGGCTGCCGCTTTGCGCCACGCTGCGTGCATGCGCTGCCCACCTGCCACACCACGTTGCCGGTGCTGACCGGCCCGGTGGGCCGGCAGGTGCGCTGCTTGCTGTTGGCGCCGGGCGGCCCGGGCTTGGCGCCAGAGCCCGCACTGCCCGCGGCAGGCACAGCGCCGGCAAATTCCTCGCCGGCTGCCGCTTCAAACCTTGCGCCAGCACCGGCTGGCCCCGTCAAGGCTTCGGTCAACGTTGCCCCGCTGCTGCAAGTCAGCGGCTTGAGCGTCAGCTTTGTGCTGCGCAAGGGGTTTTTGCAGGGCAAGCCGCAGCGCTTCGATGCCGTCAAGAACGTGTCATTCGATGTCGCCGCCGGCCAGACCTTGGCCCTGGTCGGTGAATCGGGCTGCGGCAAGACCACCACCGGCAAGGCCATCGTGCAACTGCTGCGCAGCCAGGCCGAGATCAGAGGCTCGGCGGTGCTGGACGGCCAGAACCTGTTCGATCTGCAGGGCGCCGAGCTGCGCGCCGCCCGGCGTGCGGTGCAGATCATCTTTCAAGACCCGTTTGCCTCGCTCAACCCCCGGATGCGGGTGGCTGAAATCCTGGACGAAGGTCTGGCCGCGCTGCAGCCCCAGACCACACCCGAAGAGCGCCGCAGCCGGATCGAGCAGATCACCGAGCAGGTGGGCCTGCGCCGCGACGCGCTGCAGCGCTGGCCGCATGAGTTCTCGGGTGGCCAGCGCCAGCGCATCGCCATCGCCCGCGCGCTGGCGGTGCAGCCCCGATTGATCGTCTGCGACGAGCCCACCTCGGCGCTGGACGTGTCGGTGCAGGCCCAGATACTGAACCTGCTGCGCGAATTGCAGCGCGAGCTGGGTGTGAGCTTCTTGTTCATCACCCACAACATCGCGGTGGTCGAGTACATCGCCGACCGGATCGCGGTGATGCGCGCCGGCAGCATCGTCGAGCAAGGGCTTTGCGCCGATGTGCTCAACCGACCGCAAGATGCCTACACCCGCACGCTGCTGGCGGCGGTGCCGCGGATGTGAGGTGCTGGACCGGCCCTGCCAGCGTCAAACCGGCAGGCGGGCGCGCCAGCGCTGGCAACCAGTGGCCCTGTCTTGCACGGCGGTGATCGTGGCCAAGACCGTTTCGAATCGCTTTGCCGCTGGTTGGGATCGTCATGCACCAGCCGGTTGCGAAAATCACGCCACAGCCACCAGGATTCCACATCCAAAGCCCGACAGCCTCTTAGCTTGTCGCGCATGGGCCAGCCGTCATGGGCCTCGCGCAGCCAGGAAAGGGTGGACGGCACCAAGCGCACACCCATTTCGCCGCCGCCCGGCGCCCTCAGGACGAGCCCCCCAGGCTTCAAGCCACAACCCCCAGACACCCCCCATGCCTCGCCCCACCCGCCCAAGCCATTCCGGCCCCCCGCCCGCCGAGCAAACCAGCCTGTTCGACGATTTGCCGCCCCAGGCCCCGCCCAGTGGCCCGGCCCTGGTGGCCATCCCGCTGCCGGCGGCAGAGCAGACCAAGGCACAACGCCAGTTCAACAAGCTGATCCAGCAAATTCGCCAGCAGCGCAGCCTGCTGGCGCAATGGCAGCAGTTTGAAGTGCACTTCAACCAGCGCCTGTCCGCCGAGCTGCATCCCGCCCAGGCCAGGCTCAGCGCCACCCGGCTGGACCTGCTGCGCCTGCTGGACCATCTTCACAGCGACCAAGCGGCCGTGCCCCGGCTGTCCAAGCCGCAGCGCAGCAAGCTGCGCGCCTGGATACCGCAGCTGGCCCAGACCTTGTTGGAGGATGGCCCCAACGCCGAGGCCGAGGCCATCTTTGACCGCTACAGCGATACCAGCCATGCCGAGCAGCGGCAGATCGAGCTGGCTGCGGCAGAAGCCCTGATGGGCCACTTTCTGGGCGAAGACATCCTGCAAGGCCACCAGGCCGAAAGCATGGACGAGCTGATGCGCCATGCCGCCGAAGGCCTGGCCCGCGCCGACGCCGAACGCGCCGAACGCGCCACCAGCCGGCAGCAGGCCCAAGCGGCCAAAGCGGCCCAAGCCAAGCCCGGCAAGGCCCAGACCGCCCGCCAACGCAAGGCCGAGGCGGCCGGGCAAGCCGCCGAGCTGGCCGCCAAGCAGGCCGGCCAGTCGGTGCGCGAAGCCTTCAGAAAACTTGCCAGCGCCCTGCACCCCGACCGCGAGACCGACCCGGCCGCCCGCGCCCACAAGACCCAGCTGATGCAGCAAGCCAACCAGGCCTACGAGCGCAATGACTTGCTCACCCTGCTGAGCATGCAGCTCGACCTGGAGCAGATCGACGGCGAGCACCTGGCCGGCCTGCCCGAGGCCAGGCTGGCGCACTACAACCAGGTGTTGCGCGAGCAGCTGCAGGCCCTGCAGCATGAGCTGGGCAGCTGCACCGCGCACTTCCGCCAGGCCTCGGGCTCGCACCAGCGCGAGCTGACGCCCGAGGCGGTGGACGCCGCACTGGGGCGCGACATCCGGGGCTTGCGGCAATGGGCCCGCCAGCTCGAAGCCGACATCGCGCTGCTGCGCGACCCGGCAACCCGGCGGCAGACCATCACCGAGATCGAGCTGCCGGAGCTGGACGACGATGGGCCGGATGAGTTTGAGGCGATGCTGATGATGGAGGCCTTGGCCGGTGGCCCTGCCAGCCGTCCATCGCGCAAGAAGGGGCGGCCGCGATAGTTGCAGGTGCGCGAACGGACCAGCATCAAGCGACGGCCGACAGGCGGTGCCACCTGCGCCGCAGCGGTGATGGCGGTCAAATCCGCGCGGGCCATTCTCATGTGGCGGTGTTTGCGGTGCGACCGAATCGAAGCCGCAGGGCTCCGCCTTCGTCTTCGCGCCCCTTCCCGGCCCTCAGGCGCGGCGCGGCGGGCGGATCAGTGTCTCGGCTGCAATACCCAGCCCCTGGTGCAAGCGCCAAACCATGGCCATGCTCAGACGCCGCTTGCCGCTCAGCACCTCCGACACACGGCCTCGGCTGCCGATCATGGGCTCCAGGTCGCGGTTGGTCAGGCCCTGCTGCTCCATGCTGAACTTGATGGCCTCAATAGGGTCAGGCGGCAGCATCGGAAAGTGCTTGGCCTCATAGGCCATGATCAGTGCAATCAGCGCCTCAAAGTGCGCGCCTTCGTCGCTGTCGGGTTCGGGGTCGGCGTCGAAATACGGCTCCACCAGCTTGAGCGCCGCTTGGTAATCGGCCTCCGTGCGGATGGGGCGCAGGGTATATCGGTGGTCAGTCATCGCTTGGGTTCCACAGTGGCGGCATCGACGGCGTCGTATTGCGCATGCGTGCCGATAAATTTGATGTAGATGGCACCGTAGCGGTAGGCAACCGCCACCACCAGCCGGTAGGCGTTGCCGTGGATATTGAACACCACCCGGTTGCCTGGCAGAAAGCTGGCGTTGGCATGCCAGCGCTTGATGTCTTGCGGCTGTTGCCACTGCGCCTGTCCGGCATCCTCCAGCCAAGTGCGCAGTGCCCGCTCAGCTGACGGGTGCACCGCCCAGAACGCTGACAGCTTGAGCTTGGTGATCACTCGCATGGTGTGAATTCTGATCCCATTTTGGGATCAGTGTCAAGTCACTGCAAGTGCTTGCCATGGATGTGTCACTTCGACGGTCGGCGAGCGAATCAAGCACTCGCTTCAATGCCGGCAGCTGGCGGGCATCTCGGCCGGAACCACCGTCTGGCGGATCGAGGCCTTGGCCGGAGGGCCGGCCAGCCGTCGATTGCGCAAGAAGGCGCGGACGCGGTAGTTGCCCCTTCTCTCCTATGGGTCCAAAGCAGATCGCAGTTCGGCGATCGTGGTCATCAAGGTCATGGGTTCCAGCGGGGACGGGTCCAGGCCGAGCTTGAGGTAGAACACTTTGGCTTCTTCCGACA
>JANYKR010000135.1 GCA_025358155.1 Betaproteobacteria bacterium
GGGCCCGAGCGAACGCCCCAGCGCCGCCTCCAGCGCGATCTCGACCAGCCCGGGCGCGATCAGCCAGCCGTGGCGGAACAGGCCGTTGATGCGCACCAGGCCGGGTTGCACCTCGATGCACGGCAGGTTGTCGGGCAGTGCCGGCCGCAAATTGGTTTCGCTGTGGACGATGCGCGCTTCGGCGAGCGCGGGCACGATGGAGTGCGCCGCCGCCAGCAGCTCGACCGTGCTGCGCAGCGAAGCCGGCGAACGGTCTTCGCTTTCGATCTCGCTGGCGCCCACCACAACCAGGTCGGGCGCCCGCGGCACCAGGTAGACCCGGTGGCGGGCATGCAGCAGGCGCACCGGCCGGCACAGGCCCAGGCCCGGCGCCTGAAGCCAGAAGATCTCGCCGCGCACACCCCGCACCGACAGTTGCGGGCGGGCACCGACGCCGCGCACGTCGAAGACCCAATCGAAGGTGGACGGGCCACCGGCCAGCAGCAGCCGACCGGGCTCGACCGCCGCCACCAACGAGCACCAGCGCCAGTCGACGTCCGGCGCGCCCGCAGCCAGGGCGGCCATCGCCTGCACGGTGTGGATGCGGCCCTCGCCGGGCAGCAGCCAGGCGTGCAGGCCGCTGCGCAGTGCGGGCTCCGATTGCGCCAATTCGGCCGCCGTGACCGGCTGCACCGCATGGCCCGGCGGCGCTTTGTGCGCCAACATGTCCAGCACCCGCCGCGCCGCGCCAAGGTCTTCGCGGTGCGCGACCAGCAGGCTGCCGTCACGGCGAAATTCCACCGGCGCCGGCAGCGCGGCCAGGATCTGCGGCCACAGGTCGATCGAGCGCAGCCCCCAGCGGAAGACGCGCTCGTCGGCGGACTCCAGCTCAGCCAGCGGGCTGAGCATGCCGGCGGCGGTCCAGCCTGCAGCGCCGCGCGCGTCCGGGCCTGCGGCGGGGTCATGCACTTCGACCCGGTGGCCGGCCCGGGACAGCGTGAAGGCCAGCAGCCGGCCCAGCAGCCCGGCGCCGGCAATGCCGATGCGCAGCGGTCGCGTCGGCAGCGTCGTCATGGTGACAACCCCGCAGGGCCCAGCGTGGCGTGCATCTGACCCACCGGCTGGCCTGCATCGGCCAAGGCGGCTTGCCGGCCTTGCTCGAAGGCCTGCTGCAGCGCGGCCACCGTGAGCTGCGGGTCGCTGCCCAGGCCGCGCAGCACGCAGACGCCCGACGCGCCGGCCGCTGCGGTCTGGCGCACCTGCTCGGGCGTCAGAATGCCGCCGATGGCCACGACGGGCGCGCCAGCGACATGGCACCACCAGGCCAGGTTGTCCAGGCCCTGGGGTTGCCAGGGCATGTCTTTGGTGGTCGTCGGCCAGACCGGGCCGCACGCGATGTACTGCGGCGCCAGGCTGCGCGCCCGGCACAGCTCCCAGACGGCGTGCGAGCTGACCCCCAGGCCCAGGCCGCTGGCGCGCAGCTCGGCATGGCCCCGTTCGTCCAGGGCCAGCAGGTCCTCCTGGCCCAGGTGCACGGCGCGGGCGCCGAGCTCGGCAGCCAGGCGCCAGTGGTCGTTGATGAACAGCAGCGCGCCATGCCCGTCAGCCGCGGCCAGGCTGTCGCGGACAGCTTGGCGTAGCGCTGCAGTCCAGGCCGCGTCGGCGTCGACCGGGCGTTTGATGCGCAGTTGCACGGTGCGTACACCGGCCTGCAGCACCCTGCGCAGCGCTGCAGCGTCGCCCGCGATGGCGTACAGGCCGAGCGGCGGGTCCGTGTCGCAACGCGCCGACACGGGTGGCGGGCTCATGCCGCTGGGCGAACCGACCCATGACAGCCACGGCATCGCGGGCCAGGCCAGCAGCGCGGCATCGGCGGGCACATGTCCGCGCGCCAATTGGGCCTGCCAGGCGGCCGCTAAGCGGTCGGCGTCGAGGTCGCCCCCCGCCTGCGGCACCACCCAGCCACGGGCGTGCGCGGCATCGAGCCAGTGGCACGGCGGGGCTCGGGCGGATGTGGCTGCGGGTGCGGCTGCGGATGCGGGTGCCATCACCAGCACGGCCGCGGCCCCTTGCGCACGCAGCGCCGCGGTCAGCAGGGGCCAGGTGGCCGCTGCAGCCGGTGTTGCCGGTGTTGCCGTTGCCCACATGCCGGCCTGTTCGCAGGCCTGCGCCAGCGGCACTTCTTCTGGCATCCGCCCCAAGGCGT
>JANYKR010000143.1 GCA_025358155.1 Betaproteobacteria bacterium
ACGCCCTTGTCGATCAGCGCCTTGGCATTGTCCAACGCCAGCTTGGGCTCGAACTTGTCGTCCATCGACACCAGCTCTAACTTCTGCCCGCCGATGCCACCGCGGGCATTGACGGCATTGAAGTAAAGCTGGGCGCCGGCCGTGGCCTCGTTGACGCCCGACGCCGCCGCGCCAGTGAAGCCGGCCGTCTGACCGATGCGGATCTGCGCCTGGGCAGAGCTGCACAGGCCCGTCAGTCCCGTCAGTCCTGTCAGGCCGAGAAGGGCGATGAGCAGAGGGCGTCGCAGCAGCATCATGGTGTTCTCGATCCGGGTCTGAGGCCAAGCCGCCATTGTGGCGAGATAAATCACCGTTGCCGATGTTGCGGCACGCCGGTTTTGTGATCCAGCCATGAGGTTGCGGGCGCCAGAACGCGGCGCCGCCGACGATCACCCTTGAGGCCTGCTGCTGCCAGCGGCTCCCTAGAATGCCGGGCCTTGCCTTCAGGAGCCTGCTACATGACCGGTCCCATCGTCTTGCCCCCTGGCGCAGCGCGCCGTATGGCCGAGGGCGAGCTGGCAGGCACCGATACCCAGTCAGACGCGGCTTTGGCGACGGGCTTGATCCGCATTCGCGGCGCCCGCCAGCACAACTTGAAGAACCTCGACCTTGACATCCGCACCGGCGAGCTGACGGTGGTCACCGGGCCCAGCGGCTCGGGCAAATCCAGCCTGGTGTTCGATACCCTGTACGCCGAGGGCCAGCGCCGCTACGTCGAGACCTTCAGCGCCTACGCCCGGCAGTTTCTGGACCGTATGGACCGGCCGGCGGTGGACCGGGTGGACGGCGTGCCGCCCGCCATCGCGATCGACCAGACCAACCCGGTGCGCACCAGCCGCAGCACGGTCGGCACGATGACCGAGCTCAACGACCACCTGAAGCTGCTGTTTGCCCGTGCCGCGCAGTTGTTCGACCGGCAAACGGCACAGCCGGTGCGGCACGACACGCCCGAGACGATCTGTGCCGATTTGATGGACAGGGCGGCGTCGGCGGGTGATCCACGCTTGGTGATCACCTTCCCGGTCGAGCTGCCCGAGAGCGTGACGCCGGCCGAGGTTGAGCAGTGGCTGTCGGCCAGCGGCTTTACCCGGGTGCAGGCCGAACGGGTGGTGGCGCACCGCAAGGTGCTCGACGTGGTGGCCGACCGGCTGCGGCTGGCGGGCGCTGACAAGGTGCGGGTGGTCGAGGCCTTGGAGTTGTCGCTCAAGCGCGGCAGCGGGCGCGTCAACGTCTACGCAATGCCCCCACACGGTGAGCCAGATTTGTGGCGCTACTCCACCGGCCTGCACTGCCCCGACAGCGACCTGCGCTACGCCGACCCGCAACCCGCGCTGTTCAGCTTCAACTCCGCCTTTGGCGCCTGCGAGGCCTGTCGCGGGTTTGGCCGGGTGATCGGGGTGGATCTGGGCCTGGTGATCCCCGACACCCGCAAGACCTTGCGCGGCGGTGTGATCAAGACCTTGCAGACGCCGGCCTGGGAGTCTTGCCAGAGCGATTTGCTGCGGTACGCCGGAGAGGCTGGCATCCCCAGGGACACCGCCTGGAGCCATCTGTCGCAAGCCCAGCGCGACTGGGTGATCGACGGCAACCCGAACTGGGCCGGCGACTGGAACAAGCAGTGGTACGGCGTCAAGCGATTTTTTGGCTACCTCGAGAGCAAGGCCTACAAGATGCACATCCGGGTGCTCTTGTCCAAGTACCGCAGCTACACCCCTTGCGGCACCTGCGGCGGCGCCCGGCTCAAGCTCGAATCATTGCTGTGGCGCTTGGGTGACAAGGCCGATGCCGACGGCATGATGGCGCCCGAGAAGCGCTTTTTGCCGGTGGGCGCGGCCTGGTCGCGTGAGCAACTGGCGGCACTGCCCGGCCTGAGCCTGCACGACCTGATGCTGATGCCGATAGACCGGTTGCGGCGCTTTTTTGATGGCTTGAGCCTGCCCAGCACGATGCTGGACGACGCCCTCAAGCTGCTGCTCGACGAGATGCGCACCCGGCTGCGCTACCTGTGTGATGTCGGACTGGGTTATCTGACGCTGGACCGCCAGAGCCGCACGCTCTCAGGCGGCGAGGTGCAGCGCATCAACCTGACCACCGCGCTGGGCACCAGCCTGGTCAACACCTTGTTTGTGCTGGACGAGCCCAGCATCGGCCTGCACCCGCGTGACATGAGCCGCATCGTCGAGGCCATGCACCGGCTGCGCGACGCCGGCAACACCCTGGTGGTGGTGGAGCACGACCCGGCGGTGATGCTGGCGGCCGACCGGCTGATCGACATGGGCCCCGGTCCCGGCGAGCGTGGCGGCCAGATCGTGTTTGACGGCACACCTGATGCGGCCCGCGATGCCAACACCCTGACCGGCGCCTACCTGGGCGGGCGCAAGCATGTGGGCATCGGCCTGCGGCGTTTTGTCACCGAGTCCACGCCCAAGCTGATCCTGCAGGGCGCGCATGAGCACAACCTCAAGCACCTGGAGGTGGTGTTTCCGCTGCAGCGCCTCACGGTGGTGACGGGCGTCAGCGGGTCGGGCAAGAGCACGCTGATCCAGGACGTGCTGGTGCCGGCCCTGCTGCGCCACTTTGGCAAGCCGACCGAGGGCGCGGGCGCGTTCGAGGCGCTGCTGGGCATGGACTGGTTGAACGAGGTGGTGTTCGTCGACCAGTCGCCCATCGGCAAGACCGCGCGCAGCAACCCCGCGAGCTACGTCGGCGCGTTCGACGAGATCCGCAAGCTGTTTGCCTGGGCGCCACTGGCCATCGAGCGCAGCTACAGCGCTGGCATGTTCAGCTTCAACGCCGGCAACGGCCGCTGCCCGACCTGCGGCGGCTCAGGCTTCGAGCATGTGGAGATGCAGTTTTTGAGCGACGTCTACCTGCGCTGCCCGGACTGCGACGGCAAGCGTTTTCGCGCCGAGCTGCTGGAGGTCAAGCTGATCCGCGGCGCCTACCAGCTGTCAGTGGCCGATGTGCTGGAGCTGACCGTCGCCGAGGCGATGATCGTGTTCAGTGGCGACACGGCCGTCACCGCACGGCTGCAGCCCATCGTCGATGTCGGCCTGGACTACGTGCGGCTGGGCCAGCCGGTGCCCACCTTGTCGGGTGGCGAGGCCCAACGCCTGAAGCTGGCCGGTTATCTGGCCGATGCCGCCCAAGGTCCGCGCCAGCCTGCGGCCAAGCGCGGCACGCTGTTCTTGTTCGACGAGCCCACCACCGGCCTGCATTTCGACGACATCGCCAAGCTGATGCGCAGCTTGCGCAAGCTGCTGGAGGCCGGCCACTCGCTGATCGTGATCGAGCACAACCTCGATGTCATCCGCAGCGCCGACTGGATCATCGACCTGGGCCCCGAAGGTGGCGACGCCGGCGGTGAACTGGTGTGCACCGGCACGCCGGAGGACGTGAAGGCACACCCAAGCTCACACACCGGCCGTGCGCTGCGCGAGTACGACAGCGCGCTGGGCATGGGTGCACTCACCGCCGAGGAGGGCCGGCCGCTGCAGCTGATCGCCAAGGCCCGGCGGGATGCGGCGCGGCTGGCTGCGGGCAACGACATCCGCATCGTCAACGCCAAGGAGCACAACCTCAAGAGCCTCAACGTCGATATCCCGCGCGGCAAGTTCACCGTGGTGACGGGCGTTTCAGGCTCGGGCAAGAGCACGCTGGCCTTCGACATCTTGTTCAATGAGGGCCAGCGGCGGTATCTGGAGAGCCTCAACGCCTACGCCCGCAGCATCGTGCAGCCGGCGGGTCGGCCGGAGGTGGACGCGGTCTACGGCATCCCGCCCACGGTGGCCATCGAGCAGCGCCTGAGCCGGGGCGGGCGCAAGAGCACGGTGGCCACCACCACCGAGGTCTGGCACTTTCTGCGCCTGCTGTGGGTCAAGCTGGGTACCCAGACCTGCATCCACGACGGTGCCGAGGTGCGGCCGCAGAGTGTGGAGAGCATCGCCGCCCAACTGCTGCAAGACCCGAAGAAGGGCGGGCACCGCGGCCAGCATGTCGGCTTCCTGGCGCCGCTGGTGGTGAACCGCAAGGGCCTGTACACCGATTTGGCGAAGTGGGCCAAGGCGCGTGGCCACACGCACTTGCGGGTGGACGGCGAGTTCATCAAGGTCGACCCGTGGCCCCGGCTGGACCGCTTCAAGGAGCACACGCTGGAGCTGCCGGTGGGTGACCTGCTGATCACGCCAGCCAAAGAGGCCCAACTGCGCGAGATGCTGGCCAAGGCACTCGACCTGGGCAAGGGCGTGCTGCATTTGCTGAGCCCGCTGGACGGCCTGGTCGAGGCGATGGCTGCGAGCGATTCGACCGCCGGCATCGGCCAGCTCAAGGTGTTTTCAACCAAGCGCGCCTGCCCGCAGTGCGGCACCAGCTACCCCGAGCTGGACCCGCGCATGTTCAGCTACAACAGCAAACACGGCTGGTGCACCAGCTGTGTGGGCACCGGCCTGACGCTGACGCGTGAGCAGCGCAAAGCCTACGACGACTCGGTCAAGGACGACGACCAGAAGGGCCGCGAGCAAAGCTTTCCGTCCGAAGAGGCCGAGGTCGAAGGTGTCAGCGGTGAGCCTTGCCCCGACTGCCAGGGCACCCGGCTGAACCCGGTTGCCCGGGCCATCCGTTTTGACGACCACACCATCACGGCGGTGGCGCAATGGGCGGTGGGTGACGCCCGGCGCTGGGCCGGCGGGCTGGAACTGCTGGGCCGCGACGCCGCGATTGCACGCGATGTGGTCAGCGAGATCCGCAGCCGGCTGGAGTTTCTGGAAGAAGTGGGCCTGGGCTATTTGACGCTGGACCGTGCCGCGCCCACGCTCTCAGGCGGCGAGGCCCAGCGCATCCGGCTGGCAGCCCAGCTGGGCAGCAACCTGCAGGGCGTGTGCTACGTGCTCGACGAGCCCACCATCGGACTGCACCCGCGCGACAACGCGGTGTTGCTCAAAGCGCTGGCGCGCTTGTCGGCCCAAGGCAATACCCTGGTGGTGGTGGAGCACGACGAAGACACCATCCGCCGCGCCGACCATTTGATCGACATCGGCCCCGGCGCGGGCAAGCGCGGCGGCCACTTGGTGGCGCAGGGCGTGGCGGCAGACTTGTCGGCCAACCCTGACTCGGTCACCGGCCGGTTTCTGGCGCACCCGCTGGTCCATCCGCTGCTGCCACGCCGAGTCGTCAACCGCGCCACGCTGCAGCTCAACCTGAGCGGGGCCACGCTGCACAACCTGCAGGCGCTGGATCTGCAGGTGCCGCTGCAGCGACTGGTGGCAGTCACAGGGGTATCGGGCTCAGGCAAGAGCACGCTGGCGCGTGACGTGTTGCTGGCCAATGTGCAGGCCATTGTCCAGACCAAGGTCAGCAAGGCCGGACGCGATGCGCTCGCGGCGGGCGTGCTGCCGCCGCTGGTGGGCTGCAGCGGCATTGCCGGCTTCGAGACCATCGACCGCGTGCTGGAGGTGGACCAGACGCCGATCGGCAAGACCCCGCGCAGCTGCCCGGCCACCTACATCGGCTTTTGGGACGCCATCCGCAAGCTCTTCACCGAGACCCTGGAAGCCAAGGCCCGGGGCTACGCGGCGGCGCGCTTCAGCTTCAACACCGGTGATGGCCGCTGCCCGTCCTGCGAAGGCCAGGGCCTGCGCACCATCGAGATGAGCTTTCTGCCGGACGTGAAGGTGCCCTGTGACGCCTGCCACGGCCAGCGCTTCAACCCCGAAACTCTGGCGGTGAGCTGGCGCGGCAAGAGCATCGGCGACGTGCTGCGCATGGAGGTGGATGAGGCGGTGGAGTTCTTCGCTTCGATGCCGTCGATTGCGCACCCGCTGCAGCTGCTCAAGGATGTCGGCCTGGGCTACCTGACACTGGGCCAGCCATCGCCCACGTTGTCGGGTGGCGAGGCCCAGCGCATCAAGCTGGTGACCGAGCTGAGCAAGGTGCGCGACGACATCACCCGGCGCGGCCAGAAAGCCCCGCACACGCTGTACGTGCTCGACGAGCCCACGGTGGGCCTGCACATGGCCGACGTGGAACGCCTGATCCGGGTGCTGCACCGGCTGGTGGTGGGTGGCCACAGCGTGGTGGTGATCGAGCACGACCTCGACGTGATCGCCGAGGCCGACTGGGTGATCGACCTGGGGCCCGAGGGCGGCACGGCTGGGGGCCGCGTGGTCTGCGCCGGGCCACCGGAGTTGCTGGTGGCGCGGGGTACCCATACCGGGGTGGCACTGGGGCCGGTGCTGGCGCGGAGGTAGTGTGTCGTTGCGGTCGCTCATCGCAGGGGTTCTGATCGCGCCGCTTTGCTGTGTGCAGCCGTCGTTTGATATTCGGCGCCGGGTATTCGCCCCGGCGGGCGACCATTCTTTCTTTTGGCGAAAAGAAAGAAGGCAAAGAAAGCGCTTCAACGCAATACCATGGTCGTATACACGTCTTCGATCACGCCCTTGTTGACTCACTCGCCCGC
>JANYKR010000250.1 GCA_025358155.1 Betaproteobacteria bacterium
CTGAGGTAGATGCCTTGCAGCAGGTTGCGCGCGCCCAGGCCGCTGCCCACCATGTCGCCGCGGATCTCGGGCGCACCCAGTGTGCCCGCAAAGCTGGCGCTGGTGCGCAGCTTGCCGGCCAGCCGCCAGCCCGGTGGCACCCACGCACCCCAGATGCCCAGATTGGCCACGTTAGACTCCAGCACCCCTTGCAGCGGCGCGTTTTGCGGCGGAAATCGACGGTCGGCCGCTGTGCGCACCACCTGTGCACCTGCCATCGCGCCGATGTTCAGTCCCGCCAGGCCCTGGGCAAACTGCCACAACCCGTCATGGGCGGTCAAGGCCAGGCGCAAGTCCGTGACCCCCAACGCTTGGGTGGCGCCCAGTTCGTCGGTCAGGCTCAGGTCACCGCTCAGGCGCTCCAGCACCACGTCGGCATCAAACCGGGCCGCACTGCGGATGTTGATCTGCCCCGCTACGGCAAGCTGGCCGCCCCAGCCCATTGCCGGCTGGGCCCGTGCCAACGCGGCGGCCACATTGAACCGCTCCAGCTCGGCCAGGAACGTCAGTCGGTCATGCTGACCCTTGCCGGCGGGCGCGGCGGGATCGACTGCCAACCAGCTAGCCTCGCGCCAGTTGATCGCCGTGCCCAGCAGTTCAATCCGACCCGGCGCCATCGCCAGCGCCAAGAGTTGTCCCTCAGGCCCCAGGCTCAGGCTGGCGACCAGCGACTTGGCTGCCAGCCAGGGCTGGTTGCCGCCCGGGCTGTCGCGCGCACCGCCTTGCACCGTCAGGTCTTGCAGGCGCCAGAGGCCTTGCAGGCCGGTGTCGGTGTTGCGTTTGCCGGCGGTGCTGCTGACGGGGGCGGCCCCCGTCGCGCCGGCCACTGCCGTCCAGCTGCCGCGACCATCGGCCTGCAGCCGGGTGCCAGTGCCGGCCAGGCCCAGCAGTTTCTCGGTCCAGGCCGGCGGCTTGGCCGGGCTGTCGATGCGCAAGTGCAGGCTGTGGTTGCGCAAGCTGCCGGTGAGACTGGCGTCGATGGCGGCCAACTTCTTGTCGCCTACGGCCACGGCCTGGGCCTGCAGCTTGAGGGCCAGCGGCGCATCAGCCGTGGCACCGATCTGCCAGCCCAGGGTGGCGGACTGCAGCACGGCGGTGGCGGTGCTCAGCTCCTGGGCTCGCAACTCGCCCTGGGTCCGCAGGTCGGGCCAGCGGCCGTCGGCCTGCAATTCGCCCGCCAGTTGGCCGTTCAGCGGCCAGAAGGGGGCGTAGTCGGGCGCGGTCTCGGCGATCAAACGGCCCAGTGGCGCCAGCGCAGCCAGCGCCGGTGCCTGCAGTTGGGCTTGCCAATGGTCGGCCACAGGTTTGGCGTCGCGCAGACCCTGGACGGTGATTCGGTTGCCCGCCAGCTCGACCTGGCCGTCGAGCTGCGCGCCCAGGCCCAGGCTGTGCAGCCGCAGCGTCGCGGCCAAAGGCAAGCCCACCACTACGCTGTTGTTCACGCTGAGCAGGGCATCGCCGTCAGCCGCCCGCAGCCAGCGCTCCAGCGTCGGCATCAGGCCACCCGCTGCCGCTGTCGTCGCGGCGGGCAGGCCGCGCCAGAGCAGGTCGGCTTCGGCCTGGGCATCCAGGCTGTGCGGGCCGCGCCGCCAGGCCGAGCCCGGCGCGCCGCGCCACCAGGGCCGGGGATCAAATTGCGCCAGCCGGGCCTTGCCGCGCAGCCGCCAGCCGGTGGGGCCCTGTTGTGCATCAAGCTGGGCCTGCGCGCTGGCATTGCCGGCACTGGCCCGCGCCTGGCTGATGCTGAACTTGCGGGCATTGCCGCTGCCCGTCAGGCGCAGCTGCACCGCCTGGCCGCTGCCGTCTTGCAGGCGGCCGTTGAGCGTGGTGTCGAGGCTGACCTCGGGCCCGGCGGCGGCGACCGACAAGGCGGGCCCGGCGGGCCCGACCACCGCGGTGGCGGGGCGCTGCAGCCCGCTGATTTTGAGAAGTACCGGCCCGCTCAGCACCAGCGCCGCCGCCTCCCGGTGCAGCCGCGCCGGTTGCAGGTCGGTGACCCGCAAGTCCAGCGCCAGGCTGTTGTCGGCCCAGAGCCCCTGACCGCTGACTTGCCCGGCCGCACCTCGGGCGCCGGGGGCATCGCCCAGACTCAGCGTGAAGCGCTCGAACACCAGGCGGTCGGGCTGGCGCGGCTGGGCGCTGGCCTGGATCACCAGCCGCTGCAGCGGCAGGTGGCCGCTGTCCCAGGCGCCGGGCAACTGGTTGTCGAGCGTCGCGGTCACGGTGGCGGGCCGGTCCATGCCGCTGGAGACCACGTTGGCGCTGCCGCTCAGGGCCGTGTGGGGCAGGTTGGGCAGCAGCGCCGCCAGGTCAAGCTGCTGGGTGCTGAGCGTCAGCGCAGCCAAGGGCCAGGGCGCAAACGGCAACAGGGTGGCGCGGGCGTCCAGCGCGGTGGCCGGTGTGCCGCCGAGTTTGCCGTTGGGGTCCAGGCCCTGCAAGTTGGCCTGGGCAGACAGTTTGGCCAGGGGCCCGCTCAACTGCAGCCTGCCCGACCAGCCCAGGGCGGCGCTGCCGGCAAGGCCACCGGCGCTGTGCGCTGCGGCCTGGTGGCGGGCCTGCAAGCTGACCTGCAGCAGAAAAGGTGCGGCGCTGCTGATTTGCAGGTCCCCGCTGTAGTGGGTTTGCTGCCAGTCCAGCGCCAGGCCGGTGATGCGGTGCAGCGTGCCGCCCTCGGCCGACAGCGACAGGCGGGCGGCGCTGAGCGATTCAATCACGGGCAGGTCGTCGATCTGCAGTTGAGCGATGCTCAACCGGTCGATCTGCAAAGCCAGCGGCAACCGCAGATCGGCGGGTTCGACAAACGTGGCCGATGGCGGCCCGCGCTTGAATTGCAACTTGTCGGCCGTCAAGCCCGTCAGTTGCAAGCCCAACCAGGCGCCCGGGTGGGGCGCCCAGCGCAAGCGCCCGCCCTGTGCGGTCAGGCCCTGGATGTGCAGTTCACCGGCCTGCGCCGGCAGGTGCCAGTCCACCGACTTGGCCCGCAGCGCACCGCTGCCCAGCGTGCCCTCCAGCCCGGTCACCGTCAGGCCTGGCACCTGCTGCAGCACCCAGGGCAGGGCGGCAGGCCAGTTCAACAATGCCACCAGCGCACCCGCCGACACCAGCAGCAGCGTGACCAACAGGGCGGTCAGGCCCAGCAGCATGCGACTGGGGCGGCGACGTGGCGGGCGGCCTGGCGGTACCTCGGGCGGGCTTGACGGCGCGCCGCCGGCTGGCGCTGCGGGTGCGGCGAGATCGGGCCCGGCCGGGTCCATCAGAACGCGATCCCCACGGTGAAGTGCAGCCGAAACTTTTTCAGTTCGTCCCCGTAAGCCAAGTCGACCTTGAGCGGACCGATGGGGCTGCGGTAGCGCAGGCCCACGCCGTAGCCGAGCGCGGGCTTGTAACCGCGCCAATCGTCTACCGCGCGGCCGGCGTCGATGAAGACGGCGCCCCACAGCGCGGGCTGGCTGGCCAGGATCGGGTGCGCCAACTCGATGCTGCCGGTCAGCAGCGACTGACCGCTGAGCGTGCCGCCGTCCGCCCCTACCGGCGCCAGCGTGCGGTAGGCATAGCCCCGTACCGAATCGTCGCCACCGGCGCGAAAGCCCAGCGCATCGGGCACGGTGAGCTTGGCGGCCTTGACGATCTGGCCGGCTTCAACCCGGGCCTGGCCGTACCAGTTGTCGCCAAACGGCAGGTAGCCGGTCAGCCGGCTGTAGAGCCGAGAAAACGGCCCACTGGCGCCGCCCGGGCTGGTGGCCTCGCCCACGGCAAGCTGTACCGCCCAGGTGATGCCCCGGGTGGGCAGCAGCACGCTGTCGAGGTCGCGCCAGATCCAGTGGTAGTTGGCACTCAGCGCTGAGGCGGTGTTGGGGCTGTTGCCGCCCCGTTGGGTGGTGCTGACGGTATCGGTCTGGCGCGAGCGCAACAACTCGCCAAAGTACAAGCGCTCGATGCGCGGCGTGTCCTGGGTGCGGCCCAGGCGCAAGCGCTGTGACAGCACCACGTCGGTGGCGCTCTTGACCTTGTCGATTTGCACACCGAGCAGGTAGCGGTAGAAACCTTCGCCCGGATGGGTCTGGAAGTCGCCCGCCCACTTCTGGCTGTCGCGGCCCCATTCGATCTTGTTGTGGGCGGTCACGGCCCAGTCGAACGGCCGGCGGTGGGTGTACGCGAGCGTGGCGCGGGGGCCGGTGTTGTCGCTGGCGCCTACGCCGACCGTCACCTGTTGCAGTGGCAACTCGGTCAACCGCACCCGGATCGGTGTGTTCTGCGCTTGTTGCGGGTCGGGCTCGAAGGTGATTGCGACGGTTTCGAACAGGCCCGCTTTTTGCAGCCGATCCTGGTAGTCAAACAAGCGCGCTTCGGTCAGTGGCGTTCCCCGGCCAAAGCCGGCGAGGTGTTGCACCGTGGCCTCGTCCTGATGCTTGAGGCCATCAACCTGCACCTGGCCGGCCAGAAACAGCGGGCCGCTGTCGAGCACCACGCGCAATTCGGCACGCTGGCTGGGTGCATCGACGAGTGCCTGGCTGTCCGCCAGGTGAGCTGTGGCGTAGCCGGTGGCCCGCAGACTGGCCAGCAGCTGCTGCTTGGTCTCGGCCCAGTCAGGGTTACGGAATGGCTTGCCAACCCGCAGGGCGCTGATCTTGGCCAGGGCCTGGTGGATGGCGCCGGCCTCGGGCTCGGCCAGCGCGAGGCGGCGCTGCAGATCGCCAAGCTCCTCGATCTGAACGCTGTCGACCTGCGTGCGCGGGCCCTCCCGAACCGTCAAACTCACCTGTTTCAAAGTCAGGTTGCCGCTGCCGTCCACGCTTCGGCGAACGCTGACTTCGGCATCGAAGTAGCCTTCGGTCTGCAGCAGTTCACGCGCTTGTGCCGGGGCGGCGGCGGCCAGGCGCAACCATTCGGCATCGTCGATCTCCTCGGCGCCGCGCAATGCCTGCAAACGCGCCAGGTCGAGGTACTTTTCCAGCAGGGTCTGCAACTCGGGTGGCGCCTCCACCTCCAGACGCAGGCCCGATGCGCCGACTGCAGTCGGCGTGATCCGGTCTGCCACCGACTTGGGCAGCAATGCGCAGCCGCTGACCACCCAGCCCAGCGTCAGGGCGATGGCCCAGTGGCCCAGCCTGCGCACGGCCAGAGACAGCGACCGTGCCATTGACCGCGCCTTCCGGGGCCCCCGCTCGGTCTGCGCTTGCAGCGCCTTGGTCACTGGGCGAGGGTCACTTGGTCAGCAGGCGCATGGCCCCTTCCAGGCCCGCCAGCGTCAGCGGAAACATGCGTTGATTGACCAGTTGCTGCACCACCGAGATCGACTGCCGGTACTGCCACACACCCTGAGGCTCGGGGTTGATCCAGGCGAATTTGGGGAAAGCATTGGTCAGCCGCTGTATCCACTCGGCACCGGGTTCTTCGTTGTTGTATTCAACGCTGCCGCCGGGCTGGAGGATCTCGTAGGGGCTCATCGTCGCGTCACCGATGAAGATCAGCTTGTAGTCCTTGTTGTACTTGCGGATCAGGTCCCAGGTGGCGGTCTTTTCGCTGAAACGGCGCCGGTTGTTCTTCCACATGAAGTCATACGGGCAGTTGTGGAAGTAATAGAACTCCAGGTGCTTGAACTCGGTCTTGGCGGCCGAGAACAGCTCTTCGACACGGTGGATGTGCTCGTCCATCGTGCCGCCCACGTCCATCAACAGCAGCACCTTGACCTTGTTGTGGCGCTCGGGCACCAGCTTGATGTCGAGGTAGCCGGCATTGGCGGCGGTGCAGTGGATGGTGTCTTCCAGGTCGAGCTCGGTCTCGGCGCCCTCGCGCGCAAACCGGCGCAAGCGGCGCAGCGCCACCTTGATGTTGCGGGTGCCGAGTTCGAGCGTGTCGTCGTAGTCCTTGTAGGCGCGCTGGTCCCAGACCTTGACGGCGCTCTTGTTGCGGCTCTTGTCCTGGCCGATGCGGATGCCCTGCGGATTGACGCCGTAGGCGCCAAACGGACTGGTGCCGCCGGTGCCTATCCATTTGCTGCCACCCTCGTGGCGCTCTTTTTGCTCTTCGAAGCGTTTCTTGAGCGTTTCCATCAGCTCGTCCCAGCCCATCTTCTCGATCTTGGCTTTTTCTTCGGCGCTGAGCTCCAACTCCAGGTTCTTGCGCAGCCACTCCAGGGGCACATCCTTGGTGAAGTCGACCAGCGTCTCCACACCCTTGAAATAGGCACCAAAGGCACGGTCGAACTTGTCGAACAGCGCCTCGTCCTTGACCAGAGAGATCCGGGCAAGGTAGTAGAACTCGTCAACCGAATGGTCGATCACGCCGAGCTTGACGGCTTCGAGCAGGGTCAGAAACTCTTTGACCGAGACCGGCAGCTTGGCCGCGCGCAGGGCGTAGAAGAAGTTGATCAGCATGGACGGAGCTTTTTTCGGCTGCGGACCGGCAGTGATCCACAAACAGAGCATACCCATTTAAGGGGGTGGCGGCTTTGCGGGGCCTTGGCCTGTGGTGCAATCAGCGCGATGGAAACGCTGGCGCTGCGCCTCCCGAGCTTGACACCGTCCGGTGTGGCCTTGCTGCTGCTGGCCTTGCAGTACGCGGTGCTGGCCCCGGCCTGGATCGTGGCAGCCCTGGTTTTGCCCGGCGAGCGCCGCGCGGCAGGCTGGTGGGCGGCGCACTCGGTGGGCAGTGCACTGGCCTTGCTGTTGATCGTGATTGGCATGCATGCCGAACACGCGCCGGCGCGCGCGCTGGGCAACATATTGGCGGTGGCGGCCACGCTGGCGCTGCAGCGCGGGGTCTGGTCGTTCACCGGCCAGCGCAGCTGGACGCTGCCGCAATGCCTGATTTTGGCAGCCAGCATCGTGGTGTCGGTGCTGGCCGCGCTGGACCTGACCTGGGTGCCGGCGCGCATTGCACTGGTGGCGGGTGTCTGGGCGGCGCTCTACTTCTGGACGGCGACCGATGTCTGGCGCCATGTCCGCCAGGTCCTGCGCCTGCGCTGGGGCCTGCTTTTTGCCTCACCGATGTTGTTGGCCGGCTTGATGCTGGCAGCACGCTCGTTGCGTGCGCTGCAGTCACCCGAGACGGTGATGGCCGAGGTGCTGCAAAACACCGTGCTCAGCCTGGGCTCGTCGCTCACCGGCATGGTCTCGGCATTGGTGATCCAGATGATGTTGGTGGCCTTGGTGGTGTCGCGCATGGTCAACCGGCTCGAGCGGCTGTCGCGTCATGACCCGCTCACCGGTCTGTTGAACCGCCGCGCCATCGACGAGTTGCTGCAGCAAGAGGCGCAGCGGGCCCGCCGGTTGCCATCCCCGGGCAAAGCGGCGACCTCGTATTCGGTGTTGATGATCGATATCGACCATTTCAAGCGGCTCAACGACAACTTCGGCCATGCGGTGGGCGACCGTGCGCTGCAACACCTGGCTGCGGTGATGGCTGCACAGCTGCGCGACGTCGACGCCCTGGCGCGTTGGGGCGGTGAGGAGTTTCTGGCGCTGCTGCCGGCCACCTCAGGCGCCGAGGCCCAGGCGCTGGCCGAACGCTTGTGTGGACGGGTGCGCAACCTGCCGTTGGCCAGCGAGGCCGGCCGGCTGACGCTGACCGCCAGCGTGGGCGTGGCCGAGTGGCAGGGGCAGCAGGACAGCATCACTGAACTGCTGCGGCGAGCCGATTCTGCGCTGTACCTGGCCAAGCACGAGGGCCGCGACCGGGTGCGGCGGGCCGGCGGCGTGCCGCTGGAAATAGTGCACGCGGGCCGAGCCTGACAGCGGCCTGGGTTAGCGCAGCAGCTTGGCCTTGCCGGCCTTGCGCGCTTTGCCGGCCTTGCGCCCGGGTTCAGGCGCCGCAAGCGTGGCCGTATCCGGGGCGGATGCCGGTGCAGCGCTCCGGTGCGCCTTGAGCCAGCCAAAAAACTCGGCATACCAGAGCTGGCTGTTGCGCGGTTTCAGGATCCAGTGGTTTTCGTCCGGGAACCACAGCAGCCGTGCGGCCACGCCCCGGGCCTTCAGGGTGTTGTAGTAGGCCAGGCCCTGGGCGTCGGGCACGCGGTAGTCCATCGCGCCGTGGATCACCAGCGTGGGGGTGTTCATCTGCGCCGCGAAGGCGTGCGGGCTCTGCGCATTGACCCGCGCCATGTCGTCCCAGTACCAGCCGCCGAGCTCCTTGGCATGCCAGGCCCAGGCGTCGTCGGCAAACATCGCGGTCCAGTCGAAGCAGCCGGCGTGGCAGACGTAGGCCGCGTAGCGCCCCGCCGGCCCGCCGGGCGGGTTGGGGACATGGCCGTTCATCCAGGCCACCATGAAACCGCCGTAGCTGCCGCCGGTGGCGTAGACCCGGGTCGGGTCGATGTAGGGCCGCTTGAGCATCTCGGTGGTGGCGGCTTCGATGTCTTGCAGCTCCAGCTCGCCCCAGCGGTGGGTGATGCTGTCGAGAAATGCATGCCCGAAGCTCGATGAGCCGTGGTAGTTGACCACCGCCACCACGTTGCCCTCGGCCGCAAACAGCGGGTTGTTCCAGCGGTAGTGCCAGTTGTCGCCCACCGCCGTGTGCGGGCCGCCGTGGATGACTTGCAGCAGCGGGTACTTCTTGCCGGCGTCGAACCCGGGCGGGTAGAACAGCCAGACCTGCACCGCATCACCGAGTGCGCCGACCACGCTGATCGCCTCATGCCGACCCAGGCTGATCCTGGCCAGGGTGTCGTCGTTGAAGCGCTCGATGCGGCGCGCCTCGGCGCCCGGCAAATGGGCGTGCAGCTGCGCCGGGTGGTTGGCGGCATCGGCCAGCGTCACCAGCGTGCCGGCGGCTTTGTCGAAGCCCTGCACCCAGCCACCGCGCACCACGAGCTCGGCCCGCCGGTCGGCCACATCAAAGCGCCAGAGATGGCGCTGGCCCTGCTGCTCGGCGGCCAGCAGCACTGCGCTGCCGTCAGCCTCCCACCGCAGCGGCGCTTGCACCTCGTGGTCCCACTCGGCGCTGAGCACCTCGACCGGCTCGCCGGGGGTGATCAGCGCCAGTTGGCCTGGCATGGTGTGGCGCAACGCCTGGTGGCTGGCGATGCAGGCGATCTGCCGGCCGTCGGGCCGGTACTGCGGGCTGTTGAAATCCCAGCCGACGTCCTGCGCCAGGGTCTCGAAGCGCTTGCGCTTGAGGTCGAGCTCGGCGATGGCAAAGCGGCCGTCGCTGCGCTTTTCAGGCGCCGGATCGTAGGCAAACGCCACCCGCTTGCCGTCGGGCGAGATGTCGAAGCAGTTGGCGTCGGGGTCGGCGCGCTGCAACTCGAACTCGCTGCCCTCGAACAGATCGCGCACCTTGCCCGTCGCCAGGTTCATCAGGTGCAGGTGCGCCACCCGACCGGCCGGGATCAAGTGGTCCCAGTAGCGGTAAAACGAGTCGCTGGTGGCGTAGCCGGTGTCCTTGCGGGCCTTGTCGTCCTTCAGTGCAGCGGCCTGGGCTTTGGCCCCCTGCAGCTTGGGCCAGACCCAAGACACCAACACGATGTGGCGACCGTCCGGGCACCAGCGGAAAGCCTCGACGCCGGTGGCGACCATGCCCACCCGGCGCGCCTCGCCGCCGTCCGGCGGGATGACATAAAACTGCGGGGTCTCGTCCTTCTCGCCGGCCTGGTCGCGTCTGGCGACAAAGCCGATCAGGTCGCCCCGGGGTGAAAACGCGGGCTGGCCGTCCTTCTCGCCACACTGGGTCAGTCGGCGCGGCTCGCCGCCCAGGGTGGACATCAGCCACAGCGCACTGCTGCTCTTGTTCTCACGCATCGAGAAGCTGGCGACCGAGCACACGGCCTGCGCGCCATCGGGCGACAAGCTCGGGCTGCCCAGGCGGTCGAGTTGCCACAGCGACTCGACAGTGATCGGTTTTTTGCGGGCCATGCGGGCTCCTGGAAGGGACTGGGCGCGGAACTTCGACGGAACCGTCGGCAAAACAGCGCCGCCGGGGTTGAATCAGGCGGTCAGCGTATCAAGCCGGTCGCGCCAGCTGAAAGTCAAGATGCGCCCGCACGGTAGGCCATTCATCGGCGGTGATGCTGTAAACCGCGGTGTCGCGCAACGTGCCGTTGGCCGCACGCTGGTGGTTGCGCAGCATGCCGTCGAACTGGGCGCCCAGGCGCTCGATGGCGCGCCGGCTCTGCTGGTTGAAGCGGTGGGTGCGGAACTCGACCGCAATGCACTCCAGCGCCTCGAAGGCATGCGCCAGCAGCAGCCGCTTGGCCTCGGTGTTGAGCGGCGTGCGCTGCACGCGGCGGGCGTACCAGGTCGAGCCGATCTCGACCCGCTGGTGGGCGTTGTCGATGTTCATGTAGGTGGTCATGCCCACGGGCGTGCCGTGGATGTCGAGCACCGCCCAGGGCAGCATCTGGCCCGCCGCCTGCAGCGCCAGGCGCCGATCAATCTCGGCGGCCACCCGGTCGGGCGCGGGGATCGCGGTGTACCAGAGCTGCCAGAGCTCACCATCCTGCGCGGCCACGGCCAGCGCCGGCGCATGCTCGGGGCGCAGCGGCTCCAGGCGGACATGCTGGCCTTGCAGCGTGATGGGTGCAGTGATGCGAGCAAGGCTCACGGACAGGCTCCGGTTACTTTCTGGGCCTCGCGGCGCCGCTGCCGCCACCGCCGCCACCACCCTCATCGGCACCGCGCTTGGCCGCCTGCCAAGCGCGCCAGCGCAGTGAGGCCCATTTGCCCGCGCCGCAGCCCGCCAGCAACAAGATCCAGCCCAAGGCATTTCTGGTGTCGGCACCGGCGCTGGCCAGCACGTCATAGCCCAGCGCCTTGCCCACCTGCCAGCCGATCAGGGCGCCGATCACGAAGCCGAGCGCATCGACCACACCCTCGGCCAGTGCCCGGCGCAGATCGCTGGCCATCGGTTCAGCGGTTGTGACGCTGCATGAAGACGAGTTTTTCGAACAAGGTCACGTCCTGCTCGTTCTTGAGCAGCGCGCCGACCAGCGGCGGCACGGTCACCTTGTCGTCCTTGTTCTGCAGGGCCTCGAGCGGGATGTCGTCGGCCACCAGCAGCTTGAGCCAGTCCAGCAACTCGCTGGTGCTGGGCTTTTTCTTGAGGCCAGGCAGGTTGCGCACCTCGTAAAAAGTCTTCATCGCCGCCGACAACAACTCTTGCTTGAGACTGGGGAAGTGCACATCGACGATGCGCTTCATGGTCTCGGCGTCGGGGAACTTGATGTAGTGGAAAAAGCAGCGGCGCAAAAAAGCGTCGGGCAACTCTTTTTCGTTGTTGGAGGTGATGAACACCAGCGGCCGGTGCTTGGCCCGCACCAGCTCGCGCGTCTCGTAGACGTAGAACTCCATGCGGTCGATCTCGCGCAGCAAGTCGTTCGGAAACTCGATGTCGGCCTTGTCGATCTCGTCGATCAGCAGCGCCACCGGCTTGTCAGCGGTGAAGGCCTGCCACAGCACACCCTTGACGATGTAGTTGGCGATGTCGCGCACTTTTTGCGAGCCCTCGACATCGGCCAGCTGGCTGTCGCGCAGGCGGCTCACGGCGTCGTACTCGTAGAGGCCTTGCTGGGCCTTGGTGGTGCTCTTGATGTGCCACTGCAGCAGCGGCATGCCTAGCGCGCTGGCCACTTCTTCGGCCAGCATGGTCTTGCCCGTGCCGGGCTCACCCTTGACCAGCAGCGGCCGCTGCAAGGTGATCGCCGCATTGACCGCCAGCATCAGGTCTTGGGTGGCGACGTAGTTGTCCGTTCCTTGAAACTTCATGGCGGTGGCGGCCGCAGCGGTCGGCCGTTGGTAAGGGTGGTGAAGGCCTTGCAGCCCGGTGAAATCAGTATAAGGGTGGCCCCTATAATCTGCGGGATGCCTTGGAGACAGCCCGGCGCTGGCTTCAGGGACAGGGTGTTGCCGCAGCCTTGCACGCTTTGCAGCCCACCGTTTCTCCCCTGATTTCACCTCTGCCCGACGATGACAAAAGCGCTGTTTCTGCTCCCCCTGGTGCTGGCTTTGGCCGGCCTCAGCACCGCCTCCAGGGCCGAAGAGGCCAAGGCCGGTGACGCCGCCAAGGGCGCCGACAAGGCTGCCATGTGTATTGGCTGCCACGGCATCGTCGGTTACCAGGCCAGCTTTCCGCAGATCTACAAGGTGCCGATGATCGCGGGCCAGGGCGCCAAGTACATCGTCTCGGCGCTGACCGCCTACCAGAAGGGTGACCGCAAGCATCCAACCATGCGCGGCATCGCCGCCCCGCTGACCGAGCAGGACATGGCCGACCTGGGTGCGTTTTACGAAGCCCAAGCAAAGGGCGTTGGCAGCCCGGCGCCTGCGGCATTGGCTACACCTGTGCCCGAGGCGTTGAAGGTCCGCATGGCGGCCTGCGTGGCTTGCCACGGCGCCAACTTCAGCAGCCCGATCGACGGCGCCTACCCGCGTCTGGCCGGCCAGCATGCCGACTACCTCTATGCCTCGCTCAAGGCTTACCACACCGACGGCAACCCGCTGGTTGGCCGGGGCAACGCCACCATGCGCAGCCAGGTGGTGCAAGAGGCCGACGGCAAGAAGAAGCTCACCTTCAGCAGCACCGAGTTGCAGCAGGTTGCGGCCTACCTGGCGTCCTTGCCCGGCGACCTTCGGGTGGTGCCGCAAAGCCGCTTCCGGTAAGCAGGCTTTGCGCTGACACCCAAAACCGCTGCCTTGTGCAGCGGTTTTTGTTGGTGGGCGTCGCTCAAGCTGGCTGCCCGCCGAGCCGATATCGCTTCAGACCATGGGCGAGCGCAACCTCAAGAAAATCCCCGTAACCCACTTGCGCCTGGGCATGCACTTGCACGCCTTCGAGGGCAACTGGCTGGACCACCCTTTCTGGAAATCGCGCTTTGTGCTCAAGGAGGGTGCTGACTTGCAGCGGGCGAAAGCCAGCCGGCTGAGCGAATGCTGGATCGACACCTCACGCGGAGTCGACGTGCTTCAGCCTGAACCACCCGCCGCACCGGTGCCGCCTGCGGAGCCTGTGCCTGGTCTGACCGGGCTGATCGACGGCAGCGCACCCCACCCGCCCGTTGCCCTGCAAGCCGCTGCCGCGCTGGCCTGCGCAGCGCTGTCCCCACCCGCGCCACCTCGTCCGCCGCGCACCGAAATGGCCGAAGAGTTGCGCCACGCGGCGCAACTCTGCCAGCGCTCACGCGAGGCGGTCAATTCGATGTTTGCCGAGGCCCGGCTCGGCCGTGCACTGGAGGCAGAGCGCTGCCTGCCACTGGTCGACGACATCACCCGGTCGGTGTTTCGCAACCCGGGCGCGCTGGTCAGCCTGGCGCGCTTGAAGACCCAGGACGATTACTCGTACATGCACTCGGTGGCGGTGTGCGCGCTGATGGTCTCGCTGAGCCAGCAACTGGGACTGGACGAAGCGGCCTGCCGCGACGCCGGCCTGGCCGGCTTGCTGCACGATCTGGGCAAGGCGGCCATGCCGCTGGAGATTCTGAACAAGCCCGCCAAGCTGACCGAGGCCGAGTTTGCGATCATGCGCAGTCATCCGCAGCGGGGCTGGCAGATGCTGCACGACGGCAAGGGCGCCAGCGCGCTGGCGATGGATGTCTGCCTGCACCACCATGAACGCTTCGACGGCCGCGGCTATCCGCACGGTCTGTCGGGTGACCCGTTGTCGACCTTCGCCCGCATGGGTGCGGTCTGCGATGTGTACGACGCCATCACCTCGAACCGGCCTTACAAGGCGGGCTGGGACCCGGCGGAGTCGATCTCGCGCATGGCGTCCTGGAAGGGTCAGTTCGACCCCGCGATCTTCCAGACTTTTGTCCGCAGCCTGGGCATTTATCCGAACGGCTCGCTGGTACGGCTGGAGTCGGGCCGGCTGGCGGTGGTGATGGCGCAAAACTCGCAAGTGCTGACCTCGCCAGTCGTCAAGGTTTTTTTCTCGGCGCTCAGGGGCACGGCGCTGTCGCCACAATTGCTCGACCTGAGCCAGAACGGGCTGGACCGCATCGCCGACCGGGAGCCGCTGGGCCGCTGGAACTTTCCGCACCTCGGCGCGCTGTGGGCCGGCGAGGACGTGCTCGAGCACAGCAGGTGAGCCGGCTCGCTGCGCAGCAGTGCAGCGGCCGAAGCGCCAAGCTCAAGCGTCAATTTGTGGCTTGAATCGGCCCAACAACAAGGCGTTGCTGATCACGCTGACCGATGACAGCGCCATCGCCGCGCCCGCCACCACCGGGCTGAGCAAGCCAAAGGCCGCCAGCGGGATGCCCACCACGTTGTAGGCAAAGGCCCAGAACAGGTTCTGGAGGATGCGCCGGCTGATGGCGCGTGACAGCTGCAGGGCCTCGACCACCAGCAGCGGGTCGCCGCGCAGCAGAGTCAGGCCGGCGGTCTGCATCGCCACGTCGGTGCCGCCGCCGTCGGCATGCGTCATCGCCAGGCCGACATCGGCGGCGGCCAGCGCCGGCGCGTCGTTGACACCGTCGCCCACCATCGCAACCCGTCGCTGGCCGGTCTTGCCGCTGCCTGCGAGCCCGTCGCGCAAGGACTGGACCACGCGGGCCTTGTCGCCGGGCAGCACCTCGGCAAACACGTCGGCCGGGTCGCTGATGCCCACCGCCCGCGCTGTGGCCTCGGCCGCGCCCCGGTTGTCGCCGCTGAGCAGCACCACCCGCAGGCCCTCACGCTGCAAGGCTGCCACCGCCCGCGCAGCACCGGGCTTGGCAAGGTCGCCAAAGGCCAGCAGGCCCAGCGCGCGTGAGGTGGTCAGGGGCGCTGCGCTGGCGGCCTGACGCGGTGGACTTTCTGACACGCTGTCCGACGCCCTGTCCGTCGCGCCACCTGTCGTTCCATCCTGCGCGCCACTCGGCGTCACCTCGGCCAGCCAGGACACGCTGCGGCCCATCGCTGCCCAAGCCTGGGCTTGTTGCTGCAACTCGGCATCGACCACGCCCAGCTCGGCCATCCAGACGCTGCTGCCGAGCTTGAGCCAACGGCCGTTGACCCGGCCCTCGATGCCGCGCCCGGCCACCGCCTGCGGCATGTCGGCCTGGGGCACCTCGATTGCCTCGGCCTGGGCGGCCTGCAGCACGGC
Organism: Betaproteobacteria bacterium; assembly: GCA_025358155.1. Lineage (GTDB taxonomy): Bacteria > Pseudomonadota > Gammaproteobacteria > Burkholderiales > Burkholderiaceae_C > Pseudaquabacterium. The sequence goes on from JANYKR010000250.1 coordinate 15,052, forward strand.
ACGCGCCAGCGGGTGCTCGCTGGCACGCTGCAAGGCCGCCGCCAGAGCCAGCAGCTCGGCCCGGCCGCCGGGCAGTGCCGCGCTGGCGCGGGCTTCGACCAACCGCGGCCGGCCCTCGGTCAAGGTGCCGGTTTTGTCAAACGCCACCACCGCCACCGAGCGCATCAGCTCCAGCGCCTGGGCATCACGCACCAGCAGGCCGCGCCGCGCCGCCAGGCCGGTGCCCACCATCAGCGTGGCCGGTGTGGCCAGGCCCAGTGCGCAAGGGCAGGCGATCACCAGCACCGACACCGCATGGATCAGTGCCGTGGCCCAGACGCTGGCCGAGCCCGCCATGGCGCCGCCCGCCAGATCGCGCTGCGCCGGGCCGAGCAGGCCCCAGCCCAGCAAGGTGAGCAAGGCCACGCCGAAGACGACCGGTACAAAGACTGCCGCGACCCGATCGACCGTCTGCTGGATGGGCGCCTTCTTGGCCTGGGCCGACTCGACCATCTGCACAATCTGCGACAGCATGCTGGCCGCGCCCACCGCCGTGGTGCGCACCAGCAGCAAGCCCTCGCCGTTGATCGCGCCGCCGGTCACCGCATCACCGGGCTGGCGCGCCACGGGCAGGCTCTCGCCGGTCAGCAGCGACTCGTCGAGGTGGCTGCGGCCCTCAACCACGACACCGTCGGTGGGCAAGCGCTCGCCCGGCCGTACCAGCACCTCATCGCCAGGCACTACCTCACCCAGCGGCACCGACAGCTCGACACCGGCGCGGCGGACATTGGCGCGGTCTGGCCGCAAGGCCTTCAGGCCGTCCAGCGCCACCAGGGTGCGGCGTTTGGCACGGGCCTCCAGCCACTTGCCAAACAGCACCAGGGTGATCACCACCGCCGCACTCTCAAAGTAGAGGTGCGGCATGGCGTCAGGGTCGTGGGCAAACTGCTGCTGCCACATCACCAGGCTCAAGCCGTAAGCCGCACTGGTGCCGGTGGCCACCAGCAAGTCCATGTTGCCGGCGCCGGCGCGCAAGGCCTTCCAGCCGGCGACAAAAAAGCGGGCACCAAAGACCATCAGCACCGGTGTGGCCAGCAAGCACTGCCACAGCGCCGGCAGCATCCAGTGCCGGCCGAACAGGTCGCCCAGCATCGGCAACACCAGCGGCGCCGACAGCACCGCCGCCGCCGCCACCCGCCAGCCCGGGTCGGTGTTGGGGGCCGCCGGCGCCAGGCTGCCGGTGCCCAGCAGCACCGCAGCGTAGCCGGCGCGCTGCACGGCTTGCAGCAGTGTGGCGTCGTCGGCGCTGCCCGCGAGGCGGCGCACATGGGCGGTGTTGGTGGCCAGGTTGACGCCGGCCTCCAGCACGCCGGGCAGCTTGAGCAAGGCTTTTTCGACCCGGGTCACACAACTGGCGCAGGTCATGCCGTCGATGCGCAGGTCACGGCTGTCCTCGGGTACGCCGTAGCCGGCCTGCGTGATGGCATTGATCACTGCCTGGGCGACGGTGGGGGCGCTAGCGCTGGCGCTGTCCAGGCTGACCTGCGCGCGTTCGGTGCTCAGGTTGACACTGGCGGCCTGCACCCCGGGCACTTTGTTGATGGCCTTTTCGACCCGGGCCTCGCAACTGGCGCAGGTCATGCCGTTGATGGGCAAACTCAGGGTGAAGCTGGGGTTCATGTGTTCCATGCTAAACCTGCCCCGGCGCCGAGGATTGATACTCGACAGTCCAGCCACCCAGGATCCTTGCCATGATCGAACTCACCCTGCCCAGCATGACCTGCGGTCACTGCGTTCGCACCGTCACCGAGACCGTGCAGCGCGTGGATGCAGCAGCCGCCGTTCAGATCGACTTGCCGACCCACCAGGTCCGCATCGAGTCGGCTCAGCCGGCCGCCGCCTTTGCCGCCGCGCTGACCGAAGAGGGCTACGCGCCGGCCTGAAGCACCGCGCCCGACGCTGGCCCGACGGCGTTGCGCCGAACCGTTGCCCAAAAGCCGAAACCTGAGGGGGACCACCCGATGAAGCAACTGCTGACTGCCGCCTGCCTGGCGGCCCTGCTGCTGGCCGCCACCCCGGTGCACGCCCAGACCCTGCGCTGGGCCAGCCAGGGCGACCCGATGACGATGGACCCGCATGCCCAGAACGAGGGTCTGACCAACAGCATGAACCAGCAGGTCTACGAGCGCCTGGTCGAGCGCGACAAGCAACTGGTGATCGTGCCCGGGCTGGCCACCGAGTGGCAGCAGGTCTCGCCGCTGCTGTGGCGTTTCAAGCTGCGGCCGGGGGTGAAGTTTCACGACGGCGCGCCGTTCAGCGCCGACGATGTGGTGTTCTCGGCCCGGCGCGCGGCCGAGCCCAGTTCGCAGATCTCGCCCTACGTCATCCCGCTGGGCGAAGTGGTCAAGATTGACGCATTGACGGTCGAGTTCCGCCTCAAGGCGGTGAACCCGGTGTTTCTGCAGCACCTCGACACCTTGTTCATCATGAACAAGGCTTGGTGCGAGACGCACAAGGTGCAAAAACCGCTGGACTACAAAAACCGCGAGGAGACCTTTGCCTCGACCAACGCCAACGGTACCGGCCCCTACATGCTGACCAGCCGGGCGCCGGGCATCAAGACCCGCTACAAGCGCAACCCGGCCTGGTGGCAAGCGCACGAGGGCAATGTGCAGGAGATCGAATACACCCCGATCGCCAACGACGCGACCCGGCTGGCCGCGCTGATTTCAGGCGAACTCGATTTTGTACACGACCCGGCGCCGCGCGACATCGCCCGCTTGCGCGGCGTGTCCGGCGTCAAGGTGATGGTCGGGCCCGAAAACCGGGTCATCTTCATCGGCATGGACCAGGCCAGGGACAAGCTGCTGCACGCCAAGGTGCCCGGTGACAAGAACCCGTTCAAGGACATCCGGGTGCGGCGGGCGCTCTACCAGGCGATCGATATCGAGACGATCAAGACCAAGCTGATGAGTGGCCTGGCCCTGCCCACCGGTGGCATGACGGCCTCGCCGCTGGCCTCGTTCAATGATCCGGTGCTCGACGCCCGACTGCCGTTCGACCTGAGCGCCGCGCGCCGCCTGATGGCCGAGGCGGGCTATGCCGACGGTTTTGAGGTGACGATCGATTGCCCGAACAACCGCTACGTCAACGACGAGGAAATCTGCACCGCGTTGGCGGCGATGTGGGCCCAACTCAAGATCAAGCTCAAGGTCAATGCCCAGCCCCGCACGCTGTACTTTCCAAAGCTCGAAAAGCTCGACACCAGCCTGTACATGCTGGGCTGGGGCGGCGCCATCACCGACGCCGAGACCACGCTCACGCCGGTGATGCGCAACCGGGGCGAAAAAGGCATCGGCCTGTACAACTACGGCAACAGCCGCAACGACCATTTCGATGCGCTGGCGGCAGCGTCCAGTGTCGAGGCCGATCCCAAGCAGCGTGAGCAACTGATCCGTGCTGCACTGACCGAGTGGAAGGCGCAGCTCCACACCCTGCCCTTGCACCGTCAGGTGATCCCCTGGGCGATGCGCAGCAATGTCAGCCTGGTGCACCGGGCCGACAACTTTGTGGTGATGCAGTGGGTGACGGTAGGCAAGTGAGTCGGAGCCAGGGTTTTTACTCCCCCTGATTCAGGCGGCGCGCTGCATCCAGGCCGCGCCGCCTGCGTAGGGCCTGGAAGCCCGTTGCACATCCGTTGCGCCGGGCGTGCCCGGTACCCCGTCGCCAAAGCCGCCTGGGGGCCGACAACCGATGCATCTCCAGGAGCCCACACATGACCTCTCGCAAAACCAGTCTGGCGTTTCCGCGCCTGGCGCCCTTGTTTCAGCTGAGCCTGCTCAGCGCCGCCATCGCCACGCTGGCCACCGTGGCTGCCACCGGCGCCTTCGCCTCCAGCCACCGTGAGGCGCCCAGCATCAGCGGCATGCCCAAGGTGGACGGCACCGACTTCTACCTGTTCAACAGCTACGAGGCTGGTCGCGGTGGCTATGTCACGTTGATTGCCAACTACCAGCCACTGCAAGACGGCTACGGTGGGCCCAACTACTTCAAGATGGACCCGAACGCGCTGTACGAAATCCACATCGACAACAACGGTGATGCGAAAGAAGACATCACCTTCCAGTTCCAGTTCAAGAACAATTTCAAGAACATCAAGCTGCCGATCGGCAACCAGATGGTGGGCATTCCACTGACGCAGGCCGGCGGGGTGTCGTCGCCCAACGACGCGGCGCTCAATGTCAACGAGCAGTACACCCTCAACATCGTGCGGGGCGACCGCCGCACCGGCAGCGTGTCGGCCATCAGCAAGTCATCCGGCGGTACGGTGTTTGACAAACCGTCCGACTACATCGGCACCAAGACCCTGGGCGATGCTGCGGCCTATGCCACCTACGCCGGCAAGCACCTCTACAGCGTCAACATCCCGGGCTGTGCGCAGCCGGGCCGGGTGTTTGTCGGCCAGCGCCAGGAGGCCTTTGCGGTCAATCTGGGGCCGATTTTTGACCTGGTCAACGCGCCGCTGAGCGTGATCACCGACCCCAACTTGATCAATGCGGCCGCCGCCAACTCGATCCAGGACAAAAACGTCACCACGCTGGCGCTGGAGGTGCACAAGAGCTGCCTGGTGCAAGGCAGCGAGACGGTGATCGGAGGCTGGACCACTGCCAGCGTGCGTCAAAGCCAACTCGTCAACCCGAACCCGCCCACCGGCCACGGCACGGCGGTGAACGCGGGTGGCGCCTGGGTGCAGGTGTCGCGGCTGGGCATGCCGCTGGTCAACGAGGTGGTGATCGGCCTGGGCGACAAGGACAAGTTCAACGCTTCCCTGCCCAAGAACGACGGCCAGTTCGCCAGCTACGTCACCAACCCCACACTGCCGGCGCTGCTGGAGATCGCGCTGGCCATCCCTGGCACCGCGCCCACCAATTTCCCGCGGCTGGACCTGGTCACCACCTTCCTGACCGGCATCAAGACCCACCTGGGTGCGGGCGGCGCCGACTTCAACCTGAACCAGCCGGCCAATGTGGTGCCCTCGGAGATGCTGCGCCTCAACACTGCGGTGGCCGCCGTGCCCTACGCCCAGCAGAACCGGCTGGGCGTGGTGGGCAGCCTGCTCAGCGGTGGCAGCGACCTGGCCGGCTACCCGAACGGCCGCCGGCCCAAGGACGATGTGGTCGACATCTCGCTGGTGGCGGTGATGGGCGGGCTGTGCATGGCCAACGGCAACAACGATGCGCTGGGTTTCGGCTTGGCGTGCAACCCGTCGGTGGTGCCCTTGGGCGCAACCGCTTTCAAGCTGCATGACGGGGTGGACCAGGCCGTCGTGCCGCTGCTGGCGGGCTTCCCGTACCTGAACACGCCCAATCCGGGGGCCAAGTGAGCCGCCGCACCCGAAGTACCACCCAACAGCCCACCCCCACGCCGATGGAAGGACATGCCATGAACCACTCTCTGCACCGGGTACGTGCCACGCTGGCCATGCTGACCGCTGCGGCGGCCTTGGGCCTGGCCGCAGCGCCGGCCCAGGCGGCGCCGATCTACCTGCTCGACGCCACCACCAACGGCGCGCCACCCGACCCGGGCCTGAGCAATGTCGCGTTCTCGCTGACCTACGAGGACAGCAACATGGACATGCTGTTTTCGCTCAGCGAGTTGCTGGCATTCACCGGCGTTTACGACAGCGCCGGCCAGTACTACGACAGCTTGCTGGGTTTGCCGACCGTCAGCGGCACCTTGGGCAACAGCCCCGACTGGCTGTTTGGCGACAGCGGCGGCATGCTGGCGAACTACAGCGCCAGCGCAGCCAGCTTCACGCCGTTCACCACCGCGTTGCAGTCCGGCGCGGTGCCGGAACCCGCAGGTCTTGCGCTGGTGTTGGCGGGCTTGGCGGCACTGCGACTTTCAAGGCGCCGCCGGGCCTGACGACAGGCCTTGGGCGAGCGAAGGCGACGCAGGCAGGGCGCAAACTCTCAGCGCGTCGCCCGCTTGCGCACCGCCTCGAGGTAGGCCTGGCCATCCGGCGGCAGGCCGCTGCGCTGGCTGGTCCAGACCATCTCGCCCAGGCATTCCATCACCTCGTGGTGGGCGGCATGCAGGGTCTGACGGCGGGCGGCCAGCAAGGCCACGGCCGGGCGGATGCCGGTGGGCTGGTCGATGCCGCACTGCTCGGCAATCGACAAATGCATCGCCAGGTGCAAGAAGGGGTTGGTTCGGCCGTCCTCGACCGAGTAGCTGGCCGCCAGTGCTGCATCCAGGTCGGCCAGGTCGGCGTGGTACTCGGGGTGCTCGGCGATCCAGTCGGCGGCGATGGCTTCCATCGGCGTCAGCGGCAGGGCCAGCACCTGCTTGCGCCGGGTTTCGCAGAAGAATCGGCGCACATCATGCTGAGAGGGCTGGAACATCTCACAATTGTCGCCCGTTCACCCCTGCCACACCCCAGCCATGACTTTGACGACCCTGACCACGGCCCAGCTGTTCACCGATGCCCGCACCCAGAACGGCTACCTCGACGTGCCGGTGCCGGACTCGCAACTGCGCGCGCTGGACGACTTGCTGAAGTTTGGCCCCACGGCCGCCAATGCTTGCCCGGCGCGCTTCAAGTTTGTGCGCTCGGCCGAGGCCAAGGCGCAGCTGGCGGCCTGCGCCGCGCTGTCCAACGTGGCCAAGATCGGCCAGGCGCCGGTGACCGTGATCGTTGGCATGGACATGGCGTTTTATGAGCAACTGCCCAAGCTGTTTCCGCATGCCGACGCGCGGGCCTGGTTTGTGGGCAAGGACGCCGCCATCCAGGAGACCGCGATGCGCAACGGCAGCCTGCAAGGCGGCTACATGATCCTGGCCGCCCGGGCGCTGGGGCTGGACTGCGGGCCGATGAGCGGCTTTGATGCCGCCAAGGTGGATGCCGCGTTCTGGGCCGGTACCACGGTCAAGACCAACTTTCTGTGCACCCTCGGCACCGGGGATCCGGCCAAGTTGTTCCCGCGCAGCCCACGCCTGAGCTTCGATGAGGCCTGCAGCCTGGTCTGACGCCCAACTCCAGGCCGGGCGCCGCTCAACCGCTCAACCGCTCAACCGCTCGACCGCTCAACTCGCAGGCCGCTTGCTGGTGTCGGCAGCGCTGGCGTCGTGCGGGTCGCTGGCACTCAGGCCCGCCGCCTCGCTGTCGCCTCGGCCGGCATGCCAGCCCTGGCGGTTGCGCTGGGCGCTTTGGTGCAGGCGCTCTTGCGCCCACATCTGCTCCAGCTGCTGCCGGCCCTGTTTGGCCACCGCGATCAAGGCCTGCTGATCGCCGATGTGGGGCGCCATCTGCTCCAGCAGATCGATGGTGTGCTGGCGGAAGCGCAGCGCCTGGTTGCGTGCGGTGTGGGATTGCCAACCCATCAGCTCCAGCACGCGGCGGCCGCTCATCAGCGCCGAGTCCAGCGTCTCGCGCTCGACCGACTCGATGCCGAGCTGGCGCAGCTGGGCGTAGTGGGTCACGTTGCGCGCCCGGGCCACGATGGTCAGGTCCGGAAAGTGCTGCCTGACCAGTTTGGCCACTGTCACACTCTGCGCCACGTCGTCGATCGCCAGCACCAGCACGCGGGCCTCGGCGGCGCCGGCGGTGCGCAACATGTCGAGCCGGGTCGCGTCACCGTAGAACACCCTGGAGCCGAACTTGCGCACCGCCTCCACCTGCTCGGCGTCGTGCTCCAGCACGGTGGCCGACAAGCCGCTGGCATTGAGCAGCCGGCCCACCACCTGGCCGTAGCGGCCGAAGCCGGCAATGATGATGCCTGCGGCCTGCGGCTCATTGAGCTCGGCCGGCCCGGGTGCGCTGTGGCGACCGGCCTGCCGGGCCAGGCTCGGCACCCACCAGCGGTCGGCGATCAGCAGCAGCAAGGGCGTCAGCAGCATCGACACCGCCACCGCTGCCACCAGAAACGAGGTGGTCTGGCCGTCCATCACGCCGGCTTGTTGCGCTGCCTGGAACACCACAAAGCCGAACTCACCGCCTTGCGCCAGCAGCACCACATAAACCGGCCGCTCGACCAGGGGCAGCCGGATGCGCCGTGCCAGGCCCCACAGCACCAAGGCCTTGAGCGCCAGAAACCCCAGCACCGCGGCCGCCATCAGGCCCGGGTGGGCCAGCACCACGGCAAAGTCGATGCTCATGCCGACGGCGATGAAAAACAGCCCCAGCAGCAGGCCCTTGAAGGGCTCCAGATCGGTCTCCAGTGCGCGGCGGTACTCGCTCTCGGCCAGCAGCACGCCGGCCAAAAACGCGCCCAAGGCCATGCTCAGCCCAACCGACTGCATCAGCGAAGCGGTGGCCACCACCAGCAGCAGGGCGGCGGCGGTGAAGACCTCGGGCGTGTCGCTGCGGGCGATCCATCGCAGCGCTGGGCGCAGCAGCAGCCGGCCGCCGAAGATGATCGCTGCGATCACGCCAAAGGCTTTGGCCGCCGCCAACCAGGCGCTGCCCTCGGCCGGGTGGGCGGCGGCGCCCACCGCCAGCAGCGGCACCAGCGCCAGCACCGGAATGGCGGCCATGTCCTGCAGCAAGGCCACCGACAGCACGCCCTGGCCCGAGGCGGTGGCCATCAGGTTGCGCTCGGCCAGCGCGCCGAGCCCGATGGCAGTTGACGACATCGCCAGCCCCAGCCCGGCCAGCAGCGCCACTGGCCAGGCCAGGCCGGCGGCCATGCCGACGCCGGTCATCAGCGCGGCCGAGCCGAGCAACTGCACGCTGCCGCCGCCAAAGATCGGCCGGCGCATGGCCCAGAGCCGGCGCGGCTCCAGCTCCAGCCCGACCAGAAACAGCATCAGCACCACGCCAAACTCGGCGATGTGCAGCATGGTGCCCGGCTCGGTCACCAGTTTCAGGCCCCAGGGCCCGATGACGATGCCGGCGCCCAGGTAGCCAATGATGGCGCCCAGGCCCAGCAAGCGCGCCAGCGGCACCGCCAGCACGGCGGCACCCAGGTAGACCAGGCTGACACTCAGCCAATCGCCGTGTTCCATTGCAGGGCTTGCTTTCAGTCGGCAGGCCGGGCGTCGGCGGGCACGTCGCAGGCGGTGCCGGCTTCGATCTCGTCCAGCTCGGGCCAATGGGGGTAGGTGTCGAGGCGCTCGGCGTACACCGCAGCGTGGCGGGCCAACTCGGCAGCGTCGGCCCGGTGTGCGCCGTGCAGCACCAGGGGCGGCAAAAAGCGCATGCCGGCGAGGTTGGCGGTCTGCTCGTAGGGCGGCAGGAAGGCGTCGAAAAAGTAGCGGTTGTAGCCATCGCCCCGGTACGACGACTCCGGCCCGCCGGTCGAGGTGACCAGCCACAAGTCGGTGCCGCGCAGGGCATGGCCACCGGGACCGTAGGCCCAGCCAAAGGCAAACACCTCGTCGAGCCAGAGTTTCATCAGCGGCGGCATGCCGTACCAGTGGATCGGGTGCAGCCAGACCAGCAGGTCCACGCCGACCAGCACGGCCTGCTCGGCGGCCACGTCGATCAGGTAGTCGGGGTACAGCGTGTAGAGGTCGCGCAACTCGGTGGTGTTGGGGCCGGCGGTGTAGGGGCCCATCGGATCGGGTCGGGTGGTTGAGGTCCGGTCAGCCCGGTCAGCCTTGCGGGTGGTGCGGACGGCCAGCGTGGCCTCCACCAGGGCGCGGGCGACGCTTGAACTCTCCAGCTGGGGGTGGGCGAGCAGGACCAGGATGCGCGTCATAGCGGACAGGGTTTCGGGCGGGCCTTGGGCGGTGGCCGGGGGTTTGTCGGGGGCGGGCAGTCCGGCAGGCGCCCGTAACATAGCAGCATTCCAGCAGCTGAAGCGGAGAGGCGCAATGCCCGTCATCGTGGTGGCCAATCCCAAGGGCGGGGTCGGCAAGAGCACCCTGGCCACCCACATTGCGGGCTGGCTGGCACACCAGGGGCATGCGGTGATGCTGGGCGATGTAGACCGCCAGCAAAGTGCGCGCCAATGGCTGGCGCTGCGCCCGGCAACGCTGCCCCGCATCCAGGGCTGGGACCTGGACGGCGCCGACGTGCTGAGAGCGCCCAAGGGCGTGACCCATCTGGTGCTCGACACGCCGGCCGGCCTGCACGGCAAGCGGCTGGACGCAGTGATGAAGATCGCCGATAGGCTGCTGGTGCCGCTGCAGCCCAGCCCCTTCGACATAGCCGCCACCCATGCTTTTTTGCAGACGCTGCGCGCCCACCGGCGGGCTGATCGGGTGACGATGGGCCTGGTGGCGATGCGGGTGAAAGAGCACACCCATGCCGCCGATCACCTCAACAGTTTTCTGGCCGCGCTGCAACAGCCGCCGGTGGCTGCGCTTCGCGACACCCAGAACTACCCGCACCTGGCCGCGCGCGGCCTGACGCTGTTTGACGTGGCCGCCAGCCGGGTTGAGCGCGATCTGACGCAGTGGCAGGCCCTGACCGACTGGCTGCAGCGCTGAGGCCGCGCCGCCGCGCTCACGCCCCGCAAACCCTCCACCACCGGCCCCTCAAATGACCTCCGAAACCCCCGACATCGCCGGCACAGCGCCGGTTCATTTCGCCACCCTGGCCTCCTTGCAGGCCTGCGTTGGCGAGCACCTGGCCACCAGCCCCTGGGTGCTGATCGACCAGCAGCGCATCGACCTGTTTGCCCAGGCCACGGGCGACCACCAGTGGATTCACGTCGATCCGGTGCGGGCGGCGGCCGGGCCGTTTGGCACGCCCATCGCGCACGGTTTTTTGACGCTCTCGCTGCTGCCCGAGCTGGCCGCCAGCGCGATGCACATCGATGACGTCAAGATGGGCGTCAATTACGGCCTGAACCGGGTGCGGTTCATGGCCCCGGTGCCGGTGGGCAGCCGGCTGCGCGGCCAGCTCCGGCTCAAGGCCTACGAGGCTATCGAGGGCGGTGCCCAGTTGACGATGGAGGTCAGCATCGAGCGCGAGGGCGCGGTCAAGCCGGTTTGCGTGGCAGAGGCCGTGTCGCGGCGGTTTACCTGAGGGCAGCCCGCCTGCGGCACCCAGGCGCGGTGCTGGCAGTGCTGCGCAAATGAACGAGGAGGAGGGCCATGAGAGTGTTGCTGGTTGACGACCATCCGCTGATCCTGTCGGCACTGCGCCACATCATCCACGGCCTGGACGCCAGCATCCAGGTGCTCACGGCCGAGAACCCGCACGACACCTTTGCCTTGCTGGCGGTCGACGCCGAGGTCGACCTGGTGCTGCTCGACCTCAACCTGGGCCAGGCGGTGGATGGTTTTGCGGTGCTGGCCGATCTGCGTGAGTACCATCCGGCGCTGCCGGTGGTGGTGGTCTCGGCCACCGAGCGCCTGAGTGACATGGTGCGGGTGATCGACATGGG
>JANYKR010000252.1 GCA_025358155.1 Betaproteobacteria bacterium
CTGAGGTAGATGCCTTGCAGCAGGTTGCGCGCGCCCAGGCCGCTGCCCACCATGTCGCCGCGGATCTCGGGCGCACCCAGTGTGCCCGCAAAGCTGGCGCTGGTGCGCAGCTTGCCGGCCAGCCGCCAGCCCGGTGGCACCACGTCAACACTCGCCAGCGTTCGCAGAGATTCGGTATTGCCTCGGTTCTCATAGGAGAACCAGCCCCGAAACATCCGCAAACGTCCGCTGAAGTCTGCCACCATCCGGGCGCCTTGGGGGCAGATTTTGGGGGCAGACCCAAAAGATTGGGGGCATGCTACGCGGGGGCATGCGGATCGACCCACCATGCCCCCCGGGTTTCGGCAAGCTCAGCCGGTGCATACCACCGGATAGCCCCCCCCTGCGAATTTCGCGGGTTTGCGAACGGATAGAACCAAGCGGTCTGCGGCGAGCGAACCCTAGAGATTTGTCCCCCCCCTACCCCTTGCTGCCAGGGCGGACCCGGCGCCCGGCTGGCTGGCCTCGGACGCAGGTGCAGTGCGGTCAGTGCACCAGGTCGGCGGCGGTAAGGGGTGACACATGGTGCGAACACCTGCGGTCTGCACTGCCTCTGCCCGTAAAGCAGGTGCGGAAAGTGCGGAAGTGCGGAAACCCAGCATTCATGCGGGTTTGCGGCCGGTCGGCAGTGCGGGAAGCAGTGCGGGAAGTGCGGAAAGCCTGGCGCCTCACCGTCCGCCTAGCGCCGCCAGCGGCCGGGCGTCAGGCGCCGGGCGTCAGCACCGCATGCACCGGCAGTACCGCACGTGCCAGCCTGGCGGGCAGCAGCCGGCCGGCGCAGCGCGAAAGTGAACCCGCCGCAGCCCCCCATCCGGGGCCGGCCGTTTACTCGTCCAGGTCGCCCAGGATCGAAGACCGCACCCGGTACACGGTGCACTTCTCGGCGCCGGGTGGCGAAGCACGGCAGCCGAAGTGCTTGCCCTCGGTGTGCAGGTGCCCGCGCTCCTTCAGCAGGCGCAGGGCGGCACGCTCGCTGTAGCCCTTGCAGGCTTCCAGGCGGAACACGTCAGGCAACACGAACCACTCCCGGGAGACTGGCACGCTCACCAGGTCGCCGGCCTCGTTCAGTTCGTCGCCCATGATCTCCTTTCGCCACCCGGCCATCATCGGGGTGTTGGGCTTGTTGTCGGAGTCGGTGCGGTGCCAGGGTTTGAAGCGTGAATCACCGTGCATGCCAAACCATGCCCGCATCTGGCGCAACATCTGCGCGTCCTCGCTCAGGCCGATGCCACCCGGCCGCATCATCAGCCAGTCATTGAAGCAGCGCCGTGCCGCCTCGGTGGCAGTGCCGGCAGGCCACCCCGTGATGCCCGCTTCGGTCGCCATCTCGCCGGCCACGGCCACCAGGGCGAAGCGCCGGCCCACCCGCTGCACCTGCCCGGCCGCTGCCTCGGGCACAAGCGCCCGCTCGGTTGAATCCATGCGCTCACGCAGGGTGCGGGCCAGCCCTTCGGTATGGTCAACCAGCCACAGCAGCCAGGCGCGGCCAGCAGTGCCGAAGGCGATCTCGGCCGCTCGGGTCAGGTGTTGGGACAGGGCGCCGCCGCTGTCAAAGTCGTGCACGTCCTCAAACAGGCCACGGGCGGCGCCGGCATCGGCCGGCATGTCGATCATGCGCAGTTCCTGCCCTGCGCGTGTGCGCTTGCCAGCCTCGGCCATATGCTCGGCCAAGCCGATCTCACCCGCACTGGCGAACAGCAGGCGCCAGGTCTGACGCGGCCTGGCGCCACCGTTGCGGTTTGCGCGAACCTTGCCGGCCCCATTTGCCAGCAGGTACGCCGACTCACCCGCCACCTTCGGATCAAGCTGGGCCAGCTCATCCAGACACAACAGCGCATCGGAGTGCGAAGCGGCCACGCTTTCTAGGCCATTGTCAGAAGCCCGCCACCGCTGCAAATAGTCCCGGCCGCCCCACACGCTGGCGGCCACCCGCAGCGCCGTGGTCTTGCCGCAGCTCGAATCCCCCACCAGGTGAAACCCGCCGCCATCGGTGCCAGGTGCCCAGGCCAGCAGCGGGCCAGCGAAGGCCAGCGCCGCGAAGAAGGCCAGCCGCGAATTGCCGACACAGTGGCGGCCGATGAGCGCCCGCCACTTGTCCAGGTCGCCGCGTTGCTCGAAGGTGCCTTCGGTCGGTGCTTCGGACTGGAAAAGGATGCGCTCGCCGCCATCGTCGCCCAGCGTTTCACGGGGCAGCACGTAGGCGCGGCCATGCCAGCCCACCCGGTCAACGATGCGCACCAGCTCGGCCGGGCGCCGGCTCTGCAGGTAGGAGGTCAGCAGCGGGCGCCGCTTGCCATCGGTGGGGACCATGAAGCCCTGCGCCAGCAGCTCGGCACGGTAAGCGGCGCCGTCGCCGGCCAGCATGGCAAGGGGCATCAGCCAGCGGCGGGCCGCCCGAAACGGCGTGTCGAACTGCAGCAGCAGCGCCGCCCCGTTGTCGTGGGCGTCGCGGGCCAGGGCTTCAACATGCAGTGGGCCACACACCCGTACCGGCCGGGCCTCGCCTTCGTCGCCGGGTGGCTCGAACCACAGGCCGGCATCATCGATGCGGAAACGGTCACGCGGGCCACCGTTGCCGCCGTCACCATCATCACCAGGACCACCACCGCCGCCAGCGCCGCCGCCAGCGCCGCCGCGCTGTCGGCCACGGGCGGGCGGCTTGCCGGATGGCGCAGGCGTCTGCACCGGGGCCGGTGCCTCGGCAGCCTGTAGCGCGGTTTCCACCACCTGGCGCACAGCATCCAGGCCGGCCAACGTGTGCAGGTCGTTGAAGTCGGACCCGGCCGAACCATCGGCGGGCAGGCCAGCGGGCAGGATCACCAGAGCGCCGGCCTTGCCCGCCAGCTTGGCGGCCTCGGTCGACTTCAGCCGGCCGGGGTTGTTGCCGGTGCGGGCTTCGGTGGCGCGGTCGTCATCGGCGCACAGCGCCAGCCGTGCGGCGGGCCAGTGCCCGTGCAGCGCCCGCACCACGTGGGCCAGGTTGCCGGCATCCCAGGCCACGGCCACGGGCCGGCCGGTCGCTTCGTGCAGGCTAGCGCCGGTTGCGTAGCCCTCGGCCACCAGCAGCCAGGCACCGGGGGCCGGGCCATCGGGCGGCATGCCGATCAGGTGCAGCGTGCCGGCCTTGCGGGCACCCTTGCCGAACAGCTTGCCGGCGATGCCTTCGGCCGGCTGCTGCGCCAGGATGCGCTGCACGTTCACCAGCTCGCCGGCCACTGTGTGGGCGGGGACGATCAGCGTGCCGTCGGGCAGGCAGCGCACACCGTAGGGCTTCACGCCCTTGCGCACCAGGTAGGGCGCGGCGGTCGGGTCCGTCACTTCGGCGGCGCTGTCCCACAGGCGCCGGGCATCGGCTGCGGCCTGGCGCTGCCGCTCCACGGTCTCGGCTTGCTCGCGCTCAGCCGCAGCGCGGCGGGTGTCGGCCCGGGCCTTCAGCTCGGCCGGCGTGGGCGGCGGTGCAGGTGTCTGCAGCGCGTCGAAGGTGAAACCGTGTTCTTTGGCGACGCCGAACAGCGTGGCCACCTTCACGGGGCCGGGCTTGCGGGCGCTGCGCCAGGTGGCGCGGTCCTCGGCCGCGTTGGGCTTGGCACGGCCTTCGGCCCAGCCCTGCCACAGCTCGGCGCCGGCATCGCCCAGGCCGTCGAACACCGCGAAGGCCAGGCGCACCCGCTGTTCATGGCCCACGTCAGGGGGAATGCAGGCCAGGGCGGCGCGGACGGTCTCAAAGCTCGGGGGATTGTTGGGTGTCATTCCAGGGCAAGCGGTAGTTGCACGGCACGGGCGGGCCGGTGCGTCAGCACATAGGTTCGGACGCGGCGGCGCTTGTTGCTCCGGGCGCACACCACCCGGCGATCAGGACCACGGCGGATGCCATAGCCCAGCTCGCGCCGCATCACCGAAAGCACCTTGGTCGCGCTGCCCAGGTCGGCGGCGGCGTTGATCTCGGTCACGGTGGTGCCCTCGGGGTGGGCTTCCATGAAGTCGGCCGGCCGCTCGGCCTGCGCTTCGCGGGTGTCGGCCAGCGGCGCGGCGGTCATTGCAACGGCCCCTTGCACGGAGCCAGGGCCAGCCGCAGCGCGTTGAACAGCGCCGCCGCGAAGCCCTGCAGCATGGGCTGGGCCTGCAGCAGCCCGCCCAGCGCGGCTGGGTGGTGCACGAACTGGAACACCGCCACCAGGTCGCCCGCGCTCGATGCGTCGGCAGCGATGCGCTGCAGCAGCGCCACCGCATAGCCCGTGCCTTCGGCCAGCAGCTCGGCCGATGCGGCGCCGTCGGTCGGGCCGGGGTCAGTACCGGTATGCATGGTGTTCACTTCCCGGCGCGGGACTCGCGCACCCGGTCAGCGATCCATGCCTGAATCTCGCTCGCCAGCCAGAAGGTGCTGCGGCCGATCTTCACCGGCTGCGGCGCCTTGCGGGCCTTCACCAGGTCAAGCCACCAGGTGCGGCCCCCCGGAACGGTTGCCAGCACGGCCTGCAGCCGCATGAGTTGGTCGGCGAGGGGGTTTGCAGGGACGACAGCGCGGCCAGCTTCGGCCAGGGATGCGGGCGGACTTGTGCGGGTCATGAGGCACCTTGTTG
>JANYKR010000158.1 GCA_025358155.1 Betaproteobacteria bacterium
TACATCCTCGGGTTGCGCGGCGAGAAATCGTTAAGTGATTTATTTGTAACGATAAAGTTTAGCTGGCCCGAAAAGTGCTAAAAGTTGCATAGGAGCTGGACTGCTGAAGGTGTTCACTCCGAGCTCGCAACAACTCTGATCATCAACCTAAAAATTCCCATCATGAACTCTCTGCTCAATCGTAAATTTGCGTCCGCCCTGTCCGTCACCGCTGCCGCGCTGATGATGCTCGGTGCAGTCAATGAAGCCTCGGCCCACTCCACCCGCATCGGCTGGAGCAACGGCGCCGCCGCCGGCCAGGTCAACCTCTTCATGGGTACCTACCATTTTGACAACATCGGCGACGGCCCCAATACCGAAGGCGCTGCGCACCTGACAGGCCCTGGCGGCTTTGACGTGTTGGCGGCCTTCACCACCGCCTATCCCAGCGGCGCCCTGCCGGCCAATCTGATGGCCGCCAACGTGCAATCCTGCTCAGGCGGTGTTTGCGGCAATGCGCTCAACTCCTGGGAGGGGGTTACCGTTTCCGGTTTGACGACGGCAGGCACTTACAACTTCGACTACATCTGTAACGGCTGTTCCGCCCACTGGACCCCAATCTCGCAGAACCTCTCGTTCACCTTCACAGACGTCGACCTTAGCGGTGGTGGCGGCAACGTCACGGTTCCCGAACCCACTTCGTTGGCGCTGGTTGCATTGAGCCTGCTGGGCCTGGGCTTGACC
The DNA here is from genome assembly GCA_025358155.1 of Betaproteobacteria bacterium. Taxonomy (GTDB): domain Bacteria; phylum Pseudomonadota; class Gammaproteobacteria; order Burkholderiales; family Burkholderiaceae_C; genus Pseudaquabacterium. Next base: position 724 of record JANYKR010000158.1, read on the forward strand.
CGCCGCAAGCAAGTCTGATCAAGGCAGCTCGTGCCTGAAAAGCCCGCTTCGGCGGGTTTTTCGCTTTTTGGCGTGGGTGTCGCCGATCAGCGCCGCGTGTCGCGGTCGGTGCTGTCGTGCTTCAGGCCTGATGAGCCAACGCGCCGCCGGCCAGGGCAATTGTCGCCAACCAGCGCTGAGGGCCAGGGTTGGGATGCCTGCTTAAACGAGCTGCGGCTGACGGGCTGGACGCAAGCCAGGCGCGTGATCGCGATGCACAGGGTGCGCAAGACCGACCTCATCGTCGAGGTCAGGCGCCCGGGCGGCCCAAGGCCAAGGGCCCAATGCTGGCCGGGCTGCATGTCATCGGCGAGCACGAACCCGTCAAGCGCTGGGAGTACGCAGCGCTGGTGTGCACCGCTACTTTTGAGACCGAGAACATCGGCCAGCTCTACCGCGACCGGGCCGATTGTGAGAGAGGTTTCGGCGAGATCAAGAGTCGGTGGGGCTGAGGCGGCTACAGCACGCACGATATCGAGCGCTGCGCGCGTCGCGCCCTATCACTGGCTCCGACCACAGCAGAGTTTGAATTTTCGACCGCTGCCGCAGGCGCAGTGCCGGTTGCGCTCGGAGCCGGCGCCATCTCCCAAGAACTGCACCAGCCGCTGCGCGTCGGCGCTTGAGGCAAGGGCGGCACGCAAGCGCGTGTACTGCGAGCGCAAATGTCTGAGGTAACGTGCGTCCAGCAGCGTGGAGAAGAAGGCCAGTACGGCCTCAGGCGGCACCAGATTCGGGCTGTTCAAGTCGATACAGGGGCCCTTCGTCTCGGCCAGCGTACGCTCGTCAAGTGGCGCGCCGTACCAGCGCGCGTAGAACTCCGGGCTTTCCCAGCCGAAGTTGAGGGTCGACACATGGCGGTTGTCCAGATACACAAAGATCATGGTCTTGCGGCAATCGCAGCCGGGGTCGGTACAGTAGGCGTCCACCAAAGAATAGGCGCCGTCAGGAAGCTGGGGATGGTGTGCGATGGTGAGGGTGCGGACCGTCGCCGTGGCGCCCAGAACCTCGCCAGCAGCGATGAAGCTCATGCCTTCAGCGCTTTGCCGACCGCCAAATACCGCGTACTGCGCCCCTGCCCCTGCACCTGGGCAACTCCCGCCGCCACCATTTGCTTGAGCAGCGGCCGCACTGCCACGGCATCCAGACCAGTTGCGGCCCGGGCGGCGGCGTTGTCCAGCGAACCTGCCTGGCGCAGGGCGGCCAGCAGGCGGGTGGCCGGATCGCGCGGCCGCGCCGGCAAGGCGCTTGGAATGATCGGCTTGGCGCTTGGTTTTGCCGTCTTGGCGCTGGGGCGCGCTGGCTTGGCGCTAGCGCGTGCCGGCTGGGCACTTTCGCGCGTCGTACGGACCGGCTTGGCCGCGGCTGGTGGCTTTTTCGGGGCTGCGGTGGGTGTGGCCGAGGCGACATCCATCTCCAGCCCGAAGAGGGCGCCGACATCGTCGTCAGCCAGAGTGCGCTCGCCTGCCGCAAGGGCGGTGACGACACCGCTGCCGGCCTTGCTCAACAGCTCGGCAGGGTCGACCTGGCGCAGGGTGAACAGCAGCTCCGGCTTGCTGTCGAAGCGCGCGCCAATGCCGTAAAGGACAGCGGCGACGTGCTTGCACATGTCAGCGCTGTCCGGGCACGAGCAGTCGAAGTGGATGTCCTTGGGCACGGGGAACAGCCCATCGCCCTGGCGGCACAGGCGGTCCATGACGCCCTTGGAGAAGCGCCCTTGCAGCAGTTCCACCAGCGAGTCGATGCCGCCAGCGCAGTCGGCGCAGATCTGCTGCCATTTCGCCGTCGGCACCGGCTTGACGGTGATGGTGGTGCGGTAGATCGACGACCCGCTGACCTGCGCCGCGACCGTGCCGGGGGTGATCTGCAGGTCGACCACCGATCCGTTGCGCACATAGGTGCGGCCACGCGGCAGGCGGTTGGAATAGTCGCTGTAACTCTCCATGTTGGCGCACCAGGCCTTGCCCCAGGCCGTGGCGGCGATGGTGCGGCCCTGGACGACGACGGGCGAAATGGCCTGCCCCTTTTTTGCCAACTTGGCCATTTCGCCAGCGACCTTGCGGCGGCGCTCGGCGACGGGAACATAAGGCGCCCATTCGTAAATCATGACTATCCCGCGTTGGTGGCGGATTTCAGATCGAGACTGACCAGGCGCAACAGTTCGGCGTCGCTCAGCTCGGTCAACCTCACCTCGCCGCCGCCGGCATCAAGGAGATCGGCGGCCAGCCGCTTCTTGTCGCTGATCATGGCATCGATTCTCTCCTCGACGGTGCCACGGCAGACAAACTTGTGGACCAGCACCTTGCGCTTTTGGCCGATGCGAAAAGCGCGGTCGGTAGCCTGGCTTTCCACTGCAGGGTTCCACCAGCGATCAAAGTGCACGACATGTGAAGCGGCCGTGAGGTTCAGGCCCGAGCCGCCAGCCTTGAGCGAGAGGACAAAGAAGGGCACCGTCTCGTCCCCTTGGAACCGCGCCACCAGTGCCTGGCGGTCCTTCACTGCGGTGGCGCCTGTGAGCACACAACCCTCGCGCCCGAAGATGGAACCCAGGAAGGCGGCGAGTGGTCCGGTGGTTTCGGCATATTGGCTGAACACCAACATCTTCTCCTGCTTGGCGGCAATGACCTCGGCCAACTCGCGCAGACGGGCCAGCTTGCCGCTGTCTGGCTCGGCCCAGCCGCCGTCGCCCAGCCATTGTGAGGGGTGGTTGCAGATCTGCTTGAAGCGGGTGAGGAAGGCCAGCACCAGCCCTTTGCGCGCCACGCCCTCGACCCCCTCGTCCAGCGCCTGGGTCAGATCGCCCACCGCCTGCTGGTACAGCGCCGCCTGCTTGCGTGACAGGCCGCAGTACGCGTTCTGCTCGATCTTGTCCGGCAGATCGTCGATCACTGTCTTGTCGGTCTTGAGCCTGCGCAGGATGTAGGGCTGCACCAGCCGGCGCAGCGGTGCGTAGCCGTCAGGGCCGGCGGCCAGACGCTTGGCGAAGCTGGCGAAAGGCTTGGCGCCACCCAGCAGACCCGGGTTCACGAAGTCGAAGAGGCTCCACAGGTCGCCGAGCCGATTTTCGATCGGCGTGCCAGTCAAGGCCAGGCGAGAACCGGCCTTCAAAGTCTTGGCCGCTTTGGTTTGCCGGGTGCCGGGGTTCTTGATCGCCTGCGCCTCGTCCAGGATCGCCAGCCGCCAGGGGGTGGCCTGCACCCAGTCAAAGCGGTGCAGCGAACCATAGCTGGTGACCACCAGATCGACCCCAGCGAGACGCTCGGCCGACAGCGCAGCCAAGGCCTCGGCAGGCATTTCCGAGGTGTGCGCCAGCAGCACACGCAGGCCGGGTGCGAAGCGCGCCGCCTCTTGTGCCCAGTTGGCCAGCAGCGAGGCCGGCGCCACCAGCAGGCTGGCGGCAGGACCTTCGGCACGTTTACGCACCAAGAGCAGCGCCAGCACCTGGATGGTCTTGCCCAGACCCATGTCATCGGCCAGGCAGGCACCCAGACGCAGGCGCGACAGCAGGTGCAGCCAGCGCAGGCCAATCTGCTGATACGGCCGCAGCGCGGCGTGCAGATCGGGGCCGGCATCGACCGGTGCCAGGCCCTGCGGACCCCGCAGGCCCGCCAGGGTCTCGGCCAGCCAGGGCCCGGCGTTCACCTGAGCCCACTCCGGCGAGGCCATCATCTCCTTGCCGCCGATGGCCGCACCGGCCCCGGCGAGCAGCCGCATGGCCTCGTGAAAACCCAGGCCCTGCTCGCTGGCAAGGCGCTCGATCTGCCGGAACTGCGTCAACGCTTTCTGCAGGCGCTCCTGGTCGACCTCGACCCATTTGCCGCGGATGAACACCAGACCCCGGCTGTCGGCCAGCAGGCCATCCACCTCGGCGGCGGTCAGCGGCTCGCCGTCGATGGCCACGGATGCCCGGAAGTCGAGTAGCGCGTCCCGGCCAACCTGCGACGGCTGGCGCTCACCCACCGTGGCGCTGACCGTCGCGCGCGAAGGCCGGTTGGCCCGCCACTGCGCCGGCATGCGTACCACCACGCCGGCGTGCTCCAGCTTCGGCACATCGTGCAGGAAGGTCAGCGCTTCGGCAGCGCTCCAGCGCAGCGGCTGAAAGATCTCGCGACGGTCGATCAGGCCCTTCAACCACGCGCAGCTCTCGCCCGCGCGTTGCAGGGGGGCCAGCAAGGCGAGCAGGCGCTCCTTGTCGGACGCGGCGGCGTATTCGCGCAGAGCCTCACCCAGCGGCCGGTGCTGGGCCTTGCCCTGCGCCGACAGGCGGGTGGTGTAGGTGGCGAGAAAAGCGAAAGGAAACTGCTCGTCCCTGCGGTTCTCGGCCAGATGGATGTGAACACGGCCGACGAGGTTCCAGGCCGGATTGCGCGCTTTCAGGAAGACGCCCAGCGGCTGAACCGAGGCCTGCAGCGCGGCGTGCAGCGCGGCATCGAGGTCTTGCCACAGCCGCTCCAGCACCCCGACCGACAGGTACTCCGCCCCGTCCATCGGCGGCGCCGACCACGCCAGCGCCTGCAGCTCGCCAGCTTCCGGCGGCAGCACACGCCCAGGCAGGTGCTCCCCCACCTCGGGCAGCGTGCACAGCGCGGTAAGGTAGCGCACTGCCAGATCACGCCACCACGCAAGCACCGGCGGCAAGGCCGCGCCGACCTGTTCGGCCCCCATCCGCAGCAGGACCTGGCCCGAACCCAAGATGCTGTCCAACGCCAGTTGCTGGGCCAGTTCAACCGGCAGCGCCGGAGCGTCGGGCACCCACACCAGGGTGAGGTGGCCATTGGGTGTGAGAGCGAGGGTAGGGGTGTTCATGGGGCTGTGCGCGAGGAACGAAGTGGCGCCGAAGGCCGCGTGAGACTAGCCAGGAGGGTGAGGGCGACTTTGCGATGCCACCCAAAAGCTGCCGGGGCGGTCAGCGGCAATGCCGGCTGGTGACGCACTCAGCCCGCCGGACTGCGGACCGCGCCGCCCATCCAGCCCGGCGTTGGCAGCATCACACCTTGCGCAGCCAGTTGCTTGCGAGCCTGCGCCGCCGCTTGCTTGAGCGCGACCTCAATGCGGGCCTGCTCGTCCGCCGCTTTGCTGGATCGGCAGGGCGTCACCAAGCGGTGGACTGAGTTGGAAGCCATTTGTCTGGGTCCTTCAACGGCCTGCGACCGAGTGTTCAGGATGCAATCGCTTGGAGGCAACCGCCTGCATTGTCCAGCACTGACCAGCGGCCAGAGAGCGGCAAGTACAGCCCAAACAGTCTGCGGCGCGACGATCATTTTGTCGGGCGCATTGACTCATCAGTTCTGCTGCCGGGGCTGACCCGTTGCCTCATGCAGTTTGCTACCCGTCGGATGGTCCGGCGGGAGCAGAACAACGCCGATAGACTGCGGGTTTGAACTGCCCGTGGACCGGCCTAGCGATGACGCCCCAAGATCTTCTGCAGCACAGCGACAACGGTGAACTCTGGCCAGAGGGTGGCGGTGCCATGTTCGCGGATGTGCCGTCCGCGTACCGGTCTGCGCTGGCGGTCCGGGCGCTGCGCATCGTGCGCGGTGAGATGCCGCGCGGCTACAAGATTGGCTTCACCAACCGCACGATCTGGCCGCGCTACAACGTGTACGCGCCGATCTGGGGTTCGATGTGGGACACGACCGTCTCCTCGTGCGACGGCGCCGGCACGCTGTCGCTGACCGGCCTGTGCCAGCCTCGCATCGAACCCGAGGCGGTATTCGGGTTCAGGTCCTCCCCGCGCACCGGGGCCAGCCTGGACGACCTGTTCGATGCCTTGGACTGGGTGGCCCCGGGGTTTGAGGTCGTGCAGTCGCACCTCCCCGACTGGAAGTTCGCTGCGCCACAGACCGTGGCCGACGGCGGGCTCCATGCGCGGTTGCTGGTCGGGCGCAGGGTGCCGGTCACCGAGCTGGCGAGAAACGCCGATCAACTGCGCCGGACCCTGGCCGGCGCGCGCGTCCGCCTGTACCAGAACGGCATCCTGGCGGAAGAGGGCGCGGGTGCCAACGTGCTGGACAGCCCGCTGCAGGCGCTGCAGCATTTCCTCGTCGAATTGCGCGGGTGCCCCGGCGCGTCCGACGTCGTTGCAGGCGACATGGTCACCACTGGCACTTGGACTGACGCGTGGCCGGTGCGCCCCGGCGAGACGTGGACGGCCCGCTTCGACTCGGCGTTGCCACCCCTGGAGGTCGCCTTGGCGTGACGACTGTCGCTGCCCGCTCGTCTGCGCTCACAACCCCTACCTCACGAGAGCCCCAGCCGTGTCCAAGACCTGGTTCGAGCGCAACGTCCCGCCCCACCTCATCGATTTGATGTGAGCACCCGTCCGACCCCCAGGCAGCGCCTCAAAATCATCCCGTTGGCTCAGGTCAGAGCGCTTGAGGTTGGCATCGGTACCGGCCTGAACCTGCCGCTGGCGCTGCAGCGACACGACCGCCAGCACCGGGCGATCGTCCGCGGGGCT
>JANYKR010000162.1 GCA_025358155.1 Betaproteobacteria bacterium
AAGGGCGGCAACCTGTACGGCAACTTTCCGTCGCATGTGCTGGGCGGTCCGGATGATGCCAGCAACCGCGGCTTGCTGATCCCCAGCACCTCGCTCGACCAGTACGGCGCCACACTGGCCCGCTGGTTCGGGGTGGACGCCGCTGGCATGGCGCAGGTGTTTCCCAAGCTGGGGCTGTTTGGGTCGGCGGATTTGGGGTTTATGGGTTGAGGCGGGGTCGGGGATTTATAGGTGGCGAAGTTTTCAGTCGGTGGGTCGCTGACCTGCGTTTCGCTTCAGGACGGTTTCAAGCTTGAAGGTTCGCCTTGCCATGGCCAGCCGTCACTCGCCTCACGGCGCCGGGTATTCGCCCCGGTGGGCGCCTAACTTTCTTTTCTAGAAAAGAAAGTCAGCAAAGAAAAGTCTGGAAAAGCAGTTTCCATGTCGATTTACACGACGTCAACCATCGCGGAGAGTATCGACTCGCCCGCCGGGCGGGCTCAAACAGGCGCCACCTGGCAAGCGGCGTGATGACCGGCTAGCGGCGCGGCAAAGGCGGCTGCTGGATCGGCGATGCACGGCGGTCGACGGGCGACGGGCGACGGGCGACGGGCGACGAGCGGCGAGCGGCGTGCGGCGAGCGGCGGACGCTTTTGCACCTGCCACGTGGCCTGCAGTTTGCACCAGCCGCCGCCTGAGTCGGCAAATCGACGGTGCGTTCTGGGTCTTCAAATACGCCTCTGCTTGAGCCCGCCGGGCGGGCGAGTGATCAGCCACCGATGCGATCGAAGACGTGTATACGACCATGGTATTGAATTGAAGCGCTTTCTTTGCCTTCTTTCTTTTCGCCAAAAGAAAGAATGGTCGCCCGCCGGGGCGAATACCCGGCGCCGAATATCAAACGACGGCTGAAATCAGCAAAACGGCAGTTTAAACCGACCGCCATTGCCGCCGCGCCGACAAGAGCCGACAAGAGCCGCCACGAGCCGCCACGAGCCGCCCAACACCACAGACCTGTCAACCCAACTTCTGACCACTCAAGAAAACGAACCAGAAGAACTCAGCAATCCGGCCTCACGTTCTGCTGACAGCCCAGCGAGGTTGAAGAGTTGCGCCTCGGGCGGCAAGGCACGCCACCAGGCCAGCGTGGCGGCCACCGTGTCGGCCAGGGGCCGGACCTTCAGGCCCAGCTCCAATGCCCGATCCGTGCGCACAGCCATGAACGCAGCCTGCTCGCCGTCGGCCGGCAGCCACAGCGGCAAGTCAATCCAAGGCCGCACACCCTGCGCCAGCAGGTCGGCATCGGCCATCCAGTGCAACCAGGGCGCCGCCCCTGCAGCGTCTGCACAGGCCTGCAACAGGTTGCCCATCGTGGTGAACCCGGGCGGTGCTGCGGCGTTGAAGGCGCCGCTGGCTCCTGTTTCCAGCGCCAGCAGCACAAAGGCCGCCAGGTCGCGGGCGTCAATGAATTGCAGGGGCCGCTTCGCATCGCCGGGCGCCAGCACCGGCAAACCGTCCACCGCAGCGCGCGCCAGCCGGGCCGGCCACCAAGTAAAGCGCTGGGTCGGATCGTAGGGGCCCACCACCAGGCCGGGGCGGATCAGCAGGCTGCGGGCCGGGCCCATGTGCTTGACCACGGCCGCCTCGCACAAGGCCTTGAGCGGGCCGTAGGTGCGGCCGTCCACCACGGTGGTGTCGGTATCGTCGATCTGGCCCAAGGCGGCGTCTTCGGCGTTGGGCAGTGCCGCACTGGCGTAGGCCGAGACGCTGGAAATCAGCGCGTAGCGGCCCACCCGGTTGGCCAGACAACGGGCCATGCGGTCGGCATCAGCGGGCAGGTAGGCGCAGCAGTCGATCACCGCATCCCAGCGGCCCTCGGCAATTGCCGACAAGTCGCCCTGACGGTCGCCACGAAGCAGGGTCACCCCGGCTGGCTGCGGGGCGAGCGGCGAGACCGACTGGCCGCGGTTGAACAAGGTGACGCGGTCGCCGCGTGCCAGCGCGGCTTCGACCAGGTGCCGCCCGACAAAGCGGGTGCCGCCGATGATCAGCAGGTCCATGGGGAGTTCGCCTTCTCGGACATGCCGTTGTTTGCCGCCGATCAATCCACTTCGGGCGCGATCTGCTCGGCGTAGTCGTAGAGCGCACCCAGGATGCCCTGGCCGCGCTCGTCGGCGGTCTCGTTGAGCGCATCGATGCGCTCAAAAAACTGGGCCAGGGTCTGGCCGCCGCCCAGGCCGTCGTGCAACCGGTCGCCGCAATGCTGCAACCAGCGCTGCAACTCGTCGGCGCCCAGCGTGTCCGGGAAGTTGCGCGCCCGGTAGCGGAACAGCAGCTCGGCCAGCCGGCCGTCGCCAAACGCCGGCTGCTTGCTGGCCAGTTGCTCGCCGCTCAAGGCCCGCAGCCGGTCGAGCGTGCGGCGGTCGGCCGGGCTGATGAAGCCGCCGTACAGGTCTTCGTCCACATCGGGCACGGCGGCGGGCGCAGGCCGCTCGAACGCGGCGCGCCAGGGCACGGCGTCCAGCGCGGCGCTGTGCTGCCGGGCCCAGTCGGCGTGGGCCAGACCGGCGGCGATGTCGAGCCCCCAGCGCTCGGACATCGCCGGCGACAGGGTCTTGAGGTTGCTGATCACCACCGGACTTTTGTTGATGTGGATGGTCTTGACCGGCAAACGGGCCAGGCCTTCGGGCAAATCCTCAGCCTTTGAAAACATGCGCAGCCGCAGCGTGGCCGCGTCCAGCGCCAGCAACTCGGCCGGGTCATGGGCCAGGTCCCAGACGATCAGCTCGTTCTTGTTGCTCGGGTGGCCGGCCAGCGGCCAGACCAGGCCGATGCAGCCGCGCTCGGCCGGGTACATGCCGCTGATGTGCAGCAGCGGCCGGCGCGCGTCGCCCAGCGGACCGATCTCGTGCCAGACCGCATCCTTCTTGTGCAGCTTGAGGCAGAACTCGAACAGCTTGGGCTGGCGATCCCGCACCAGCCGGGCCAATGCGACGGTGGCCCGCACGTCGCTCAGGGCGTCGTGAGCGGCGGCGTGGGCCAGGCCGTTGGCAGCGGTGAGGTGTTCGAGCTTGAAGGACGGCCGGCCGTCCGCGTGGCACGGCCACTCGATGCCGTCGGGCCGCAGCGCGTAGGCGCAGCGCACCACGTCCATCAGGTCCCAGCGGCCGCAACCGTCTTGCCACTCGCGGCCGTAGGGGTCGATCAAGGTGCGCCAGAACAAATGGCGTGTCACCTCGTCGTCGAAGCGGATGCTGTTGTAACCCACGCCCACCGTGCCCGGCGCGCCCAGCGCAGCCAGGATGCGGCTGGCAAACTGGTGCTCGGGCACGCCCTTGGCCAGGCAGTGCTGGGGCGTGATGCCGGTGAGCAGGCAGCTCTCGGGGTCGGGCAGGCTGTCGGGCGCGGGCTGGCAAAACAGCTCCACCGGCTCACCGATCTCGTTGAGTGCGGCGTCGGTGCGCACGCCGGCAAACTGGGCCGGCCGGTCGCGGCGCGGCACCCGGCCGAAGGTTTCGTAGTCGTGCCAGAAAAAGCTGAACTCGGTCATGGTGGTGGGCCTGTGTTGGCGGCACGATACGTCAAAAACCCGGGGCGCTGGACAGCGCGCGGAGCGGCTCAAGACACCGGCTCAAAGCACCGGCTCAGAGTACCGGCGCGGGCCGCAGGTAGCTGGCAAATCGCGGCACGCCGGCGGCGGTGTAGCCCCGGTGGGTGAAGGTGATGGTCTGGCCCACCGCGGGTGGGTGGCGCCGGTCGGCATCGCTCAAACCCGTGCCGATGGCCAGCTCGACGCCGCTTGCGGTGCGAACCTGCAGCGCGCCGAGCTCGCCGGCAAATCGACCCTGGCCGGGCAAGTGGGCCAGCACCAGGGCTTCGGCATCGTGCAGCGGCTTGTGCTTCCACAGCCAGGGCCCGCGGCCAGTGGCTTGCGGGGCATCGGCGTGGTGCAGCACCAGGCCTTCACCGCCGCTGGCCACCACGGCGGCGAGCTGTTTTTGCAACGCCTCGCGGCTGGCCACCGGCCGTTGGGCAACGGCTTGCAGTGCCGGCCAGCCCGACTGCGCGCAGAGTGCGGCCAACGTGTTGGCGCGGTCCGAAAAACGGCCGCCGACCTGCGGCAGCTCGAACACCTGGTACTGCAGCGCGCGCCAGCCGGCATCGTCGGGCTGCTGCTGGCGCACCAGGCCGGACAGTGCCTCAAAGCGGCCCCGGCCCAGCCACAGCTCACCGTCCAGCGGCTGGGCCGGCAGGCGGGCGGTGAACCAGGCCGGCGCATGGATGGGCAGGCCGCTGCGGAAACGCAGGCCCTGGCCATCCCAGCGCGCACGCACGCCGTCAAACTTTTCACTCACCAGAAAGCCGGTCGGGTCAGCGTCGGCCGGCCACTCCCGCGCCAGCAGCAAGGCGGGGGCACCGGCCCGGGCGGCCTCGGCCGGCGCGGCGGTGCCGCACAGCCAGCCCAGTGCCGCAGCACCCAGCAAACGGCGGCGACCGACGCTGTCCGCGTGGCAGGGCTGCTCTGCGGTTTCGTGGTTGCGGCGGCCGGTGGGGTGACTGGTTGGGCGACTGGTTGGGCGACTGGTTGGGCGGTCGGTGGAGCGGTCGGTGGAGCGGTCGGTGGAGCGGTCGGTGGTGATGCCGCCCCAGACCGCGTGGGCTGGGTTTCGGGCAAGGGTGCTGTCGGGCATGAGGGTCTCCGGCGATGAATGACCTCAGCGTAGGCCACAGGTCGGCGGTTGACGATCCCTCTTTGGGGCCCGTACCGGCCCGTTGCCACCCCCCGTTGGAGGGAGGCTCGCCCATGGCCTGTGCGACCCCCGCCTGTGCGACCCCCGGCCCCACGCCGTGCTGACACAACCTGCCCGCACGCTCAGAACAGCTGGCGGACCTCGTCGGTATCGACCTGCAGCTTGATGAAGACCTCATTGCCGCGCGAGACTGCGGCCACCCCCTGGCGCGAGCGCGAGGCCCCCAGGTACAGCACCGTGCCGGCCGACTCGCGCCAGGCATAGGTCAGCGACCCGGTGGTGCCGGCGCTGTGCTGGGCGGCCAGCGCGGGCAGGCCAGCGCGCGCCGGCTCGGCCATCCGCTCGAGCGCGGTGTACTGCAGGATGGCGCGCAGCGACTGGCGGGCCGTGAAGTGCCAGCGTGCCAGCACCTGGTGAGCGGCTTCGCCGTAGACCTGGCGACCATCCTGGTTCAACCAGGCATAGACCAGGCGGGGCTCCAGCTCCAGCCGCGCCAGCGGCCGGGTGTTGAACGACAAGCTGGCTTTGCCACCCGGGCGCACCTGGTTGGCGGCCACGTCGGCCAGCTGGCCCCACTGCAGCTCGGCGTTGAGCAGTGGCATCCACAGGGCTGGCGTCAGCGTGAGGCCGGCCTTGAGGTAGTTCTCGTGCAGCAGCGGCTTGCTGGCTGCGGTGCGCAGCGCCGAGGCGCCATGCCAGTAAGCCCAGGCCTCCAGGTTGTGGGCACCGGTCAGCCAGATGCCGGGGCTCAGGTCGTGCGACACGGTCAGGCCGTTGGCAGGGTCGCGAACCGTCTCGCCTTCCAGGTTGAGCCAGAACTCATTGAATGGCCCCAAGCCATGCCAGCCCCGCGCGATGCGCCCGGCCAGGCGGCGCACGCCGTTTTGCACCACAAAACCGCTGTCGTTGCGAAAGCCCTGGCTGGCGTCAGCCACGGTCAGGTCGCCTTCGACATCCGGCGTCTGGTACCAGAGCCGGCCAAAACCCATCTGGCCCCGGGTGCTGGGGCCACGCACCAACCCGCCATTGAGCGGCTGGGCGCTGGTGTCGGACTGCAGCCACTGCGCCCGCAAGCGCCAGGCCTCATTGATCTGCCAGGACAGGTCGGGGCCGAGCACCTGGTTGTCGCCCCGGTCATCGGCATAACGCCGGGCCGCCGCCACGCCGCCCCATTGCAGCGCGCCGGCATCCCCGCGCAGCCGTGCCACCAACGCCTTGGAGGCAGGCTGATCGACCGCATCCGTGCCGTAGGGGCCGGGCAACAACACCGCACCGCCGCCCCGGTCGTCGATGGCGTAGGCACTGCCGGCCAGCCGGGCGCCGCGCCAGGTGCTGCGCAGGCCCCAGCGCGGCTCGGTAAAGCTGCGCGAATACAGCGCGGTCGTGGGCGAGCGCAGCAGGTCACTGGACTCGAAGAAAAACGGCCGCTTCTCGGGGAACTCCAGCGCAAATTTGGTGTTGCCTGCCAACTGCGGTACGTCCAACGCCACCTGTGAAAAGTCGGGGTTGAGCGTGGCATCGATCACCAGCTCGGCCATCGGCCGCCACTTGACATCCAGCGTCGCGGCAACGGACTGGCTGCCGGTGGCGGGCGCGCCGGCCGGCTGCTCGCGCAACCGGCGCCAGGTCAGGCTGGGCCGCAAGCTCAAAAACTGGTGCTGCTCGGGCAGCTCAAGCCCTTCGAGCGGCTGCAGGGCCGCGATGAAGCTGGGCGCGTCGCGGGGCACCAGCACCGAGGTGTGCAGGTAGAACTGCTCACGAGGCACCCGCCGCGCCACCATGATGCGCCAGGGCAGCACGCCGGGCTGGCCTGGGTGCAGGCTGCTTGAGGCAAAGCGCAGCGACGCGAAAGGGATCCGGAAAACCGCTGTGTAGCCCTGCTCGGTGCGCGCAGTGGCGGCGTCAAAGTCGAAGTCGGGCGCAAAGTCTTCGTTGTCGTCGGCCGCGGTGTGCATGCCGTCGGCCAGGCTGCCGGCCGCGTTGACGCGGAAGAACTGCGCCGACTGCCGGCTGCCGATGGCGTCCAGGTAGACCACCACAAAGTCCTGGGTGCGGTTGACACCGTCGTGCCGCACCAGCGGCGCCCGGATCAGCGCGGGCTCGGGGTCCAGCGCCTCGACACCGACGTAGATGGCCTGAGCATCGAACAGCACCCTCACCCGGGTCGGGTGCAGCGGCACGCCGCCGGTGACGGGGCCCTTTTCGACAAAGTCGGCAAACGCCGGCGCTCGTTGCCAGGCGGGATGCGACAAGCTGCCGTCCAGAGGCAGGCGCTCATCAGGCAACAACCGCACGGCGGTGATTGCCCCGGCGGTGGCCGGCGTGGTGGTGGCTGGGGCCGTGTACAGCGCACGGGCTGCCGGCTGCAGGTTGCCACTGGTTTGCGACATGCCCCCGGTCTGCGCCAGGCTGCCAGCCGCCAGCAGCCCCGGCAAGGCGCCGGCCAGCAAGCGCCGCCGCAACGTCGCCCTCAAAAAAAGCCCCGTCCCGCTTGATCTTGGTCTGGTCATGGCCGCGGCATTCTGCCTGCCCGCACCCGCGCCAACGGACTTGGTAACAACCCCCATTCAGGGGATAGCGATGCAGGCGGCATGATGCTTGATCCCAACCAGGAGCGTCCGCCATGCCCCCTGTTCCAAGCCCACGGCCCCGGCTGCGGCGGCCCAGCGTGTGGGGCTGCGCTGTAGCGCTGATGCTGGCCAGCAGCCTGCCCTGTCTTGCGCAGACCGGCCTGCCACGGCCGGCCGAGCCGGCCACGCTGGCGGCCAACCAGCGCGTGCAGCAAAGCCTGCCGTTTGCCGACCAGACCGATTTTGAGGAGGCCAGGCGCGGCTTCATCGCCACGCTGCCGGACGGCGAGATCCGCAGCGCGGACGGCAAGATCGTCTACAGCATGAAAGGCCACGCCTTCATCGATGCCCAGGTGCAGCCGCCCGACAGCATCAACCCCAGCCTGTGGCGCCAGGCCAAGCTCAACCAGATCCACGGCCTGTTCAAGGTGACCGACCGGGTCTACCAGGTTCGCTCGCTAGACATCTCCAACATGACGATCATCGAGGGCGACACCGGCCTGATCCTGATCGACCCGCTGCTGACCACCGAAACCGCGCGCGCCGCACTCGAGCTGTACTACCAGCACCGGCCGCGCAAGCCGGTGCGGGCGGTGGTTTATTCTCACAGCCATGCCGACCACTTTGGCGGCGTGCGCGGCGTGATCGACGAGGCCGATGTCAAGGCCGGGCGGGTGGCGGTGCTGGCGCCGCAGGCCTTCATGCAGCACGCGGTGAGCGAAAACGTGATCGCCGGCAACGCGATGTCGCGCCGGGCGCAGTACCAGTTTGGCGTGTTCGTGCCGCCGGGTGAGCGGGGCCAGGTCGACACCGGCCTGGGCCGCATGCTGTCACGCGGCAGCATCTCGCTGATCGCCCCCACCGACGTGGTCGAGAAGCCACTCGACACCCGCACGATCGACGGCGTGACGATGGAGATCCAGCTCACCCCTGGCACCGAGGCGCCGGCCGAGATGAACCTGTATTTTCCGCAGTTCAAGGTCTTGAACGCAGCCGAAAACGTCACCCACAACCTGCACAACCTGTACACGCTGCGCGGCGCCGAGATACGCGACGGCCTGGCCTGGGCCAAGTACATCGAGCAGATGCGCCGGCTGTACGGCGCGCGCAGCGAGTTCATCGTGGCCCAGCACCACTGGCCCACATTTGGCGCAGCGCGCATCGACCACCTGTTGCGCAAGCAGCGCGACCTGTACCAGTACATCCACGACCAGACCGTGCGCTTGCTCAACCTGGGCCTCAAGCCGCGCGAGATCGCCGAGACGATCAAGCTGCCCGACAGCCTCTCGAGTGAGTGGTTTGCACGCGGCTACTACGGCACAGTCAGCCACAACGCCAAGGCGGTCTACCAGAAGTACCTGGGCTGGTACGACGCCAACCCGGCCAACCTGAACCCGCTGCCGCAGGTGGAGTCCGCCCGCCGCAGCGTGCGCTACATGGGCGGTGCCGACGCGGTGCTGGCCCTGGCGCGCGAGGACTTTGCCAAAGGCGACTACCGCTGGGTGGCTGAGGTGGTGATGCAGCTGGTGTATGCCGACCCCAAGAACACCGCCGCCCGGGCGCTGGCGGCCGACGCGATGGAGCAGCTGGGCTACCAGGCCGAGTCGGGCGTGTGGCGCAACGTCTACCTCTCCGGCGCCAATGAGTTGCGCAACGGCATGCCCAAGGGCGGCGCCACCAACACCAGCGCACCGGACGTGGTCAAGGCGATCCCGCTGGACCTGTTTTTTGACTACCTGGCGGTGCGGCTCAACCCCGACAAGGCGGCGGGCAAGGCCATCACCGTCAACTGGACCTTCACCGACCTGAACCAGAAAGTGCAGCTGACGCTGGAAAACTCGGTGCTCAGCCATGTGATGGGCGAGCACGCCGCCAAGCCCGACGCCCACATCAGCCTGAGCAAGGCAACGCTGGACGACATCAGCCTGCAGCGCACGACATTCGCCCAGGCGATGGTTGCAGGCCAGGCCCGCATCGACGGCAACGCCGCCGCGCTGGGCCAGCTGATGGCGATGCTCGACACCTTCAAGCCCCTGTTCGAGATCGTCACGCCGCTGGGCAGCGAGGCGCCAGGCGCTCAGTAGGGTGCGGAGGGCCCCGGCCAGATTTACACGGCAGACAACGCCAGAACGCGCCAAAAGCGCGAAAATCGCGGGGCTTGAAGGAGCCACACCATGAACATCCTGACCCTTGGCCGCCGGTCGCTGGTTGCCGGCATGCTTGCAATCACTGCGCTGGTGCCGCTGTCGGCCGAAGCCCAGAGCCGCCACGGCGGCAGAGGCGCTTACGTGCATGGCGGCAATTACGGACACGGCGGCTACGGTTACGGCGGTTACCGCCACGGTGGCGTCTACTGGGGCCCGGGGCTGTTTTTTGGCGGCGTCGCGCTGGGCGTGGGCCTGGGCGCCTACCCCTACAGCTACGGTTATCCGGGCTATCCGGGTTATGTAGTGGTGGAGCCAGCGCCGGTCTACGTCCCGGTGCCGGTTCAGCAAGCCAGCCCGGCCCAACCGCCGCAGCGCCTGGCGCCCGATCCGGTGATCTACCCCCGGAATGGCCAAAGCGCGGCTCAGACCGAAGCCGACCGCCAGGATTGCAACCGCTGGGCCACCACCCTGCCGAGCGCGATGAACGACGCCAGCGTCTTCAACCGCGCCACCGCCGCCTGCATGGACGGCCACGGCTACACGGTGCGTTGACGCAGCGCGGGCTGTCCCTCAGACTGCCCACAAGCGGGCCAGGCTGGCCAGCGCCGCCACGCCGGCAAACCCGGCGCCCAAGGCCAGCGCCCAGCTCGGGCCGGCGGCACCCCCCAAGCCAAAACACAGCGCTACCAGCGCGGCGCCTACCGCCTGGCCGGTGAGCCTGGCTACCGCGATCATGCCGCTGGCGCCACCGCTGCGCTCGGGCGGGGCGCTGGCCATCAGGGCGCGCAGGTTGGGCGACTGGAAGCCGCCAAAACCGGCGCCACAAATCACCATGCGCCAGACGATGTCGGGCGTGCTGGCATCGGCCGGCAGCAGCGCCAGCAGCACCAGACCCGCACACATCAGCGCCAGGCCTACCCCGCCCAGCAGGCCGGGCGGATGCCGGTCCGACAGGCGTCCGGCGATGGGCGCGGCCAGCGCCACCACAATCGGCCAGGGCGTCATCAAGAAGCCGGTGTCGACCGGGTTGCGGTGCAGCACCAACTCGAAATAGAACGGCAGCCCGACAAAAGCCAGGCCCTGCGCCGCAAACGCTGCCAGCGCGGTGGCCACAGACAGCGCAAACAGCGGCCGGCGCAGCAAGTCCACCGGCAACATCGGTGCCGGATGGCCGGCCTGGCGGCGCAGCAGCAGGCCGCCACACACGGCCATCGCCACCAGCAGCGCGGAGGTCCAGGGCCAGGGCTCACGCTGGGCGGCGCTGCCCAGCGCGCCGATCAGCGCGGCAAAACTCAAACCGGTCAGTGCCGCCGTCAGCGGGTCGAAGGCGTGGCCCCTGGGTGCCGTGCGCGGCAACGCCCGCCAGCCATAAACCAGCGCGATGGCGCCCAACGGCAGATTGACCGCAAACAACCAGTGCCAGCTGGCCACCGACAGCACCAACGACGCCGCGGTGGGCCCGGCGGCAAAACACGCCCCCACCACCAGCGCGTTCAAGCCCACGCCCCGGCCCAGCCGGGCGGCCGGGTAGATCTGGCGGATCAGCGCGACGTTGACGCTCATCATCGCGCCCGCGCCTATGCCCTGCAGCGCCCGCGCTGCGGTCAAGCTGCCCAGCGTGTCGGCCAATGCACAGGCCACCGACGCCAGCGTGAAAAACGCCAGCCCGCCCAGGTGGATGCGGCGTGGCCCCAGCTTGTCACCCAGCGCGGCAAACGGCAGCAGCGTGGCCACCACAGCGAGCTGGTAGGCGTTGATGACCCAGATCGACGCTGCCGGCAGGGTGCGCAGGTCGGCCGCAATCAGCGGCAAGGCGGTGTTGCAGATCGCGCTGTCGAGCGTGGCCAGGGCCACCCCGAGCAGCACCGCCAGCAGTGCGCGGCGGTCCACGCCGGTGGCGGTGTCGTCCGGGCTGCTCATCCGGCCCGGGCCTCGGACAATCGGTGCGCCTTCACTCAGGCTGTGGGCAGGCTGCCCAGCGGCCGCTGCGGCCCGGCCCCGGCACCCGGCCGGCGCACCCGCCATAGCAAAAACAGCGCCACCGACAGGTTCAGCGCGTTCCAGAGCGCGCCGTTGACAAAGGCCGCGTGGTAGCTACCGGTCAGGTCGAACACCTTGCCCGACATCCAGCCGCCCAGCGCCATGCCAAACAGCGTGCACATGATCACCGTGCCAACCCGGGCGCCCGCCTCGGCCGGCGGGAAGTGCTCACGCACGATGATCGCGTAGCTGGGCACGATGCCGCCCTGGAACAGCCCGAACATCGCCGAGACCACGTACAGCGAGAGCAGACCGTCGAAGGGGATGAACATCAGCAGCGCCACGCCCTGCAGGAACGAGCCCAGCAGCAGCGTGCGCACGCCGCCGATCCGGTCGCAGATGGCGCCCGATACCAGCCGGCTGACGATGCCGCAGGCCAGCATCAGGCTGAGCATCTCGGCACCACGCGCTGCGCCAAAGCCCAGGTCGCCGCAGTAAGCCACGATGTGAACCTGCGGCATCGCCATCGCCACGCAGCAGGCGGTGCCGGCCACGCACAGCAGGCCCTGGGCCTGGTTCAGGCTCAGGCCGAAGGGCCGGCTCGACGGCACCGGGCCGCCTTTCTTGACCGGTGCGGTGACCGCAGCGGGCGACTTGGCGCGCATCAGCCCGGCCAGCGCCAGCATGGTGACGGCGGTGAACAGGCCCAGCCCGATGTAGGTCGGCCGCCAGCCCACCGTGGCGACAAAGTGCTGCACCACCGGCGGCCATACCGCGCCCGCCAGGTAGTTGCCGCTGGCGCAGACCGCCACCGCGATGCCGCGCCGCTTGACAAACCAGAGCGAGGTGTCGGCCACCAGCGGCACAAAGGTGGCGCTGCTGCCAAACAAGCCTATGAACAGGCCTTGCAGCACCGCAAAACCGGTGATGCTGCCGACAAAGCCAATGCCGACAAAGCCCACACCCAGGCTGATCGCGCCCAGCACGATCACCGGCACGATGCCGAAGCGATCGGCCAGCTTGCCCATCACCACGCAGCCGATGCCAAAGCCGATCATCAGCAGGGTGTAGGGCAGCGAGGCCTCGGACCGGGTGATGCCAAAGTCGGCCTGTACCGCCGGCAGCGTGACCGAGACCACGTACATGCCGGCCGAACCGATGGTCATCAGCAGCAACGTGGCGAACAGGCGCCACCAGGCCTGGCGCGAGTCGGACAAGGACAGGGTGCTCATGGGATAGATTGTCAGGGACGGACGCCCGGCTTGTCAGTGACGTCAACCCGACCCGGCTTGCGGCTGGGTACCGGATACTTCGTGCATGCGCCCCGCCCAAGCCCATGGCCTGCCCTTGCTGCACTTGAGTGACGGCCGCGCCACCCTGACGCTGAACCGGCCAGACCAGCACAACCGCCTGCATGTCGAAGACCTGCTAGCGCTGCAACAGCACTTCGATGCCCTGGCCGCTGATGCCAGCGTCAAGCTGCTGGTGCTGACCGGCAGTGGCCGCAGCTTTTGCTCGGGCTTTCACCTCGGTGAGCTGGATGGCCCGGCCCAGGCCCACAGCGCCGGGCCGCAGCTGTTCGAGCAGACGGTGGACCGGCTGGAGGCATTGGCTTTGCCCACGGTCTGCCGGCTCAACGGCAGCGTCTACGGCGGCGCCATCGACCTGGCGCTGGCCTGTGACTTCCGGGTCGGCGCGGCCGGCATGGCGCTGCGCATGCCGGCGGCCCGTCTCGGCCTGCACTACTACCCCAACGGCCTGCGGCGCTACGTTTCGCGGCTCGGCCTGGCCACCGCCAAGCGTTTGTTCCTGCTGGCCGAGAGTGTGCCGGCGGCGGAGTTGCTGGCGTTGGGCTATCTCGACCGGCTGGCCGAATCCGGTCAGCTCGATGCCGAAGTGCAAGCCATCGCCGAAGCGCTGGCAGCCGGTGCGCCGCTGGCCTTGCGCGGCATGAAAGCCTCGCTCAACGAGATTGCCCGAGCCGAGTTTGATCTGGCACGCCTGCGCGAGCGCGAAGCGCTGTGCGCCGCCAGCGCCGACCTGCAAGAGGGCAAGGCCGCGTTTGCCGAGAAGCGCGCGCCGAGTTTTGCGGGGCGCTGAAGGCTGCACCCACGCTTGCCGCAACCACATCCGCACCCACATCCACAAGCGCATCCAAAAGCGCATCCGCAACCCCATCCGCACCCCATCAACCCCCAATCCGCACCATCCGACATCGAGGCCGCACATGCCCAAGCAGTTCTCTCGCCATCGCCGTCTGCTGGCCGCAGCATTGGCCGCCACCGCCGTGCTGGCCGGTCGCCCCTCGCTGGCTCAAACGGCTGCTGCAAAGCCCGCTCGCCCGGTGCGGGTGGGGTCCAAGATCGACACCGAGGGCTCGCTGCTGGGCCAGCTGATCGTGCAGGTGTTGGAGGCCGGTGGCATCAAGACCGAGAACCGGCTGCAGCTCGGCGGCACGCCGATCGTGCGCGGCGCGCTGCTGGCCGGCGAGATCGACCTCTACCCCGAGTACACCGGCAACGGCGCCTTCTTCTTTGCCGATGAAAAAAACCCGGTCTGGAAGAATCGCGAGGCTGGCTGGGCCCGGGCCAAGGCACTGGACGCCGAGAAAAACAAGCTGGTCTGGCTGCCCTGCGCACCGGCCAACAACACCTGGGCGATTGCGATCCGGCAAGACCTGGCGGCGCGCCACCGGCTCAAGACCCTGGCCGACTTTGGCCGCTGGGTCACGGCGGGCGGCATCGTCAAGCTGGCGGCGTCGGCCGAGTTTGTCGAGCGGCCCGACGCGCTGCCGGCCTTCCAGACGGCCTACGGCTTCAAGCTCAAGCAATCGCAATTGCTGACCCTGGCCGGTGGCGACACCGCAGCCACCACCCGTGCCGCCGCTGAACAGACCTCGGGCGTCAATGCCGCGATGGCCTACGGCACCGACGGTCCGGTGGCCGCGCTGGGCCTGGTGATCCTGGAGGACAACCTCGCGGTGCAGGCGGTCTACGCGCCCGCGCCGGTGCTGCGCGCCGACGTGCTGGCCCGCGAGCCCCGCATCGCGCCGCTGCTCGCGCCGGTGTTTGCCGCACTCGATGCGCCCACGCTGCAGCGGCTCAACGCCCAGATCGCCCTCGCGGGTCAGGACGCCCGCAGCGTGGCGCAGGCCTGGCTCAAGGCGCAGGGCCTGGTCAAGTGAGCCCGGCCCCGGGTGCGGCGGATGCGCCTGCGTCACCGGGCCGGGACCCCGTCCAGGCTCCGGGTGCGGGGCCAGCACGGGTTGGGGTGCAGAACCGGGTCTTGGCGCTGCTGGTGATAGCCGCTGGCGTGGCGGCGCTGGCCGGGTCTGTGCTGAGCGTCGCGCCCAATCGGCTGGTCAGCGGCCAGGGCGTGGCGCTGGCGGGCCTGCTGCAAGGGGCTTGGTGGGCGTTGTTGCTGCCGGCCGCCGCACTGGTTGCCGCCGTGGCCGCAGCGCCCCGGCCGGCGGTGCACATCGGGGTGGCGCTGGCGGCGGCCGCCGGGTTGGCCGGGCTGCTGGCGCTGATGGGCAGCCATGCCGCCGAGTTGGCGCTGGCGGGCAGCCATGCCCCCGGGCTGGCGCAGCCGAGCGGCAGCCCCAACCTGACGCGGGTCTCGCTGGGCGCTGGATTCTGGGCGCTGGCCCTGCTGGCCGGCCTGGCCACTGCCGATGCGCTGCAGCGGCTTCGGCCGGGGCTCGGGCGGTCTGCGCGCGCTGCAGCGGGGGCCGGGTTGCTGGTGCTGCTGCTTGCGCCCCTGGCGGCGCTGCTCGCGTCGGGCCGGTTGGACGAACTGTCGCTGCTCAAGGAGTACCACAACCGGGCCGAGGTGTTCCAGGCCGCCGGCTGGCGTCACCTGCAGATCGTGGCCAGCGCGCTGGCGGCCGCTCTGGTGCTCGGCTTGCCACTGGGCTGGGCGGCGGCCCGAGGGGCGCGGATCGCCCGGCCCTTGCTGGCAGCGCTCAACGTGATCCAGACCGTGCCGGCGGTGGCGCTGTTCGGCCTGCTGATCGTGCCGCTGGCCTGGCTGGGCGGCCAGTTGCCGGGCTGGGGCATTGCCGGAATCGGCCTGTGGCCGGCAGTGATCGCCCTCGGCCTGTATGCGCTGCTGCCGGTGGTGCACGGCCTGGCCGCCGGCCTGGAACAGGTGGCGGCCGAGCTGCGAGAGGCCGGCCGCGGCCAGGGCCTGAGCCCGCGCCAGTTGTTCTGGCGGCTGGAGCTGCCGCTGGCAGCACCGGTGCTGGTCTCGGGGCTGCGGGTGGCTGCGGTGCAAAGTGTCGGGCTGGCGGTGTTGGCGGCGCTGATCGGTGCGGGCGGCTTTGGTGCGCTGGTGTTCCAGGGCTTGCTCGGCAGCGCCAACGACCTCGTGCTGCTGGGTGTGCTGCCGGTGGTGGCGCTGGCGCTGGCGGTGGATGCACTGTTTGTGCTGCTCGGTCGTGTGGTGGCTGGGCCGGGGGGGCCGGGCCGGTGAACCCGGCGCCCGTGCCGCCGCTGATCACGCTGCACCAGGTCAGCAAACGCTTTGGAGCGGTACAGGCGCTCGACCGGCTGTCGCTGCAGATCGCGCCGGGCGAGTTCACGCTGCTGATCGGCGCCTCGGGCTCGGGCAAATCGACCCTGCTGCGGCTCATCAACCGGCTGATCGAGCCCGACAGCGGCGAAATCCAGGTGCTGGGCCGTGACATCCGAAGCGGCGCGCCCGAGGACCTGCGCCGGCGCATGGGCTACGTGATCCAGTCGACGGGGCTGTTTCCGCACTGGACGGTGGCGCGCAACATCGCCACGGTGCCGACCCTGCTCGGCTGGCCAGCGGCGCGCATCGCCGCCCGGGTGCAAGCGCTGCTCGACCTGCTGGGCCTGGCGCCCGACCAGTTTGGCCCGCGCTACCCGCACCAGCTCTCGGGTGGCCAGCAGCAGCGGGTGGGCGTGGCCCGGGCATTGGCCGCCGACCCCGAGATCTTGCTGATGGACGAGCCCTTCGGCGCGCTCGACCCGGTCAATCGCGCCGCTCTGCAGACCGCGCTGGCGCGCATCCAGCGCGACACCGGCAAGACCATCGTGATGGTGACGCACGACATCGCCGAGGCCTTGCTGCTGGCCAGCCGCATCGTGCTGCTGGACCGGGGCCGCATCCTGCAAGCCGGCACGCCGGCCGAACTGCTGCTGGCGCCGGCGCAAGCGGCGGTGACCGATTTTTTTGGCCGCGCCGGCCTGGGCCTGAGACTGCTGGCGCTGCGGACCGTGGCCGATTGCACCCGGCGCGGCGAGCTGCCCGGGCCTGACCTGGCCAGTGCCGAGCCGCTGCCGGACAGCTTGAACCTGCTGGAGGCGCTGTCGGCCCTGGTGCAGCGCCGGGCCGAGCGGGTGCCAGTCGTCGATAGGCAAGGCCAGACGCTGGGGGTGTTGCACTTTGGCGACCTGTTGCCCAGGCCATGACAACTGCCAGCCCGCCGCCGACCCGCCCCAGACCTGGCGCTGTGGGTGCCAATGGGAACGGCCCGGTGCACCGGCTCTGGCGTGACCCGCTGGCCTGGTCGCTGGCCACGCTGCTGGCGCTGGCCTGGGGCATGCCGGCCCTCGAGCCGCTGTTTGCGGCTGCGTTTCCGACGCTGGACCGGCCGATGTACGAGCAGGACAGTTTTGTCGCGCTGCTGGGCGCGCATCTGCTGCTGGTGGCGGCCTCGGGCACGCTGGCAGCGCTGCTGGGGGTGGCGGCCGGCATCGGGGTGACCCGGCCCGCCGGGCGTGAGTTCAGGCCGCTGGTCGAAACCTGTGTGGCCATCGGCCAGACCGTGCCGCCGGTGGCCGTGCTGGCCTTGGCCGTGCCGCTGATCGGCTTCGGGCCTGAACCTGCCCTGCTGGCGCTGACGCTGTACAGCCTGCTGCCGATCGTGCGCGGCACGGTTGCCGGCATCGAATCGGTACCCGCCAGCGTGCAGGATGCGGCCACCGGCATGGGGCTGAGCCGCTGGCAGCGGCTGCGCCTGGTCGAGCTGCCGCTGGCCGCACCGGTGCTGCTGGCGGGCTTGCGCAGCGCGGTGGTCATCAACATCGGCACGGCCGCCGTGGCGTCTACCGTTGGCGCACGCAGCCTGGGCTCGCCCATCATCATCGGCCTGAGCGGCTTCAACACCGCCTACGTGCTGCAGGGCGCGCTGGTGCTGGCGGCGCTGGCGATCAGTACCGACCAAGCGTTTGGGCGGCTGACCAGCCACCTCGGCCGCTGGCGCCCGCCGGGCTGAAGCGCACTGGGCTGGCGCCAGCCGAGCAGCAGCAACCCTTGGCGCAGCGGTTTGATGTCGAGCAGCCCTGCGCCGTCAGCGTCGGTTACACCCGCTCCAGCACCAGCGCGATGCCCTGGCCCACGCCGATGCACATGGTGCACAGCGCGTAACGCCCGCCGCGTCCACCGTTCATGCGGTGCAACTGGTTGACCGCCGTGGTCGCCAGCCGGGCACCACTGGCCCCCAGCGGATGGCCGAGCGCGATGGCGCCGCCGTTCGGGTTGACCCGGGCGTCGTCATCCGCCAGGCCCAGGTCGCGCAGCACCGCCAGGCCTTGCGCGGCAAAGGCCTCGTTGAGCTCGATCACGTCCATCTGCGCCAGGCTCAGCCCGGTCAACTCCAGCACCCGGCGGGTGGCCGGCGCCGGGCCAAAACCCATGATGCGCGGGGCCACGCCGGCCGTGGCCATGCCCACCACCCGGGCCCGCGGCGTCAGGCCGTGGCGGGCGGCCGCAGACTCACTGGCCAGCAGCAGCGCGCACGACCCGTCGTTGACGCCGCTGGCATTGCCGGCAGTGACGGTGCCGTCGGGCCGTACCACGCCTTTCAATTTGGCCAGCGCCTCCAGGCTGGTTTCACGCGGGTGCTCGTCCTTGCTGACGATCAACGCCTCACCTTTTTTCTGGGCGATGCTGACCGGCGTGATCTCGGCATCAAAGAAGCCCGACTGTTGCGCCGCCACCGCCTTGAGTTGGCTGGCCAGCGCCATGCGGTCTTGCGCCTCGCGCTCGATCTTGAAGTCGGTGGCCACGTTCTCGGCCGTCTCGGGCATCGAGTCAACCCCGTGCATCGCCTTCATCAGCTTGTTGACAAAGCGCCAACCGATGGTGGTGTCGTAGACCGCATTGGCCCGGCTGAAGGCGGTCTCGGCCTTGGGCATCACAAACGGCGCCCGGCTCATGCTCTCGACGCCGCCGGCAATCATCAGCTGGGCTTCACCCGACTTGATGGCCCGCGCGGCCGTGCCCAGCGCATCCAGGCCCGAGCCGCACAAGCGGTTGATGGTGCCGCCGGGCACGCCCACCGGCAGCCCCGCCAGCAGCGCGGCCATGCGGGCCACGTTGCGGTTGTCCTCGCCGGCCTGGTTGGCGCAGCCGTAGAGCACGTCGGCCAGCGCGTCCCAGTCGACCTTGGGGTTGCGGGCCATCAGCGCCTTGAGCGGGATCGCGCCCAGGTCGTCGGTGCGCACGCTGGAGAGCGCGCCGCCGTAGCGGCCGAAAGGGGTGCGGATAGCGTCGCAGATGAAGGCGTGGGTCATGGGGGGGTCTCCGGTGTGGGGTTTGGCGCGGCAGGATGCTGGCGCCCGAACTGTCGCTGCCGGGTTGCAGCGGCGCTGACATTTTCAGAGCGCCAACGCCGAGCGGCGCGTGCCGGGTACAAAATTGCTGGCTTTGCTGCGTTTCGCTGCTTTTCATTGCCGGGCGCCCATTGGTCGCGGCACGCTGCAGCGAGACCCTTCCACCCAGCCTATTCGCGCCCTCAGACCGGAGACATGACATGACCCGAGCACCTGCCCCGAACCCTCGCCACCTGCTGGCCCGCATCAGCCTGATGAGCCTGCTGCTCGCCGCTGGCGCTGCGCCGACTGCGGTCCAGGCCCAGACCGCAACCAAGCTCAAGGTCGGCCTGATGCTGCCGTACACCGGCACCTTTGCCGCGCTGGGAACGGCGATCGAAAACGGCTTCCGGCTGCAGCTCGCCGAGACCGGCGGCAAGATCGCCGGCCGCGAGGTCGAGTTTTTCAAGGTCGACGACGAGAGCGACCCGAGCAAGGCCACCGACAACGTCAACAAGCTGGTCAAGCGCGACCAAGTGGACGTGCTGGTCGGCACCGTGCATTCGGGGGTGGCGATGGCCATGGCCAAGGTGGCCAAGGACAGCGGCACCCTGCTGATCGTGCCCAATGCCGGCGCCGATGCGGTGACCGGCGCGATGTGCGCGCCCAACATCTTCCGCTCCAGCTTCAGCAACTGGCAGCCGGGCTACGCGATGGGCGAGGTGGTGGCCAAGAAAGGCGCCAAGAAAGTCGTCACCATCACCTGGAAGTACGCTGCCGGCGACGAGTCGGTCAAGGGCTTCAAGGAGGCGTTCGAAAAGGGCGGCGGGCAGGTGGTCAAGGAGCTGAGCCTTCCGTTCCCGGGAGTGGAGTTTCAGGCATTGCTGACCGAGATCGCAGCGGCCAAGCCCGACGCGGTCTACACCTTTTTTGCCGGCGGCGGTGCGGTCAAGTTTGTCAAGGACTACGCTGCGGCCGGCTTGAAGAAAAGCATCCCGCTGTACGGCGCCGGCTTTTTGACCGACGGCACGCTGGAGGCCCAGGGTGATGCCGCCGACGGCCTGTTCACCACCCTGCACTACGCCGACAGTCTGGGCACGCCGCGCGATGCGGCCTTCAGGCTGGCCTACGCCAAGACCTACAAGCTGCAGCCCGACGTGTATGCCGTGCAGGGCTACGACGCGGCGCAGATCCTGGCCATCGGCCTGAACGCGGTCAAGGGCGATGTCAGCAAGAAGGCCGAATTTGCAGCGGCGGTCGAAAAGTCGAAGATCGACAGCCCGCGCGGCCTGTTCAGCCTGTCCAAGGCCCACAACCCGGTGCAGGACATCTACCTGCGCCAGGTGGTGGGCAAGGAGAACAAGCTGGTCGGCGTGGCCAGCAAGGCACTCACCGACCCAGCGCGCAACTGCAAGATGTAAGGCCGCAAGCGGTGCGACTAACCGACCAGGCCGTGCTGCACCGCCCTGCCAGAGTTCGAGCTCAGGTCGCAGCCAGCCCCGAGGAGCGTGGGCGGCTAGATGCCGCTGCCCAAACCCAGCGCAGGCAGCAGACCGCCGCCCAGTGCCAGTTGCCGCAGCTGCGCGGCCAGCAGGCGCTGGGCCTGCTCGGCGCGGCGCTGCTCGGCGCTGTAGCGGCTCTCACGCAGGGCGATGAGCTGGGACACGCTGCGCCGGCCTGCTTCAAACTGCAGCTCACCGGCGCGCACCAGCAATCCGTACTGGACGATCTGGCGGTCGAGTTGGGCCACCGCCCGCTCGGCGTTGAGGATGCGCGGGCCCAGTGCCTGCAGCTCGGCTGACACGCCACGCGCCACACGCTCTGCCTCGGCTGCGGCCGCCTCGGCGCGGCGCTCGGTCTCGTTGCGGCGGGCCGCCGCCTCGCCCATCACCGGGATGTCCCAGCGCGCTGTCAACTGCCAGACCCGCTGCTGCTCGGTGGTCATGGCGGGCAAAGTGCGGTCACTGGCTTGTTGGCGCAGTTCCAGGTCGATGCGTGGCGCCAGCAGGCTGGCGGTGGGCCGCACCCGGGCCAGGGCCGCGTCGGCCCGCCGCTGCACGGCCAGCACCACGCCAGGCGGGTTGCCGGCGCCGTCGGCCGCCTGGCCCGGCAGCGCCAGCCATTGCACAGGCTGCACCGCCCGCACCTCGTCGCCCACCTGGGCTGCGAGCTTGGCCCGGGCGCTTTCGTAGTCGGCCTGCAGTTGCTCGACGGCGATCTCGGCATCCAGCAGCGAGGCAGCGGCCTGGGTGGTGTCGGCGTCGCTGGCCTTGCCGGCCTGGTTCTGGCGGCCCACTTGCGCGGCCAGGCGTTGCACAGCGGTCAGCCGCTCGGCGGCCAGCGGCAGCAGGCTTTGCAGGCGCAGCAACTCGACGTAGGTTTCGGCCACTCTTTCGCAGCTGTCCTCGCGGGCGCGCCGCAGGTCTTGCGCCGCAGCTTCGGTGTCGCGCGAGGCGGCGTCGAGTTCGGCCAGGTCGTTGCCGCCGTTGTACAGGTTCCAGCGCAGTCCGACCTCGGCGCGGCTGGTGAAACGGTCGATGTGCCTGCCGAATTCGATTTCGTTGCTGCGGCCCTGGGCGGCCAGCACCGTCACGTTGGGCCCCAGCCGGGAGCGCGCCTGCTTCTGCCGCTCCTGCACGGCCTGCAGCAGCGATTCCGCCACCCGCACTTGCGGATCGCGCGCCAGCACCCGGG
This sequence comes from Betaproteobacteria bacterium, assembly GCA_025358155.1. Taxonomy (GTDB): domain Bacteria; phylum Pseudomonadota; class Gammaproteobacteria; order Burkholderiales; family Burkholderiaceae_C; genus Pseudaquabacterium. The sequence continues at coordinate 21,684 of JANYKR010000162.1, forward strand.
CCAGCAGCGCGGGCAGGCTTTCGGTCTGCGCCTCGGGCGGCGGCACGCGGGGTGCCAGCAAGGCCGGTTCAAAGCTGGTTTCGGGCTGAACCAGGTGGTCGGCTGATGCCTCTTGCGCAGCCGCTGGCAGTGCACCGGCCAGCCCCCAAAGTGTGACCACCCCGGCGATCAGCCCGGACCAGCGCAGGCCATGCCCACCCCAGCTCGGTGCGACGGGCGGGCCGGCCATGCGGCAGGATCTGAACGGGTGCCTGATCATCAGCGCTCCTGCAGCGCGCCCTGCACGCCGCGCAGCACCGGCTTGAGCAGGTACTGCATGACGCTGCGCTGGCCGGTCAGGATGCCGATGTCGACCGGCATGCCAGGGGTGATGGCCAGCGGCTTGCCGTGCAGCTTGAGTTGGTCCCGCTCGGCGCTGAGCTGCACCTCGAAATAGGGCTCGTTGTGCTCGTCGAGCACCGCATCGGCGCCGACCCGGGCCACCGTGGCCTCCATCTTGCCGTGGGTGCTGGCGTCATAGGCCAGCACCCGCACGCTGGCGGTCTGGCCGGCGCGCAGAAAGCCGATGTCGGCCGGCCTGATGCGCGCGGTCATCAGCAGTTTGGCCTCGTCGGGCACGATCTCCAGGATCGACTTGCCCGGCGCCACCACCCCGCCCAGCGTGGCCACCAGCACCCGGTTGACCACACCGTCCAGCGGCGAGAGCACCTCGCGCCGCGCCACCTTGTCCTGCTGGCCGCTGAAGGTGCTGGCCAGCGCGGCCGACTTGGTCTCGAAATCGCTGCGCTGTGCGCCCCACTGGGCACGCGCCTTGGCGTCGGACTCGGCCGCCGTGGCCTGGGCCTCGGCCAGCCCGGCCGACAAGCGCGGCAGCGACTGCTGCAGGCTGTCTTGGTCAGCCTTCTGGCCCATCAGGCGCTGCTGCGCGGCCAGGTAGTCGGCGCGGGCGCCGGCGCCCTCCTTGAACAAGCGCTCCTCGATCGCAAAGCTTTCTTCACCCACCTTGACTGCCGACTGCAGCAGCTCAATGCGGGCGCGCGCCTCGGCCAGCTCGCTGCGCCGGCGCAACACCGCCTCGCGGGCCGCGGCACCGTTGGACTGGTACTCGCGCAGGGCGTCGCGCCAGAGCTGGGTCTCCTTGGCGATCAGCTCGGGGGCTTCGCGTTGCCAGGCCGCATCAAAACGCGGCGCACTGCCCGACAGCAGCGCCTCGACCCGGGCCCGGCCGGCCACCGCAGCCAGCCAGTGCTGGCGGCTTTCACCGGCGGTCGAGGTGTACTGCAAGGTGTCGAGCCGGGCCAGCAACTGGCCCTTCTTGACCGCCTGGCCTGGCGCGACCAGCAGTTGTTCGACGATGCCGCCCTCCAGGCTTTGCACCTCTTGCAGCCGGCTCGGCGGGATCACCGAGCCGCGTGCCTGCACCGCCACGTCCAGCTCGGCCAGCATGGCCCAGACCAGGGCAGTGACCAAAAACAGCGCAATCAGCGCCACCATCGCGGCCACCGTGCGACGCGGGCCCCGGTCGGGGTCGGGATGCGGCGACGGCAGGGGCCGCACGTCCACGGTGCCGGTCATGACGCACCCCGCAAGGTCACCGCGCCGAAGGTGCCGCTGGCGGGTGCCGCTGGAGCGGCTGGCGATACCTGGGCGGCTGGAGGCGCGGCGCTGGCATTGGCCGCCGCGTCCTCGACCGGCCGCTGCTGGGCCAAGGCCTTGAGCACCTCATCACGCGGGCCGTCGGCCAGCACCCGGCCTCGGTCCATCACCACCAGGCGGTCGACCAAGGCCAGCATCGCCATGCGGTGGGTGACCAGCACCACGGTGGTCTCGGGCAGTGCCCGCAGGCGGGCAATCAGCCGCTGCTCGGTGGCGGGGTCGACCATGCTGCTGGGCTCGTCGAGCAGCAGCAATCGCGGCCGCATCAGCAGCGCCCGGGCAATCGCCACGAGCTGGCGCTGGCCGCCCGACAGGCGCTCACCGCGCTCGCCCACCTGGGTGGCGACACCGGCGGGCAGTTGCGCGATCACTTCATCCAGGGTGCTGGTGCGCATGGCCGCCAGCAGCCCGGCGTCGTCAGCCTGCACCCGACCGAGTTCGACGTTTTCGCGCAGGCTGCCGTGGAACAGCGTCACGTCTTGCGGTACATAGCCGATCTGGCGGCGCAGCGACAGCGGCTCAAGCTGGGTGTTGACCAAATCGTCGACCAGCACGCTGCCGGTGCTGGGCGCGTACTGGTTCAAGATCAGCCGCAGCACGGTGCTCTTGCCCGAGCCCAGTTTGCCGATGATGCCGATCCGCTCGCCGGGCCGGATCTTGAGGTTGAGCCGCTCGATCACCGGCGGCTGGTTCGGGTAGGCAAAGCCGACATCGCGAAACTCCAGCGCACCGCGCAGCGGCGGCGCTTGCAGGCTGGCGGCGGCATCGTCGGTGGGCGCGGCCATGATCTTGTTGAGCGCCTCGAAGCTCAACTTGGTCTGCTCCCAGCGCACCATCAGCCCGGCGATCTGGCTGACCGGCGCCAGCGCCCGGCCCGCCAACATGCTGACCGCAATCAGCTGGCCCATGCTGAGCGCCTGGTTGGCCATCATCACCGCACCCACCGCCACCACCGCCACGCCGGCGGCAGCCAGCAGCGCGGTGTTGATGTAGTTGATGCGCGACGTGATCTCGCGCGTCTCCAGGTTGTTGTGGGCGATGGCCTGGGTGAGGGCCTCCCATTTGCGGCGGCTCCAGGCTTCGGCGCCCAGCGCCTTGACGGTGTCGAGCCCGTTCATGGTCTCGAACAAGTGCGCAGTGCGCTGCGAGCTCTCCTGCATCGACTCGCTGACCTTGCGCGCCAGCGGCCTGCGCGAGGCCCAGGCCACGCCGATCAGCACCGGCATCACCGCCAGCGGCACCAGTGCCAGCCAGCCGCCCACCAGCGCGATCACGCCCAGGTAGAAGAACATGAACGGCAGGTCGCCCAGCACGGTAAGCGTGCTGGTGGCAAAAAACTCGCGCACCGCCTCGAAGTCGCGCACAGTATTGGCCAGCACCCCGCCCGAGGCCGGCCGGTTGGCCGCCCGCATGCGCAAGCACTGGGCAAAAACCTGGGCCGACAGCGCCACGTCGATGCGCCGCGCCGCCACCTCCAGCAAATGGCTGCGCAGCAGCCGCATCACCAGCTCGAAGCCCATCAGCAAGACCGCCGCCGTGGTCAGCACGGCCAGGCTGCCCATCGCGTTGTTGGGCACCACCCGGTCATACACCGCCATGCTGTAGAACGGGATCAGCGCGCCAAAGATGTTGAGCATCAGCGTGCCCAGCAGCGCCCAGCCAAACATCCAGCGGCTGCGGTTGAAAGTGTCCCAGAACCAGCGGCCGGCCTGCGGCAAGGTGTAGAGCAGGCTGCGCGCGTCAAAGTGCAGGGCCGGGCGCACAGCCAGCCACAGCGGCTGCGGCAGCTCTTGCGCCAGCGCCTCGGGCGTGAGCCAGGTGCTGCCGTCGATGCCGGGCAAGTGGCATTCGAACCGGCCGTCCTTGAGTGTCAAGGCCACCACGCAACGGCCGGCCTCACCCAGCAGCAGCGCGGGCAGCTCGGTCGGGCGGCGGGCCACGCCGGCCGGCAGCACCGTACCGACCAGGCCGGCAGGCTGCAGCAAGTTGCGCAGTGCCTCGGCGTCAAGCGAGGTGCCGTGTTGCTGGTCGTGCGAGGCCAGGCTGTCGCGCAGCCGTTCGACCTGCACCGGCGTGCCCAGAAACCGCGCCAGAAACACCACACTTTCGTGCAACGGGTGCGGGCCGATGGTGGCTTCTTGCTGCGGGGATCTGGCAAAGGTCATGGGCGGACGTGGGTGCTCGGGCTGTCGATCGGCATCGTTGTCGAGTGTGCGGTCAGGCGGTTTGGGTCATTGCCCCAAACACCGGGCAAAAGCCTGCCCAGTTGCCTGCAGCTTTGCGGGAGCGGGGCGCTGGCGCCAGCCACCGGGCCAGCGGTGCGGGCGGGTGATTCAAGGTGGGTACCGAGGTCAGCGCCAGAAAAAAGGCCGCGCCGCGACGCCCCGCAAAGGGCGCCGCAGCGCGGCGGTGGGACAGGGCCGAGGATCAGCCGGCGATAGCCACGCTGTGGCAGTCGTCGCGCGACAGCGCAGCCAGGCGGCGCAGCAACTCGCCGCTGTCAGCGTGGACGGCGGTCGGGTCGGCTGCCGCGCCGGCAGCGCCAGCGCTGTGGCTGACGCTGGCGACCCCGCCCAACAGCTGGTCGAGCGATCTGTCGTTGCCCAGCAGCTCCGACATCGTCGGCAGCTTGACACCCGCAGCTGCTGCATCAGCGGCCGAGACGTTGAAGTACACGTCGGTCATTTCCACCGACGCGCCGCTGGCCAGGGTGGCGGTGCTGCGCTCGAGCAGCAGGTTGCCCTGGGCGTCGATCACCGGCAACTCGGTGTAGGCCACCGTCAGGCTGACCACACCGGCCTGGGTCAGACTCATCAGCTCACCCGCATCGGTGACGTGGTTGCCGTTGGTGTCGCGCCAGATCATCAACTTGCCAAATTCGGCGTCCAGGTTGTTGATCAGGCCGTCGTGGTTGCTGTCATAGTCCGCCAGGCTGGCAAATCCTGCGCCCTTGCCGGTGCCGCCGAACAGTTCGCCCAGGTTGTCGATCTTGCCGTTGCCGTTCTTGTCGATGGCCAGGAAACCGTCGCCGCCCGAGATCCAGCCCGAATTGATTGGCTTGCCATTGCTGAACAGGTCAAACCCGGCGCTGCTGTCAGCGGCCCGACTGATGGTATGAATGCCATTGCCGTCGAGGTCAATCACGATCGGCGTCACGGCGTAGTTCTGCGACAGGCTGCCCTGACCTGCCACCAGTGACCCGAATTCCGCCCGGTAGGCCTGCTTGCCCAACAACACCGCATGGTCGCCACTGACCAGACCGGTGTCCCGGCTGGTGGCGACATTGGCGCCGGTGTTGTTGTAGTAGTCCAGCAGTGACTGGATTTCCTGACCGTGGTCCTTCATGCTCTGCAGCGTGCCGTCGTTGCCGGTCCAATCCAGACTGGAACTGCTGACCTTGAAGCTCGATGCAGACAGCGTCAACGAGCCATCTCCGGCGCCGCCGCTACTGCCACCCTCGTTCGGGCTGTGGTTCTCTAGCCAGACGATACCGTTGGTGATGTCCTGCGACACCGAATCACCGCCGGGAACCGTAACCGCATTGCCCTCCAGGAAGTTCAACCACGACACAATCAACTGCTTGGCCAGCAGGTAACGCGCGTCCTGCCCGCCTTGCGTCGAATTCATGATGGTCGTGGCTTCGCTCAGCGAGTAATAAATCGTGTGCTCGCCGTTGTTGGTCTTGCCGTCACGGTTCCAGTCGCCGAGCAGCAAGCCGGTCTTGAGCGTGTTGCTGACCGGGTCATAGACCTGGCCGCCGTTGGCATAGGGCAGCGCGGTGTCGCCGAACTGGTAGGTCAGGACGTCACCTTTCGGGAAGAAGCCTTTGCCGGCGAAGATCGAATCGTCTGCCGTGCTGCCGTTCCAGACCTGGGTCCAATTCTTCCAGAAGCCCAGGGTGCCGGTGCCCGGTCCACCCGCGAGAAGTTCGCCAAAGTTGTTGTTCGTCCCGCTGACGCCGGCGCTCAACACGATGTTGCTGAACACATCGTTGCCAGTTGTGCCGCCCGGTGTGCCGATGGTGTCCTTGCCGTCCAGGTAACCGGTGGGCTGGGACTCGGTCAGTGTGTAGGTGCCCGGGCGCAGGTTGGTGAAGCCGTAGCTGCCGTCGGACGCCGTGGTCAGGCTGGTGTTGACTGCCGCGCCCAGGTCGTCGGTACCGGTCAGGGTGACTTTGGCGCCAGCGATGGCGGTCTCGCCCAACGCCTTCACACCATCGTTGTTGCTATCCAGGTAGACGAAACCTGACAGGCTGGCAGCCTTGACCTCGCCAAAGTTGTTGTTCACCCCATCGACGCCAGAGCCCAGTGCGATGTTGCTGAACACGTCGTTGCCAGCGGTGCCACCCTGGCTGCCGATGCTGTCCTTGCCGTCCAGGTAGCCGGCCGGCTGCACCTCGGTCAGCGTGTAATTGCCCGGGCGCAGGTTGCCGAAGCTGTAGCTGCCATCGGCCGCAGTAATCATGCTGGTGTTGACCGCCACGCCCAAGTCGTTGGTACCGGTCAGCTTGACGGTCGCACCGGCGATCGCCAACTCGGTGCCACCCTTCATGCCGTCGCCGTTGGCATCGAAGTAGACGAACCCGGACAGGCTCGCTGCTTTGACCTCACCGTAGTTGTAATTCACGCCGCTGACGCCTGCGCTCAGCGCGATGCTGCTGAACAAGTCGTTTGCAGCGTTGCCGCCGAGCGACCCGATGCTGTCCTTGCCGTCCAGATAGCCCGCCGGCTGCGTCTCGCTCAACGAATACGTGCCAGGACGCAAGTTGATGAAGTTGTAGCTGCCGTCGGCGGCCGTGGTGACGCTGGTATTGACCGCGCTGCCGAGATCGTTGACGCCGGTGAGCGTCACCGTCGCGCCGCCAATGCCGGCCTCCGTGGCGCCCTTGATGCCGTCGTTGTTGGCGTCGTGATAGACAAACCCAGACAGACCGGTGGATTTGGCCTCACCAAAATTGTTGTTGGTCCCGTAGACGCCGGCATTCAGCTGGATGTTGCTGAACACATCGTTGCCGGCAGTGCCACCCTGGCTGCCGATGGTGTCCTTGCCATCAACATAGCCCGCGGGTTGGGTCTCGGTCAGTTTGTACAGGCCTGGGCGCAGATTGACGAAGCTGTAGCTGCCATCGGCCAGCGTCAGCGTGCTGGTGTTGACCGCCGTGCCCAGGTCGTTGGTGCCCGTCAGCGTTACCGTCGCGCCCGCAATGCCGGCCTCACTCGCAGCCTTGATGCCATCGTTGTTGGCATCGAAGTAAACAAAACCCGACAGCCCGGTCGACCGCAGCTCGCCGAAGTTGTTGTTCGTGCCGTTGACACCTTGCGCCAGCACGATGTTGCTGAACACATCGTTGCCGGCTGTTCCGCCTTGGCTACCAATGCCGTCCTTGCCATCCACGTAACCCGCAGGCTGTGTCTCTGTCAAGGCGTAGGTGCCCGGGCGCAAGTTGGCAAAGCTGTAGCTGCCATCGGCCCCCGTGATCAGGCTGGTGTTGACCGCAGCGCCCAGGTCGTTGATCCCGGTAAGGGTGACCGTGGTGCCGGCAATCGCCACCTCCGCCGCGCCCTTGATGCCGTCGTTGTTGGCGTCGTAGTAGACGAACCCCGACAGGCTGGACGCCTTGATCAGACCGGCATCGATGCTCAGGTCGGTCTGGCCCAAGGCGATGTTGACCGTCGCCGTGGTGCTGCTGGTCGGATCGATATTGCTATCCAACGCCGTGTTACTGCCCCGCATATTCGGGGTGAACAAATAACCCGTTGGCGCGAGCACGCTCAACTGGTAGCTACCCACCGCCACATTGAACATGTAGTTGCCGTTGACGTCGGTGACCGCAGACTGCAACACGCCGCCCGAGGTGTCCTTCAGTTGCACGGTAACGCCCGCGACACCCGCCTCGCCGATGTCCTGGATGCCGTTGCTGTTGCTGTCCAGCCAGACCCTGTCACCCAGGCTCTGCGACAAGGCGCCCGACGTGTAGTGGGCCGCGTCGACGTCGGTCGCACTGCGGCCTGAGGTTGCATCGGTGCCGATGGCCGTACCCAAATTGACGATGTCACCGCTGCCCGTGACCGTCTGTGAGGCGGTGTAGGTCCACTTTTCGCCAATATCGAGCAGGCCGTTGCCATTCAAGTCGCCACCGACGAAGCTGGGCAGGCCGAGCACATTGTCAGTGACCGTGACATTGCCCAGCGGTGTCGATCCGGTATTGGTCACCACGTAGGTGAAGATCGCTGTGCCGCCAAACGGGATCACCGGGCCGGAGCCGGCCGTGTTGGCGTCATAGACGGGGGTGTCCGCATAGATGCTGCCAGACCTGGGGGTGCTCAGATCGGCGCCCAATTGGTTCTGAGTCTCGAACAGGTTCTTGACGTTTTCGATCTGCGTCGCATCACCGCTGAGGATGGCAGTCCTGGTCATGGCGATGACCTGCGCCACCGTGTAGAGGTAGTCCACATAGGGGTCGGACGCATTCAGCAACGCGGCGCCGGAATGCCGTTCCAGTGCGTAGATGCCACCGCCATTGGCGCCCAAGGCATCGATCAGCGAAGGTGTCCCCGGCACATCGACACCGAAGATCAATTCGTAGCTTTGGCCCGGTGTCAAGCCGGTTTCCGGCCAGCCCGCCAGTGGCGCCGGCCCGGCTTCGGAGTGGTTTTTCCAGAATCCAGGCGTCAGCCCCTCGGTGCCACCGCCGGATTGCACGAGGTAATGGCCCTGGACATACTTTGTGATGTCGATGCCGACCGTGCCGACGATGCCCATGTCCCAGGACAAGTCGCGCTCAAGCGAATCAAGCACGGTCGTGATGGTCTTGCCGGTCAACGTATCGGCGTCGCTGTCGACCGAGTCGCTGACCACCGTATTTCCGCCAACATCCTTGGTGGTGACGGAATAGCCGGCAGGCAAGCTACCCAGATCGAACTTGATGCTGTAAGCGCCAGGCGTCAAGTTGTCGAACAGGTAATTGCCTGTGGCGTCGGTCAGGGTCGAACCGCCGACCTGGACGCCGTTGCCGTCCAAGAGGAACACCCGCACCCCCTCAACACCGGTTTCGCCGCTGTCTTGGATGCCGTTGGCATTGGTGTCGAGCCAGACCCGGTCACCGATGGCTGCCGGCTGGAGTTCACCGAAGTTGTTGTTGACGCTGGCGTCGCCGGCGTTCAACGTGATCGCGCTGATCTTGTCGTTGGTGACCGTGCCGCCGGTGGAGCCGGCCGTGTCCCTGCCGTCCAGGTAAGCCGCAGGCTGGCTCTCGGTGACG
>JANYKR010000166.1 GCA_025358155.1 Betaproteobacteria bacterium
GATTTGATAGGGATGAAGAGCCGATTTGGGGCCGAAAATAGGCACTTCGTGTCGAACTCGGGCGGACTGGCCGCGTCCGGGCTCACCCGAATTCGACACCAAGCGCTGTAAGTGTTTGATTTGTATAGAGGCGCCCCTTCAGGCTGCCACTACAGCAACGACATTTGAGCGTCGACGGCGGGTTTCTTGACGTTCAGGGCGGCCAGCACGCTGGCTTGCTGGGGGTTGATGGTGGACATGCCCGTCGCGGGCGCCGCACGATTGATGCTGACGCTGTGGCGCTGGATGCGGCGCAACTGCGCCAGGGCCTGATCGGGGCTGAGCTCACTCTTGGCCAGCTTGAGCCTGTGCCTCATCACCCGGTGCAGGATCAACGCCAGGAAGCACAGCATTGCGTGGGCCCGAATGCGATGCGGCAGCCGGTGATACACCGGTGCAATGTCGATCTCGGACTTCAGCACCCTGAAGCCGCGCTCGATGTCGGCCAGCGCCTTGTAGCGGCTGAGCACGTCCTGCGGCGTCAGGTCTGCCACGTTCGTCACCAGCAGCAGCTTGCCGTCCATCAACTCGGCCTGCGCCTTGGTAGCTTCGTCGACGGTATAGGCGAACAACTCGCTCTTCAGATCGACCTTCACGATCTTGGCCAGGTGCGCCTCGCATACCGCGTGATACAGCCGCGCCTTGGCCCCGCTGTCGGAGAGCTTGCGCCCTTTGGCCTTCACGCCCGCATCCTGCCCATCGAGCTTGCCGGCCCACGCTTGTGCCTGCTCGTGCAGCGCCGCGATGCGCTCGTTGCGCAGCAGCGTTTGCTCCGCCGCACGCTGCGGGTGATGCGCCACCACCAGGCGCAAGTCCTGCCAGCGCGTCTCGTCGATGAATTCTTGCTGCGCGGCGCCGGCCTTGGATTGGATGGCCTGCAGCACCTCGGTGAACTCGCCGTAGCGCCGTCCGGGCACGGCCAGGATGAATTCCAGTGCGCGCTGGTCTGGCAGCCTGATCTTGCCCAGCTCTTCCAGGTTGTCCAGTGACAGCAAGCCGCGATCTGCCACCACGATCAGCCGCAAGATGTGAGGGAAGCGCTGCAGCACCTTACGCAGCGTGGGCAGCAATGTGGGCCCCTCGGCCTGGTTGCCGTCGAACACCTCGTGGTAGATCGGCAGGCCCTCGGCCGTCTGCACCACGCCGAGCATGAACTGGCGGGCGATCACGCCCTCCTTGGCCATGCCGTAATGGCGAACGTCGCCTTGTTGCTCACTCAACCCCGCGGCGCGGATCGTGGTCAGGTCGTAGAACACCATCGACATATCCTGGTCGACCAAGGGCCGCAGCAAGCCCGCGACCATGGCGTCCACATCATCGTGATGGTCCATCAGCGCATCCATGCTGCGCAGCAACTGCTGGTGCGTCAGCGCCGCAGTGTCGATCTTGGGCATGTAGACGGTTTGCAGCCAGCGCAGCACGCCCAGCTTGGACTCGGCGTCACACAGCCGATTGAACACCATCACCCGCAACGCATGCTCCACAGCGGTGGTGAACCGGGCTTTGCGGAACACGCCGGCCAGCGCATCGAAGCCGAGTTCGCACCAAATCTGATCGAGCGCGCAGACATCGCCAAACGACAGGGCAGCGTCAAATTCAAGCTGCGGCGGTGATGCAGCCGAAGAGGGCAAGCCCTTGTGGCGCAGCAGGCCCGCCAGCAGCGAATCCACACCACCGCCTACCTCATCCAACCGACCCAGCGAAGCCACCGTGCGCTGACGCGGTTGGCCCGCCTCATTGCGGTACGACTCAACCAACTGCAAGTAGGTGTGGCCGCCAGACTTGGTGGGCTTCAGAAACATGGCGGCAAGTATAGCGATATTGCGGCACATTGCCAGCACGCTATCAACATAAGGTTGCCACTACGCAATATTCTTAGCCCACCGCCAACTCGTTGATTTCATTGAGATCGCGACAGAGAACCCGCGAAGAAACGGGGTTTGGTGTCGAACTCGGGTGCGCCGCGGCGCGGCGATTGATCGCTCAGCTGGGAAGCTTCGCGCGTGTCGTCTATGGGGTGGGAAGACGGCCTGTGCGTTCGTTTGCTCGGGGTGGTTGATCTGCCTGTCGGTTCGCCTCTTTCCGACGCATGAACAGCGACAAGCCAGGCAGGACACAAGGGCACGACCGCAAGCCGCAGCTCGAAGCGCAGCGCAGAGACCGGGTGAGGACGTGGGCGAAGCCTTCACGCTTGGGGCACGAATGGCAGGCGCTATGCGTCGGAAAGAGGCGAACCGACAGGCAGATCAACCACCCCGAGCAAACGAACGCACAGGCCGTCTTCCCACCCC
>JANYKR010000167.1 GCA_025358155.1 Betaproteobacteria bacterium
GATTTGATAGGGATGAAGAGCCGATTTGGGGCCGAAAATAGGCACTTCGTGTCGAACTCGGGCGGACTGGCCGCGTCCGGGCTCACCCGAATTCGACACCAAGCGCTGTAAGTGTTTGATTTGTATAGAGGCGCCCCTTCAAGCTGCCACTACAGCAACGACATTTGAGCGTCGACGGCGGGTTTCTTGACGTTCAGGGCGGCCAGCACGCTGGCTTGCTGGGAGTTGATGGTGGACATGCCCGTCGCGGGCGCCGCACGATTGATGCTGAGGCTGTGGCGCTGGATGCGGCGCAGCTGCGCCAGGGCCTGATCAGCTGCGGTCGGTCCGCGGGTCACCGGATAGCTATCGGTTACCGCGATAGAACTGAGTCCCGACACCGCAATAGATCGCAGAACCTCAAGGTGCCTTGGGGCCGGGGACCTTGGACAATTTTCCATTTATCAAGCGCCAGCTGACTGTCGCGGCCTTAGATGGGGGGCCATCGGCGTCGTTGGGAAGCGTTATGGAGATGCCATCGGCTTCGGCCCGAACGCGCGGGGCCGGGCCGCCGCAATAGTCGATAGTTTCGGTGCGCACAGGGGCCACGCCGCTGCGTAGTCCGAGTAGCCACAGAGGGCCGCCGTCGCAGGCGTTACCCCAAGCCATCTGCTGGAAAACGAGCACCTGCGTGTAGGGTGACGTGCCGCGTTCGAAGCGAGCGATCAGCTTCGGGTAGGGAAAGTCGGAAAAGTCGCCGCTTTCGTCATCAGCGTTGGTCTCCAGGACCGTCAGGTTGCCGACGACGATCCGAAACCGGTGGCCGAGTGGCAGCGCGTCCAACTGCTCTACTCGCAACTCGCCGGAAGGGGTAGCCACTGTAGCCCTCACCCTCTGGGCTTGTGGCAATCGGTCTTCGGCCCGAGCAGTCGTCAACCAGAACGCAACGAGTAAAACGACTGCCACAGTCGCAACCCTGGTCGCCCAGGGGATCAGCGAAGCACCGGACGACCACCTCGGCGCGCTCGGCGCGGGCTCAGCCGACATAGCCCGTGCCCAACCCCTTAGTCAGCTTGGCGCGCACAGCATGAGCCGCTTCGGCCTTGGTAACTTTCCCGTCCTTGTCCCGATCCAACCCCTTGTTCTGCGTGTAACGCGTGGCGTGCTTCTCATCGTCGCGGTCGAACAACACGTAGTCGTCACTCTTTCCTATGCCGGCGGGCCAGAGGATCGCCATGTAGAGGTCATCCACGGTATTCAATTTCCCCTTGTAGCCCACGAAGTACAGGCGCACGTAGTCCAATTGCTCCACGGCACTAAGCTTGGCAAGCGCAGCGGTGGTGGTGCCTAGCCCTACTGCGGTAGCGGGCATAAACTGGATCAGGCCTACGGCGCCACTGCCGGCAGCGTTCTTCACTGACGCACTGAAGCTCTCGCCGGATTCGAAGGCCATTGCGGACATGAGGTGGTCCGGATTCATTTCGAGTTCGGTGCAAATCGCGATTACTCGCTGACGAAACTCGGCCGATACCTTGCTGCCCCAGGCGATCATCCGGGCCGGCATGTTTACTGCTGTAGCGGACTCGGGATTCGCCGCGACGAACGCTTGCGGCATCAAACCTGATGCCCAGCGCATATCGCATTCGTTGTGTGTGCCAATGGGCCCGGGGATCGAACCGGCACCCAGAAGGCCATCAAACACCCCGTCAAACTGACGGGACCCCGGATCCCACAACCCGATCGGACCCGGAATTCGTGCAGTCGCCATCTTATGCTCTCCCACGCCTGCAAGGCAGCCGGCCCCGAGACTACACCGTTCTTGCGCTTGTCGAGGATTGCGGTCAGGTTGCCGGTCGACTATGTCGGCTTTGCGGCTGGCAATTTGATGACCTGACGGGCAGCTGAGGGTCGCCGGATAGGGGTAGGAAACGGCGCTCGCCGTCCCCTCCCTCCGAACCCGCTGTGCAGTTCTCCCGCGACGGGCTTTCCAGTCACCCGAGTTCGACACCAAGCGCTGTAAGTGTTTGATTTGTATAGAGGCGCCCCTTCAGGCTGCCACTACAGCAACGACATTTGAGCGTCGACGGCGGGTTTCTTGACGTTCAGGGCGGCCAGCACGCTGGCTTGCTGGG
>JANYKR010000190.1 GCA_025358155.1 Betaproteobacteria bacterium
TATGCCGTCCGACTGACTTTCGCCACCGTGACCATGCCACCCAAGCCAGCCGACGATCTTGAGTCTTTCCTGAAACGTCAGGACCCATCGACGCTCGTGGCCGTTCTGATCGAACTGGCCGATGACCACGAGGCTGTGCAGGCGCGGCTGGCGCGGCTGCAGTTGGCCGACCGGCCGGACAAGCTCGCGGCCGGTTTTCGTAAGACGCTGACAGCCTGGCGCCGTTCGTCCAAGTTCTTCAGCTACCGCGAGGCGGGCGAGTTCGGGCGCACGCTGGATGCCTGGCTGGACCAGGTCGATCGCGAGCTGATGCCGAAGGATCCCTCCGCCGCACTGGCGCTGTTCGAATCGTTCATCGAGGCCGACGGTGCCTTCTTCGAGCATGCCGGCGATTCCGACGGCTGCATCGGCGACGCGGTGCGCGCCGCGTGTCGGCATTGGCTGCAAGCCGCCGCACGCTGTGAATCGCCCGCGAGCGAATGGCCAGACCGGCTGGTGAGGCTTGTCAGCGACGACCAGAACGGCGCTCGCGAAGAGTTGCTGCGCCGTGCGGAACTGCTGCTCGACGACCCCGCCCTGCGTGCGCTGGTGGCGCAGTTCGAGTCCCGCATGGCCATCGCGCTTGCGGTCCCCGCAGGTGGCGACGGTCCGCCGCACGAGGTGTTCAAGATTTCCGCGGCTTTGTCGCTGCTGTCCGAGTCCCTGCATGACCCCGACGTCAAGGTGCGTGCGGTGCTGAGCTACAGCCCGCAGCCCAACGCGATGCAGCAGAAGGCCTTCGCCGAGGCCTACGTCGAGGTCGACCGTCCGACCGACGCGTTGACATGGCTTCAAGGGCCTTGGGGGCACATGGAAGACACCCGGGAGAGCTTGGAGTCGGACGCACTGGGCCGCCTCGGCCGGTACGACGAAAGCGCACCCATCCGGCAGCGCCTGTTCGAGCGATCGATCTCCGTGTTCGACCTGCACCGCTGGCTTGAACACCTGCCGGAATCGTCCAGGCACGAGGCACTGGAACGAGCCCATGAACTGGCGCTGGGCCACGACGACCCGGCGACGGCGGCCATGCTGCTGCTGGACATCGGCGACGATGAAGCGGCCGAGGCGATGCTGCTGACCGAACCGGCCCGCATACGCGGCGACAACTATGGTGTGCTGGTGCCGCTGGCACAGGCATTGAAGACCCATCAGCGCTTGCGCGGCGAAGCCGCCATCTACAGGGCGCTGCTCACGGCCATCCTCAACCGGGCCTATGCGCGTGCCTATGGGCACGCTGCCCGCTACTGGGCGCGGCTGCGGGAGGTCGCTGCCACGGGCATCGGCTTGTTGCCGCTGGAGTCGCACGAGGACTTCGAGGCCGCGATCCGGTCGCGACACGCTCGCAAGACCGCTTTCTGGGCACACGTGAACGGCAAGCGCGGCGACCAAGCCGACAAGGACGAGCACGGCAGCGACGCATAGCAGATCGGCGATCAAAAGCGCTTATCCACGGCCGCGCGATCGGCGCCACCTGCGCAAGACTCGCGCGGCGGTGGGTAAGCCGCCCGACTCGGCATCTACCGCTGGGCGTTGACTCCTCAGCTTTTCGTGCCAGTTGACAAAGACAGTTGTACTGTCTAGTATCACTGCCATGGACGAGCCAAAGGCCTTCACGCTCGATGACATCTCTGCCCTTGCAGAGCTGCCACGTCGCACGGTCAGGTACTACATCCAGTCCGGACTGATTGATCGCCCACAGGGCGTCGGCAAGGGCGCGTACTACACACAGAGCCACGTCGAGCAGCTTCTGCTGGTGCGAAAGTGGCAGCTGGCCGGACTGTCTCTGGAGCGAATCGGAGAACTTCTGAAGCAGCAGGCGGCCGGCCCCCTGCCGCCAACCCCCCGGCGCGCCGGAACCGTCGAGGTCTGGAGCCATCTGGTCATTTCGGACGGCGTCGAGCTCAACTTGGAGCCAAGCCGCACGGGCCTCAGCCCGGAGCAGATTCGAGCCTTCTTCCGATCTGTGACACAGGCGTACGAGCAGATCCGCCAAAACGAGGAAAGAAAATGAACAAGCTGGCATCCGCCTTGACTGGCACGGAAGGCGAGCGCGTCGCCCTTTGCGACGTCTCTGTCTCTGCCCTCCTCCAGGACCTGCTCGCGGAGGTCACTGTGTCGCAGACCTACCGCAACGACGAGCGCGTCAACATCGAGGCGGTCTACACATTCCCGCTGCCGCTGGATGCCGTCCTGCTCGATCTGGAGGTCGAAATCGGCGGGAGGCGACTGAAGGGGGTGGTCGTCGAGAAGAAGGCCGCAGAGGAGACTTACGAGGACGCGGTCGCTGAGGGAGATGCGGCCGTGATGCTCGAAATGATCGAGCCTGGCCTGTACACGATGAACGTCGGCAATCTGCTGCCTCTGGAGACGGCGAAGATCACGTTCAGCTACGCGATCCTCTACCGCTGGGCAGGTGACCGCTTGCGGTTCTTTCTGCCGACGACGATCTCGCCGCGCTTCGGCGAATCCCGCCATCTGCCGCACCAGGTCCCGGAAGCCTCCCTCACCGTGGAGAACCAGTTCTCCCTGCGCATTGAGATTCACGGGAGTCTGCGGGACGCCCAGTTCATCTGCCCGTCGCATGCCATCGAGCTCGAGAAGGCGCCTGAGAAGGTCGTTCTGTCACTGCAGCAACCCAAGGCGGTCATGGACCGCGACTTCATCTTGAATGTGAAGGCGCCTCAGGCCACGCGCAGCTTCGCCCTGTGCGGCCAGGACGGCGACGGCATGGCGGCCGTGGCGAGCTTTCAGCCGTTCTTCCCAGGATTGCAGCAGCCGCGGCCATTGAACCTCGCCATCGTCATCGATTGCTCTGGCTCCATGCAGGGAGACTCGATGGAACAGGCAAAGCAGGCGCTCGAGGGAATTCTGGACGGATTGCAGCCGCACGATCGCATCACACTGATTGCGTTCGGCAACTTGACCAGTGCGCTCTCAGATAGGCCGCTTGCGTGCAACAAAACCAACCTCACGAAGGCCAAGCGGTTTGCCAAGGCGCTCGACGCAAACATGGGCGGCACGGAGATCGGCAAGGCCCTGCGAGAGGCCTACTTGATCGTTGGCGAGGCGGAATCTGCAGACGTCTTTTTGGTCACCGATGGCGAAGTCTCAGAGTGGGTATCCGTGGTGGATGCAGCCCAAAAGTCCCGAAACCGGATCTTCACGGTCGGCGTGGGCAGCGCTGTCTCGGAGGCTTTCGTTCGCCAGCTCGCGGCCGACACTGGCGGCGAGTGCGAACTCGTCTCCCCCCGCGAAGGCATGGCGGACCGCGTCATCCGACACTTCGAACGCATGAGGGCTCCGCGCGCCAA
>JANYKR010000216.1 GCA_025358155.1 Betaproteobacteria bacterium
ACGCGGAGCCCAGGCTCAGGTTGATGACCTGGGCCGGATGCGGGTTGGCAACCGGGCTGTTGCTCAAGCCGCCGGCCCACAGCATGCCGGCCTGGATGTCGGAGTCGTAGCCGCCGCACTGGCCCAGCACCCGCACCGGCAGCACCATCACCTTGCGGCCGACGCTGGCCATACCGATGTTGTTGTCGCTGGCTGCGCCGATCAGGCCGGCAACCTGGGTGCCGTGCCAGCTGCTGTTGGACGCGCCGCAGATGCTGGTGCTGGTGCTCCAGTCGCCCGGGTCGCTGGCATCGGCATTCGGCCCCTTGCCATCGTTCGAGATCGAGTTGCGCACAAAGTCGTAACCCGGCCAGAGCTTGCCGGCCAGGTCCGGGTGGTCAAACCGCACCCCCGTGTCGACCACCGCGACCGTGATGCTGGCCGACCCGGTGCTGATGGCCCAGGCGCCCTCGGCATTGATCGCCGCCAGCGCCGTGTTGTCGGGCGCTCGCAGGTACCACTGGCCCACAGTGGGCGTGATCAGGGTCTGGCCAGAGCCGTAGTACGGGTCGTTGGGCACCACGCCGGTGATGGTGCGGCGCTGGTCTACCGTCGCCCATTCGACATCGGGCTGGGCCGCCAGCCGGGCCACCAACTGGCGCGACGACAGGCCCTGGGCCCGCAGGCCCTGCGAGTGCGGGCCCAGCGGCCGGCCATCGGTCATGGGCAAGGCCAGCCGCGCCGCCAGCCGGCCGGCATGCTGGGCCCGGCCCGCGCTGGCCGCCAGCCGCGCCAGGGTGCTGCCCTCGCGGTACTTGACGATGACCCGGGCGTTGTTGGGGTCTTCATCGTCCGCAGCGGCAGGGGCCGGGGCGGTCAGCCGCTGCGGCCCGCGCTCGCTGAAGGCTGCGTCCGGCCACAAGCCCAGCGCCGGCAGCAGCAGGGCCGGTAGCAGCACCAGCCACTGGCCCAGACGCTGCTTGATCGATCTTGAAGCCATCAGGCGCGCTTCCGAGTCAAATGTCGGGGCGCGGAGGGCGCCCACAAAGCACAAAGCCGGGATGCTATCCCGGCTTTGTCAAGAAAGATTGCTGGCGGGCCATTCAAGTCGCCCGCCGCGTGGCAAGGGTCACTGCATCACGCGCACCATCTCCAGCACCTTGTTGGAGTAGCCCCACTCGTTGTCGTACCAGGCGATGACCTTGATGAAGGTCTTGTCGAGGGCAATGCCGGCATCGGCATCGAACACGCTGGTCATCGGCTCACCGCGGAAGTCGGTGGACACCACCTTGTCTTCGGTGTAGCCCAGCACGCCCTTCATGGCGCCTTCGGACGCCGCCTTCATCACCGCGCAGATCTCGGCGTAGCTGGCCTCCTTGTTCAGCTCGACGGTCAGGTCGATCACCGAGACATCGCTGGTCGGCACCCGGAACGACATGCCGGTCAGCTTCTTGTTCAACTCGGGGATCACCACGCCCACCGCCTTGGCCGCGCCGGTCGAGCTGGGGATGATGTTCTCCAGGATGCCCCGGCCGCCGCGCCAGTCCTTGTTGCTGGGGCCGTCCACCGTCTTTTGGGTGGCGGTGGTGGCATGCACCGTGGTCATCAGGCCGCGCTTGATGCCGAAGTTGTCGTTCAGCACTTTGGCTACCGGGGCCAGGCAGTTGGTGGTGCAACTGGCGTTGCTGATGATGGCCTGGCCGGCATAGGTCTTGTCATTGACGCCAAAAACGAACATCGGCGTGTCGTCCTTGCTGGGGGCCGAGAAGATCACCTTCCTGGCACCGGCCGCCAAGTGCTTTTCACCCGCCTCCTTGGTCAGGAACAGGCCGGTGGCCTCGACCACCACCTCGGCGCCCACCTCGCCCCAGGCCAGCTCGGCCGGGTCTTTGAGCGCCGTCAGCCGGATGCGCTTGCCGTTGACGACCAGGGTGTTGCCGTCCACCGCCACCTCGCCCTTGAAGCGGCCGTGCACGCTGTCGTACTGCAGCATGTAGGCCAGGTAATCGGGTTCGAGCAAGTCGTTGATGCCGACGACCTCGATGTCGTTCGAGAAATTCTGCACGGCGGCACGGAACACCATGCGCCCGATGCGGCCGAAGCCGTTGATGCCGATCTTGATGGTCATGATCTCTCCAGGGGGTTGGGACAAAATTGAGAACGCGGTGTCAAAGGTCAACCGTGTCGTAGGGCACCTCGACCGCGATGCTTTGGCCGAGCAACTCGGTGTTGCGTTCAGACGGGAAATCGAG
>JANYKR010000244.1 GCA_025358155.1 Betaproteobacteria bacterium
TTAGGCGTGATCTCGTTTTGCGGCTGGGTGGATTTGACGAAAGAATTGGGGTCGGGCAATGGTTTGGCGCAGCCGAAGAAACTGACTTGATTTTTAGAGCACTGGCCGCTGGTGCCTGCCTGCAGCGTTTGCCTGCATTGCGTATTCATCATGTTTTTGGTGCGTTCCAGAACGCTCCGTTGGCCTTGCGATTGCGAAATGCCAGAAGTCGGGCACGCGGCACGGGCGCAATGTATGCAAAGCATCAGTTGACGGCCTATATCGTGGCTCGAGGACTTGCAGCGCCGGTATTGGTCCCGCTTGTCTGCTTCCGCAGTTGGGATGTTATTGCGATCGGGTTATACACATCGCTTGGGCGCTTGGAAGGGCTGGTACGGT
Organism: Betaproteobacteria bacterium; assembly: GCA_025358155.1. Taxonomy (GTDB): domain Bacteria; phylum Pseudomonadota; class Gammaproteobacteria; order Burkholderiales; family Burkholderiaceae_C; genus Pseudaquabacterium. The sequence goes on from JANYKR010000244.1 coordinate 379, forward strand.
GGGGTTGGGGCAGGCCATGAGGTGCACTGTATTTCGCAGCCTAATAGTTTTGTTTCTGCTGTTTCCGTATCAGTATGGATGTGCAGCACCAGACGTTGAGCCCATTCCGTTGAGCTATTTTGGCCTGCACATCCATCGCGCTGACCGAGGCACAGCCTGGCCAAATGTGCCGTTTGGAAGCTGGCGCTTGTGGGATGCGTATGTTACTTGGGCTGACTTGCAGCCGGAACCAGATAAATGGGAGTTTTCTCGTCTGGATCGCTATGTGGTTTTGGCGCAGAGCAACAATGTTGAACTGATTCTGCCGCTCGCCAACACGCCACGTTGGGCCGCGGCGCGTCCCAATGAAGCCAGTGGCTACGCACTGGGCAATGCGAGTGAGGCAAAGAATATTGAAGACTGGCGACGCTATATTAAAGTGGTTGCAAACCGATATAAAGGACAGATTCGCATCTACGAGATATGGAACGAACCAAACATCAGGCACCACTATTCTGGAAGTATTGATAAGTTGGTTGAGTTGACGTGTGAGGCATCCCGGATTTTGAAGTTGATTGATCCTCTGAACAGGGTTGTTTCACCTGGCGTCAGTGCCGGTTCAAAAGATCATGTGCTGTATCTGGATAAATTTTTGGCTGCAGGAGGTGCTGCTTGCGTGGATGTCGTGGGCCATCACTTTTATGTTCCAAACGCCGGGCCTGAAGTGATGGTGCCGTTGATTCGTCAAGTCCGCGCAGTCATGCTCAAGAACAGCGTGCAAAACAAGCCATTGTGGAATACTGAAACTGGTTGGTGGATTGCAAACGGCGATGGTACAGCGGATCATCCGATGGTGACGAGGGGCGGATGGAAGAAACTTTCGCTGGATTCGGAATCATTGAATTATGTCGAGAGAGCATTGCTTCTTGCTAGAGCAGAAGGTATCGAGCGATTTTTTTGGTATGCTTGGGACAATCCGTATGGTCTAGGGATGATTGAATCAAATTCTGGAATGCCCAAGCCTATGGTCGATAAATGGCGCAGAACGGTCGATTTGTTGGTCGGGGCTTCGCAGCTAAAGTGCAGTCAGAATGACACGGTTTGGCGCTGCACTTTTTTGGCGCAGAACGGGATTGGTCATCAAATTTCGTGGACCGCTGAGTAGCGGCACCTGACTAGTTGAATTGAGTTGATGTTTTTGAATTAATATTGTTAATTTGATTTTCGGGTATATATTTGCATTTGGTGTCAGCTATGATCAGTGTATTTCTTGGCATTCTGCGATTGCTCAGGACAAAATTGATTGTGTTGCTTGCCGGCAATCGGCTAAGACACGGTAGTGGTCTGCATATTGGAGCTCGATCCACATTTTGGGCGCCTGAATTCATAAATATAGGCAAACAGGTCTATATTGGCAAAGATGTGCGCGTGGAGGCGAATGCTCAGATCGGGGACTATTGCATAATTGCAAATAGAGTTGCATTTGTTGGACGCCATGACCATGATTTCAGAACTGTTGGCCTGCCGATTAGATTCGGGACTTGGATAGGATGCCGGCATGCAAGAGATCCGGTGCGGCATGAGGCTGTCGTCGTCGGGTCAGATGTCTGGATTGGTTTTGGCGCGATTGTCTTGACGGGTGTTCGAATAGGTCGGGGCGCGATCATCGGCGCTGGTAGTGTTGTCGTCAAGGATGTTCCTGAATATGGGATAGTTGGCGGTGCGCCAGCAAAATTAATCGGCATGCGATTCGAGAGCGACAACGTCAAAGCTGCGCATGAAATTGCGATGGCCGCAGGAAGGTTTGAATTTTCCGAGCGTGGACCGGCCCACTGGATTGTCGAGGTCGGAGATGTAGGTAGCGTGCGTGGTTGATGATTCGCACAAGCTGGTTCCCGAACGGTGCAACCAGAAGTTGCCGGTGGTTTTTGTATTCGACAGGGTGATGCATTATCATCGAGCCACGCTGTCCGCAATCGACGCGCGCTTGGGTTCTTTAGGAATAGAATTCTGCGTAATCAGTTCCAAAGATGCTCCTTGGGCGACTGGTCGTGTTGCAGAGGCAGCAAATGCTGTTCGAAATCATGGTGTGTTTGAGCTGCATGAGCGCAATGTTTTAGGATTCATGTTGCGCCGCCAGCTTGGCTTGCTGTTGGCGCTGAAAAGGCTGAAGCCCGCAGTGATAGTTTCGGCCGCGCATTCTGGAACGCTGACAGAATGGCAGGCACTTTTTTGGGCTCGCCGCAACGCTGTCCGGCGAGTGGCTTGGCAGTGTGGATATGAATATAATGAAAGTGTACTGAAGAGTATTGTTCTATCTAAATTTGTGCCATTGTTCAATTTTCATTTGTGCTACCACACCAATGCCCAGCGTTACGCCCTGCGGCACGGCGCAAGGGCCGACCAAACACTCGTCATGCACAACACCATTGATGAGCGTGGCATCGTTGTTGGGGATAAACAGCATGCCAAGGCTGAATTGGTCCAACGGTTTCCACAACTGGCAGGCAAAAAGCTGATCCTGTACGTGGGTGCGGTACTGGAAGAAAAGCGTTTGGAATTGGCCTTCGATGCATTGCAGCGGCTCGGGCATTCAGACGCGATGCTGTTGATCGTTGGCGATGGGCCGCACTTGGGGGTTCTGAAGCGCCGTTACGCTGACCGGAGTGACTGGCTGTCCGTCGGCCAGGTGATTCAGGGGGTGGGTGTGTACTTTGATGCGGCTGATGTGTTTGTGCTGCCGGGTACCGGTGGCCTGGCCATCAATGAGGCAATGGCGCATCGCCTGCCCGTCATCTCGGGTTATGCCGATGGCAGCGCCGACGATCTGGTCATCGACGGTGTCACCGGCTTTCGGCTGCGTGAGGCGTCGGCCGAAGCGCTGGTAGACCGGCTGCGCGAATGGCTGGCCTCGCCAGTGCGCGCCAGTGAAATGGCTGAACGGGCGGAACAGCGCATCCGGGGCGACTTGTCGTTCACATCGTTCATCGACCGAGTGGTAGGCGTGCTGGCCCAGCAGCATGCGCAGGCGTGCGCCGGTGGCGACCAATAAAACCCGTGACGCGGCGCCGGCGCCAGTGCTTGCCACCGTCACGCGGATGAACGATGCCAGTCGACGGACCTTGCCTGTGCTGGGGGTTGCCATCGATGCGCTGACCTGTGGCGGGGCAATCGACCGCATTCGCGGCTGGGCGCGCAGCGGAGAGAGCCGCTATGTGTGCGTCTGCAATGCGCATTCGTTGGTCACCGCGACGCAAGACGCTGCGTTTGCCGACGCTTTGCAGCGGGCGGACATGGCCACACCCGATGGGGCGCCGGTAGCCTGGATGATGCGACGCCTGGGTCAGCACGGCCAGGGACGCATCAGCGGCCCGGACCTGATGTGGCGTTATTGTGCCGCTGTCGCCGGCAGTGATGAAGGCATCTTTCTGTACGGCGCGACGCCGCAAACGCTGGACCTGCTGGAACAGGCTTTGCGCCTGGCCTTTCCGGGGCTGCGCATCTGC
>JANYKR010000269.1 GCA_025358155.1 Betaproteobacteria bacterium
GATCACCCGGCCCGGGCCGACGCGGCCCCCCGCCATCGCAAAGTCCCACGCCGTTTTGACGTCGCCGGGCGCGTCGATCTTGCTCTGGCCCTTGCCCGAGCTGCTCATCACCGGCTTGACAATGTTGGGGTAGCCGATGCCGGGTTGACCATTCGCGCGGTCTGTGCCGTCGATCGCCGCCTGCAACTCGGCCAGCGAGTCGCAAAATCGGTAAGGGCTGGTCGGCAGGCCCAGCGTCTCGGCCGCCAGCCGGCGGATGCCCTCACGGTCCATCGTCAAGCGAGCGGCGCGGGCCGTGGGGATCACCCGCACAGCGCCTTCAGCCTCCAGCGCTTCGAGCACCGGCGTGGCGATGGCCTCGATCTCGGGCACCACCAGGTCAGGCCTTTCGGCCTCGATCAAGGCCCGCAGCGCGGCCGGGTCGCTCATCGTGATGGTGCGGGCGTGATGCGCCACCTGCTGGCCGGGTGCGTTGTCGTAGCGGTCCACCGCGATGGTCTCCACACCCAGGCGCTGCAAGGCGATCAGCACCTCCTTGCCCAGTTCACCGCTGCCCAGCAGCATGACGCGGGTGGCGGACGGGGAGAGCGGGGTTCCGATGGGTTTCATGGCAGCTGAGACTGGGGTTTCGACAGGCTTGGATTGTCACGCCGACCGCGCAGCAGGTGCCGCCGGCCATCCACCGACACGGCAGGCCACGGCCGCTGATACGCTGGCACCATGACCGCCGCCCTCACGCTGGACCAGCTGCGCCACTGCGCCGTGGCGCGCACGCTGTTTGCACCCACCACCCTGCCGCAGGCGATACGCCGGCTGGGTTTTGTGCAGGCCGACCCGATCCGGGCCCCTGCTCGGGCGCAAGACCTGACGCTGCGTCACCGTGTCAAGGATTACCGCGCTGGCGATCTGGAGGCGCGCTACCACCGGCTCGGCATCGAGGAGGACTTCTTTGTCAACTACGGCTTCTTGCCGCGTGCCACCCAGGCGCTGATGCACCCGCGCATACCGCGCAGCGTCTGGCCGGCGGCACGCCACCAGCAGGCCGCCGCAGTGCTGGACTTTGTGCGCGAGCGCGGCGTGGTGCATCCGCGTGAGGTGGACGCGCAGTTCCAGCACGGCAAGTCCAGGAACTGGTTTGGTGGTTCGTCCAACGCCAGCACCCAACTGCTCGACGAGATGCACTACCGCGGCCTGGTGCGCATTGCCAGACGAGAGGGTGGCGTGCGGCTGTACGCGGCGCGGCCGGCCAGTGCCGGAGCGGATGATCCGCAGGATGCCCTGCATGCGCGGAATGCCCTGGACGCGCTGGTCGATGTGATCGTGAACAAGTACGCGCCGCTGCCCGAGCGCTCGCTGGGTGAGCTGGTCAGCCGGCTGTTTGTCGGCGCGCCGCAGTGGCACGGCCAGCGCAGCGCGGTGTTGCAGCGGGCGCGCGCCCGATTGCCGTCGGCGTCGGTGGGCGGCATCACCTGGATCTGGCCTGCGGGCGACAACCCTGCCAGCAAGCGACACGCGTCGCCGGACGACCAACTGCGCCTGCTCGCGCCCTTCGACCCGATCGTCTGGGACCGCCGCCGCTTTGAGGTCCTGTGGGGTTGGGCCTACCGCTTCGAGGCCTACACGCCAGCTCCAAAACGGCTACGCGGCTACTACGCGCTGCCCCTGCTGTGGCGCAGCCAGGTTATCGGCTGGGGCAATCTGGCGGTCAAGCATGGGGTGCTGGTGCCCGAGGTCGGGTTTGTGTCGGGGCAGGCGCCGCAAGAAGCCGGGTTCAACACCGCGCTCGATGACGAGCTGCAACGCCTGCACACCTTCATGAGCCTGTGACTGCAGGCGGCGCCAGCGGCCGCTGACCCACCGCCAACACCGCCCCCAGCGCCAGCATCGCCGCACTCACCGCCAGGCCGCGCGCCAGTCCGCCGGCGCCGTCGGCGATACGGCCCACCAGACTGGGGCCGGCGATCTGGCCCAGCGCAAAGACGATGGTGAAGCCGGTGATGCCACCCGCCCAGGCCGGCATGGGCAGGTTGTGCCGCACCAGGGCGGTGGTCGAGGCCACCACCGACAAGAACACCGCGCCAAACAACGCACCCGAGACAAACACCAGCACGGGATGGGCACTGAGCACGGGCAGCACGGTGCCCAGCGCCAGCAAGGCGTTGAGCACGGCCATGGCCTGGCCGCCACGGCAGCGCTGCAGCAAGCCGGCCCACAACCAGGACGAGGCCACCACACCCAGGCCAAGCGTGACGTAAAACAGGGTGATCAGCGCCGGGGCCAGCTGCTGTTCGCGCAGCAGCGAGACGATGAAGGTCATGTAGCCGATGTAGCCCAGTCCGAACATGAAATAGCCCGCCAGCGCCGGGCCCAACTGGCGCCAGGGCACCGGCTGCGGCGGCTCGCTGCGGGTGGCGCTGACAGGGGTGTCGCGCGGTGTGCCGGCCGCCATCAACAGGCTCATGCCGAGCGCTACCACCCCCAGGGCCAGCCAGGCGGGTTGCCAGCTGGGCCGCCAAGTTGGCAGCCAGTCCGGCAGCGAGGCGCCGCCCAGGCCCGCCCCGACACCGTCGAGCGCGGGCACCAGCAGTGCCGAGACCACGATGCCCAGCCCCGTGCCGCCGTAGTACAGGCCCAGCACCAGGCCGGCACTCAGGCCGGGTGCGGCCCGGCTGCCCAGGCGTGCCGCCAGCAGGCCGCCGGCGACAAAGGTGGCCGCGCTGGCCATGCCCGCGCCCAGGCGTAGCAGCGCCAGCAGTGCGTCGCTGGCCACCCCGGCATGCAACATCAGCAAGCCTGCGGTGGCAAGCCCGCCGCCCACCGCCACCCTGCGCGGCCCAAAGCGCCGGATGGCGCGCGGCATCAGCAGCGCGCCCAGCAGGTAGCCGGCGGCGTTGCAGGTGTTCATCAAGCCGGCTGTGAAGTAGCTCCAACCCAGGTCGGCACGCATAGGCCCAAGCAACAAAGCATACGAAAACCGCGCCAGGCCCAAGGCCACCGCCGCGCCCAGGGCCAGCGCCAAAGCCTGACGCAGCGCCTCGGCGCGGCCGGGTGTGGGTTCGGACACGGGCACGGGCACGGGCACGGGCAAGGGCAAGGGCAAGGGCAAGGGCAAGGGCACGGGCACGGGCACGGGCAAGGGTACGGGCACGGGCACGGGCGCAGGCGCTGATGGGATCATCGGTTGGGTGACGGGATCAGCCCCGCGCCGCCAGCAAGGCCGCCGCCAGCTCGGCAAAGCCGGCGCCGCGCTCGGCGCGGGTCACGTAAGCCGGCAGGCTCTGCAACTGCGGCACAAAACGCGCGATGTTGGCCACGCCCACGCTCAGCGGCATCAGCTCGAACATCGTCTGGTCGTTGGTCGAATCGCCAACGTAAACCCAATCGTCAGCCGCAAAAGGCAGGCCCAGCGCCTCTGCCACCGCCCAGCGGGCGCCGCTGGGCTTGCCGTGCTTGCCGATCCAGCCGTTGATGTGGATCGAGCTGACGGTGGCGGTGAGGCCGTGCGCCTGCATCAGCGCCACAACCTCGGCGATGCGCTCGGGCGGCAGATCGCTGAACTCGCTGTGGTCGATGGCGATGTCAGTCAGCCGGCCGGCACTGTCCTGGGCCAGCACCGCGCCCGGCACCTGCTGCAGCACTGCCTGCGCACAGGCCTGCAGGCGCAGGCTGTTGGCCGCCCGGGTGGCGACATCGGCAACACAGTCAATCTGCAGCAAACCACCTCGGCGCCGCAACATCACCGCGCCGTTTTCAGCAACGATGGCGGCCACCGGCCAGGCCAGCGCAAAGGGCTCGCTCCAGCCCGCCGGCCGGCCGGTGATGGCGATCACGGGAACACCCGCCGCCGCCAGGGCCTGCAGCGCGGCCAGCGCGGCAGGCTCGATCTGGCCGCCTGCAGTCAGGGTGTCGTCGATGTCGGTCAGCACACCGTGCAACGTGCCCAGGCGAGCCGGCGGCAACTTAGCCAGCGGGCGCAGCCGATCACCCACGGGCGCAGCACCAGCGGTTGAATTGAAGGCGGACGGAGCCTGCGGCATGGCCAAAGTCTCCCACAGGCCCGTCGCTCGCCCTTCAGGCTTGACGCCGGTCAAGCCCGCACCGGGCTCGAGCCGGGCATGATGGCGGGTTCATCAAGCTGTCACTGGAGCCTGGCATGGCCAAAGAACCCACTGCGCCCGCCAAACCGGCCGCCCCGCCGGCAACGAAAGCCGCGGCCCGCAAGCGCCGGCCGCGCAGCACTGCGCGTGCTGTGCAGGCAGGTGATACCGCGCCATCGCTGCGCCGCCGGGATATCGAGCGCAACGCCGTGTCGCGGGCCAGTACCGGCGCCCAGACCGAACGGGCGATGGCGCTGGCCGACGTGCTGGCCGAGCATGCCCGAGCGGGCCGCTCCGACAGCTCCGGCGGCAGCCTGGCCGACCTGCAAGCCATGATCGCCAGTGCGTCGCCCGACGATGTCAAGGCATTGCGCCGTTTGTTGTTCCGGCCCGAGGCCCAGCCCGGCGCTGATCTCGACCCCGACACCGAGCTGGCTGCGGGTTGGCGCGATGGCCGCTACCCGTACAAGAACCTGCTGTCGCGGCGCAGCTACGAGCGCCAGAAGTACCGGCTGCAGGTCGAGTTGCTCAAGCTGCAGGCCTGGGTCAAGGACACCGGGGCGCGGGTGGTGATCCTGTTCGAAGGGCGCGACGCGGCCGGCAAGGGTGGCACCATCAAACGCCTGATGGAGCACTTGAACCCTCGCGGCGCGCGGGTGGTGGCGCTGGAAAAGCCCAGCGAGGTCGAGCGCGGCCAGTGGTACTTTCAGCGCTACACCCAGCACCTGCCCACCCGCGGCGAGATCGTGCTGTTTGACCGCAGCTGGTACAACCGCGCCGGGGTCGAGCGGGTGATGGGCTTTTGCAGCGACGCCGAGTACGACGAGTTCATGCGCCAGACGCCCGAGTTCGAGCGCCACCTGGTGCGCAGCGGGGTGCATTTGTTCAAGTTCTGGTTCTCGGTCAGCCGGGCGGAGCAGCGCCGCCGCTTCAAGGAGCGCAAATTGCACCCGCTCAAGCAGTGGAAGCTCAGCCCGATCGACCTGGCTTCGCTCGACAAATGGGACGACTACACCCGCGCCAAGGAGGCGATGTTTGTGCACTGCGACACCTCCGACGCGCCCTGGACGGTGATCAAGAGCGATTGCAAGAAGCGGGCGCGCCTGAACGCACTGCGTTACCTGCTGCACCGCCTGCCCTACGACCGCAAAGACCCGGCGGCGCTGGGCTCGGTCGACCCGCTGATCGTCGGCCGGCCCTCGCTGGTGCCCAGCCGCAGCGACGACCTGCTGGCTGGCGACCACGGCTGAGAACCAGTCGCCCTGACAGCCTGACAGCCTGACGGCCTCGGCAGGCCGGCGGCCACACGCACCGACAGCCGCGTTGGCGGCGGCACGCAAACCCGGCAAGACTGCACAGGCCGCCGCCAGCAGCGATCAGCCCCTTGTGCTTAAAATACGCTCTGTTTCGAGGAGCGTTGCAAGGCCACCCCCCGGCCCCAGGCTCGAAACCACTTCTGTGCAACGTCGCTCACCCCCAGCTTTTGACGCGGGTGAGGTACCACATCCCCCCTTGTCTTGAGTTGTTCGGGCCACTTTGTTTCCGGAGCCAAACCCATGAACGCCGTTTTGAAGACTGTTTCTCCCGCCCAGCACGCCATTGCCGACATCACGCTCGCCGCGTGGGGCCGCAAAGAGCTCGACATTGCCGAGATCGAGATGCCCGCGCTGATGGCCATTCGCAGCGAGTACGCCGCCAGCCAGCCGCTCAAGGGCGCGCGTGTCACCGGCTCGCTGCACATGACGATCCAGACCGCTGTGCTGGTCGAGACCCTGCAGGCCCTGGGCGCCGAAGTGCGCTGGGCCTCGTGCAACATCTACTCCACCCAGGACCATGCCGCAGCGGCCCTGGTCGAGCGCGGCACGCCGGTGTTCGCCTACAAGGGCGAGACGCTGAAGGACTACTGGGACTACACCCACCGGATCTTTGAGTTCGCCGGCAAGGGTGAGCCGGGCGAAGGCCCGAACATGATCCTGGACGACGGCGGTGATGCAACCCTGCTGATGCACCTGGGCAAGCGCGCCGAGCAAGACCTGTCGGTCATCGCCCACCCCGGCAGCGAAGAGGAGACCGAGCTCTACGCCGCGATCAAGGCCAAGCTGGCGGTGGACGCCACCTGGTACAGCCGCAAATCGGCCGAGATCATCGGCGTGACCGAAGAGACCACCACCGGCGTGCACCGCTTGAACGAGATGTCGGCCAAGGGCACGCTGATGTTCCGTGCGATCAACGTCAACGACTCGGTCACCAAGAGCAAGTTCGACAACCTGTACGGCTGCCGCGAGTCGCTGGTGGACGCCATCAAGCGCGCCACCGACGTGATGATCGCCGGCAAGATTGCCGTGGTGGCCGGCTACGGTGACGTGGGCAAAGGCTCGGCCCAGGCCCTGCGTGCGCTCTCGGCCCAGGTCTGGGTGACCGAGATCGACCCGATCAACGCGCTGCAAGCCGCGATGGAAGGCTACCGCGTCGTGACCATGGAATACGCCGCCGCCAAGGCCGACATCTTCGTCACCGCCACCGGCAACAAGGCCGTGATCACGCACGACCACATGGTCGCGATGAAGCACAACGCCATCGTCTGCAACATCGGCCACTTCGACAACGAGATCGATGTCGTCTCGGTCGAAAAGTACGAATGGCAAGAGATCAAGCCACAGGTCGACCAGATCCTGTTCCCCGCGGCGGACGGCAAGCCGGCCAAGCGCATCATCATGCTGGCCAAGGGCCGGCTGGTGAACCTGGGCTGCGGCACAGGCCACCCCAGCTACGTGATGAGCAGCTCGTTTGCCAACCAGACGATTGCCCAGATCGAGCTGTTCACCCGCCAGGACGCGTACGAGAACGGCAGGGTCTACGTGCTGCCCAAGCACCTCGACGAGAAGGTGGCGCGCCTGCAACTCGTCACGCTCAACGCCCAGCTGTCCGAGCTGAGCGACGAGCAAGCCGCCTACATCGGCGTGGCCAAGACCGGGCCGTACAAGCTCGATACTTACCGCTACTGATCATAGGCTCAGCCGTCGGGCAGCTTGCCACCCGACGGCTTTGGCTCCAAAACGGATGTTCGAATCCATTTTGGAGCCGTTGTGACCCTCAACCTGTCGATCAAGAACGTGCCCGAGGCGGTGGCTGAAAAGCTGCGCGCCCGGGCCGAGCGCAACCACCGATCACTGCAGGGTGAGCTGCTGGCCATCGTCGAGCAGGCGGCTCAAGAACCCGCCGAGCCTGCACGCCTGTCGGCGCCAACGGCGGGCAATCGCCCTGCCAGCAGGGTCACGGGTAGCAAAACCATCGAAGATCTGATGGCTGAACGCCTGGCCCGGCCACCCATCGTGCTAGCGCCCGACCTGCCGCGCGCGGTCGACATCATCCGCGCCGACCGCGACAGCCGGTGAGCCCGACGGGGATCACATCTGCGAGCCCGTCCTTGAGCCCACCCATGCTGCGCCAATTGCTGGTGGCCGAACCCCCTGCCGTCTGGCAGGTTCGCCCGCCTGTGGTGGTGGACTGCAGCGCGCTGGCGTCATGGTTGTTTCAAGAGCCTGAAATGGATCAAGTGGCCGCGCTGTTGAGCGGCAAGACCCTGCACGCGCCCAACCTGCTGCCTTACGAGATCGTCAACGTGGCGCGCAAGAAGGTGACAGCAGGCGCCAACACCGAACACATCAGGCTGTTGCTGGACGACTTTGCCGCGCACCAGATCAATTGGCATGCAGCGCCGCCCCAGGCGGTGCTGGCCCTGGCCAACCGCTGGTCGCTCAGTGCCTACGACGCCGCCTACCTGTGGCTGGCCGCTGAACTGAAAGCGCCGCTGGCGACCTTTGATCGCCAATTGGCCCTGGCCGCCCGCCAGCACCTGAACACACTTGAATGACGCCCGCCACCGTTGCTGTCACCGCCACCACCACGGCCACCGCCCGCAACCGCTTCATCCGGCTGCTGCCGCAAGACCTGCTGCAAATCGAGGCCGCCGACCTGGACTTTGGCCTTTACCGTGTGCCATGGCCAGGTGACAGTCAAATACGCGGCGCTGTTGGTCCGCACCGGTCTTGCCAGCCTGCGTGGGCATGGAAGCGAATTTGCTCCCCACAAGATGATCGGGAAAATGAGAAACCTGGCGTTGGGGCCATGAATAAGTTGCTGCCGCCGCCTGGTGGGCGGAGCGGGTGCTGCTGCAGCGCGATCCGGCCCACATCTGTCACCTGATGCCGCGCTTGCGCGGTGCATTGCCTCCTCCAACCGTTGTTGTCTGAAGCCTGAACATGCCCCAACCTCAAGCCGCCCAACACCCACCGATTTCGATCGAATTCTTCCCGCCCAATACCCCCGTGGGCAGCGAGAAACTCAAGACCGTGGTGCAAGACCTGAGCGTGCTGCAGCCCGAGTTCTTCAGCGTCACCTACGGCGCCGGCGGCTCCACCCGAGAGAAGACGCTGGCCACCGTGCGCGACATCGCCGCAGCCGGCTTCGAGGCCGCGCCGCATTTGTCCTGCGTCGGCTCGACCCGCGAGGGCATCGCCGAGATCCTGGCCACCTACCGGGCGCAGGGCATCCACCGGCTGGTGGCCTTGCGCGGTGATCTGCCCAGCGGCACGGCGGTGGCAGGAGAGTTTCGCTACGCCAGCGAGTTGGTGCAGTTTGTGCGTGAGACCCAGGGCCCCGACTGGCACATCGAGGTGGCCGCCTACCCCGAGTACCACCCCGAGCAGCGCTATGCCCGCCGCGACCTGCAGCACTTTGCCGACAAGGTGGCCTGCGGCGCCAACTCGGCGATCACCCAGTTCTTCTTCAACCCCGACGCTTACTTCCACTTCGTCGACGAGGCGCGCAAGCTGGGTGTAGCCGTGCCGATCGTGCCGGGCATCATGCCGATCCACAACTTTGCGCGCATCGTGCAGTTTGCGCAGCGCGACGGTATCGAGATCCCGCGCTGGGTGATGCTGAAGATGGAAGGCTATCTGGACGATGCGGCGTCGGTGCGCGCCTTTGGCATCGACGTGGTGACCAGGCTGTGCCAGCGACTGATCGACGGCGGCGCGCCGGCGATCCATTTCTACGCACTCAACCAGAGCGCGCTGACGCTCGAAATCTGCCGCCGGCTGGGACGGGTGGGCTGATCGAGCCGGCGCAGGCTCAGGGTTTGAAGCCGTCGGTCAAGGTGCCAAAGAAGGCCACGATGTCCTGCACCTGCTGGGCCGACAGCCGCGGCGCCTGGCCGGGCTGCAGGCCAAAGGGGCTTTGCTGGTTGATGTTGCCCCAGTAGGCCGGGGGCACCCGGGTTCGACACCAAGCGTTGTAAGTGGTTGATTAGCCTGGAGGCAACCCCTTCGGCTGCCACTACAGCAAGGACAGTTGAGCGTTGGTTTCGGGTTTCTTGACCTTCAATGCGGCCAACACTTTGACCTGTTCGGTGTTGACGGTGGACCCGCCGGTCATCGGCGCGGCGCGGTTGATGCTGACGCTGTAGCGCTGAATGCGGCGCAATTGCGCCAGTGCCTGCTCGGGGCTCACTTCGGACTTGGCCAACTTGAGCCGGTATCGCATGACCCGGTGCAGGAAACTGGTCGCAGCCTGAGCCAACAGCCCTGGCTGGTACCGATCAACCGTATAACCCACCACAACCCATCCACCCGAATCCTCCCTCCCAGGACGTGCTCTCGAAGATGCATTGACAGGTCTGAGCGGCAGTTGGTGAACTCGGCCAACCCGATGAGCGGCGATCAAGCCCAAACCAGGGAACGAATGGAACCCAACTGAGCGGTTCTTGTGTGGGCCCGCGCAACACCCACGCGCGACAAGGTCGTTTGTAGATGTGCAGTCTGTTCTCTGTCGCACCGCATCTGCCACTTCGCACGCCCAGGTCATCGAAGCATTCAACTCTGAAAAACCAACTCAACAGCCAAACAGCCGGCTTTTGGAGCAAGTACAAATGAATATCGAATAGCCTTCTTGACCTTCGGGGGAGTCCTTGTAGAGGGGTTAAGCCGCACTTTGCAAGCTCCGCTCCAGCACGACGACTCGGGAAGCTACGCTACCGGCGGCGTATGGCTTCGTTTCACCTGTAATCCTGAAGCCCATTCGCTGCCAGTACGGGAGAACCTTGGCATTTGTTTCCACTACGCCAATGCGAACAATCCGAACCTCGGGCCATGTGCGGACAAGCTGTTCTACAAGCTTGTAAGCTGACTCGCCCAGCCCTTTACCCTGATGCCGATCAGCAAGCAGGAGCAAGCCGAGCGTTGCAATACCCGGAGAGGGAAATCCACGAATGAGATCGACAACGCCAATTGGTTTTTCATGTAGACAGATGGTCAGGACGTGCTTGTCTTCGATCCTCTTTCCCGGCGGCAATGCCTTGAAAATGGATGCTGCTGCGCACGGTTGGGGCTCGGCGCCTGCCGTAAGCAGCGAGTACTCCGGGGCGGCTTCAATTACAGCTTGAACGCCAGCTATAGATTCTGGCGTGTTCGCGACGCGCCGGAGCGTGACGCCAGCGTGGTTCATGTGCGGCCTAATATACAAGCTAACCGGCCTATTGCGACAGGCTGGTATTTCGGCTTGGCTTTTGTAGTCCAAATGCCGGCATGCCGCAATAGGTACGATGAGCCCAATGGTTAGGTGTCGTGGCGGAGCAGGCACCCCGCTGACTGGTTATGCATGCGGCTTCCAACTCGATCTTTGTAACTTCAAGGATCTGTGCAGTGTGATGGTGGCCAGACTCGGCTTCAAAGAGTCGACCGCTTATGTATGCTCTGCAGCCGCTTTTTGCGCAGTCATATAATGCTCGTTTCTCTAGTGAAATGTACAGCTGAACGAGATTGGGTTTCAGCTGTGAGTCTGAACTTTTGATCAGTAATGCCTTTACCTTTTCAAGTTTGCTTGTTGAATCATAGTTTGGCGGACCGAAATATTTTCGAGTTACAATCAAACCGTAGTATTTTGAGATGTCACTAGAATCGGAAACGCTGTTATCAGCAGCAGTGCTGGATGCAATGCATAGGCTATAAGTACAGAAGGCGCGCAACGCAAACAAGAGATGCGACTTCACTTTAGGCCACGCTTGACTGGTCTGCGAGCGAACTCAAATTGTTTGCCTCTGTCCTGTCGGGTCTCGCCCTCAAGTACTCTTGACCGTTCGTCATTCTGACGACTACCGCATCAATTTGCCCCGATCTCGCCATCTTAATTGCTTCCGAAAGGCTTATATAAGCTGAGCTACCTTGAATTTGAAATCCTGTTAGACGTCCGCTTTCCGACAATGCTGAGGTAATGGTCTTTACAGCAATTTCAGTTCCGATTTTATAGCCCTCAATCGTTTGTATAGCCGAAACAACAATATCCAGCTCTTCCGGATTTAACTCGGCGAGCTTGCGGCGAATATCCAGGTCGGTCAATTTAGCTATAAGTCGCTCGTAGTTCTTGGTGTCATTCTCTGATGGCGGCGCATATCGAGAGATTGCGTTGGCGATTGAAAGCGGAGCATATCTTGGCCCCTGCAGTAGAGTAGTAATTGCGGACCTTCCTACTTCAGCAGTCGGAAAGACCGCAAATCCTCCGGCAGTGCCAATCGCTCCACAACTGCGTGAAAACACTGTGTATCGCAGATTCCCTGGATTATTGTTCCTCCACGTCCGAGTTCCGCCTTTGCGAACTACACGCGTACCATCACCTGAGGTGTAGACCACTGCAGCAGCATCGAAATTTGCGGCTTGTGCTTGGATAAACGGCATATGTTTGTCCTGAGTGGGTGAGTGATACCGATGTCGGTTGCGACGCCTGACGGATGGAAGGAACTCAACAGCCAAACAGCCGGCCTTTGAGGGAAATACAAATGAATACCGAATAGCCTTCTTGACCTTCGGGGGAGTCCTTGTAGGAATGTGAAGGGACTTCCCACCTTCGGGCAACGGCGTCGATGCGCCAAGATTGGTAGTGTTCGAAGTCATCAATCTCAAGCCATTGAAAGGGGAAATCCCATGGAGCAGATTACACGAGTCGTCGTTCGAGGCCAAGCCGTTCGCGTCGGGGTCGATCTTGCCAAGCGGGTGCTGCAGGTGCATGCCGTGGACGCTGCCGGTCAG
>JANYKR010000322.1 GCA_025358155.1 Betaproteobacteria bacterium
CCGAATCGCCCAGGTCATCACCAGCTTTCTTGACTCGATGATGGCGATTGCCGCCGGCAACGTCGAGGCCGCCGCCGCCCGGGTGGAAACCACCTTGGCGGGCCTGCTGACTTTGGCCGTCAACTTTCTCGCCGGTTTCGCGGGCCTGGGCCGGGTGGCCGACCAGGTGCGCGGCGTGATCGCCCGCATCCGCGCGCCGATCGACCGGGCGCTGGACAGCGTGATCGCGTGGATCGTCACGATGGCGCGGCGGCTGGGGCGCTTTATTGCGCAGGCTGGGGTGCCCAATGACCCGGGCGAGCGGCTGCGCTTGGCGGCACGGGCGGCAGTCACGGCGGCACGGGCTTTGCGTGGCAGCGTGACCGCGCCGATTCTGCGCGGCGCGTTGGCGGCCATCCGCCTGCGCTACGGGCTGACGTCCATCGAACCCTTCGAGCAAGGCGGTCGCTGGTGGGTGCGCGCTGTCATCAACCCGGTGCTGGTGCAAGACCTGGGTGTGGTCACCGGCACGGCGGCCCCGGCGGCGGGTGCGGCCACCGCCACCAAGGCGCAGGCCATCACGGCGCTGAACGTGATCACCACGGCCTCTCAGGTCAGCACCGCAATGGTTGATCTGGAAGCCGACGAGGCAGGCATCTTCGCGCGCTACAAGGGCGCTGCCGACGGCTACCTGCTCTATTTGAACCCCAAGAACGACGGCGACACCTTCGATCTGCCCCTGCCCTATCTGCGCCGTCGCGCCTCGTTCAAGAAGGGCAAGGCCATCGAGGCGTTCTGGATTCAAAAGGTGCTGGGGGCGGGCAAGAACAACACCCCGTACAAGGTCAAGGTCGGCACGGAATGGCAGACCTTCATTCCCGACGTGGTGACCGGCTCGGTGGTGGGTGACTGCAAGGACTGGAAGGACATCTCCTTCACCGCACAGTTGCGCGCCTTCCACGCCATCGCCAAATCCAGTACCCGCGCAGGCGAGGTGCAGGACGGCAACGGCCAACCGATCAGCTGGGCCAAATCCTTCGTCATCATCGTGCGTGCCAAGAGCCACACCGAGGGCAAGACCACCGTCTCCGGGAACCTGACGGGCAAAGCCGACATGATTCACTACCGCATTACCGACAAAGACGTGAAGTGACACCGCCATGGCCGCCCGATCTGTGCTCAAGCTTTTCGCCTTCTCGACCCACGCCTTCAGCGCGCCGGGCGAGGCCGAAGCCTCGGTGGACGCCTTGACCGACGGCCTGTTCGCGGCCACCCGCTTTGGCCGCGCGGAGCCGGTGCGCCAGTCGCTGGCAGGCAGCGGCCGGGCCGAGGCGACGGCCCTGCTGCGAGGTGCGCCCGGTGCGGCGTCTGGCACCGTGCTGCTGGCAGGCAGCAAACCTGCAATGACCTTCGCCGTCGAATGGCGGCGCGATCAGATGTCGATGTGGTTCGCCGAGTTCGATGCCAAGCTGGCGGCCGGGCCCCCGCAGTGCGCCAGCCTGAGCGCCGCGCTGGCCCGCTTGTTTGCCCGCTTCCCGGCGCAGTTCGCCGCCGTCGCACCCAGCGCCGACTGGGACGCTCGACATTGGCTCGTGGAGGAGTTTGACGACGGCGGCGAGAGCCTGACCAAGGTCGGTCTCGACCTGAACGGCCAGCTGCCCGGCGTCTTTTGGTGGACGCTGTTCGGCCGTGAAGCCTGCGATTTCTTCGGCCGCGAGACGCTGCTGTCCGCGCCGGTCGCCCAGGCAGACGACCTCGGTGCCGCTGGCGGCGTTGCGCTGCGTGCCGACACCTGCCCGCAGCATCTCGTTGGCGGCCAACTCTCCAACACCGAATCGGCATTGCGAGAGTTCTTGGGACGTGATTACTTTTTCGACATCCGTCAGCCGCAGCACCGGGGGATCGGCATTCCCGGCCTCACGGCACCGTCACCGCCACCTGCCCCGCATCCACAAAGCTGACCGTGCCCGACCACATGCAGCTCGCCGTCGAGCTGTTGTTCAGCGCGGGCATGCCGCCGATCAACACCGTTGGCGCGCCGGGCGACCAGGGCGAGGCGGTGGCGGGGATGCAGGGCTGGGGCGTCAAGACACCCAAGGCCGCTGCGGTGGCCGCCGCCACCATCGGGTTGGCGGGGCTTTGGCACAGGCCAAAGGGCGCGATGTTCATCATCGGCACGTGATCATTGATGTTGCCGACCGGCACACCGGACGTGGTCAGGGGCCGGGTGGTGGCACTGAAGCTGGCCGGCGATGTGCCCATCGAGCAGCTCATCTGGGCGCCTGTGCAGCATTGCAGTCCCATGGCGGACCTCCTCTAGAAAAAACCGGTATCGCCGAGATTACGTTCGTTTTTGACGGCTGACACCCCCCTGTTGCTCGCGGTTGCAAGCCAGCGTCTGCCTTCTGCGGCAAGACACTGATTGAGCCGAAACCAACCAAACGGAAATCGCAGGTTCAGCCAAGGACTCCAACCCATCCACAGCCAACAATCTCAACGGCGGTCGCCACCCTGGCTCAACAGTCAACCAGCACGTCGCTCAGATTTGGATCGGTGCCAACAGGCGCAGAAGTGCAGTGACGCAGATGTGGCGCAGTGCCGCGACTGCATGGCCAGATCAGTCCAACAAAGGCGACGTCGGGAATGGCCAGAAAAAAAACAGCCCCGTAAATCAATGACTTACGGGGCCTGCATGCTTGGTGGGCGGTGCAGGGTTTGAACCTGCGACCCCTGCCGTGTGAAGGCAGTGCTCTACCGCTGAGCTAACCGCCCGGAATCCCGGGAAAAGCCAAGATGGGTGAAATCTCGGCAAGCCCAATATTATGCCACGGCCTCGGGCGCGCACTGGGCTGAGTGGCTTGCAAGCAGGGTCCGCCAGACGGTCTTGCCGCCGCTGGCCTTGTCCAACTCGATCAGGACGGCGGCATGGGCGGCTTGCTCATCGGCGCTGGCTTCGATCACGCGCAGGGCGTATTGGGTCAGGTCGCGGGCCAGCAGGGCCTGCGGTGTGGCTGGCGACTGCGCTTCGTCATGGATCACCAGGCTGTCCTGGCCGCGC
>JANYKR010000014.1 GCA_025358155.1 Betaproteobacteria bacterium
CAGCGCCAGACCGGTGATGGCCAGCACGGGCACGGCCATCGCCGCCACTGCCATCACCGGTGCGGCCACCATCGGTGTAGCCACCACCGGTGTAGCCACCAATGCCGCGGCGGATGAGGGGGTGTCCGCCGGGCCGCTGTCCGGCGCTGGCGCCGGGGGGTGGGGGTTGGTCGGGTCGGGTGGCGCGTTCAGGGCGGACATTCGCCATTGTCGGACGGCCCGCCGGCGGGCATCGGCCGGGCCGGCGCTCAACCCTGACAGACGGCGGACTCGCCCGGTTGGGTTGCGCCTGAAGGCAGCGTGCCGGCCCCGCGGTTTGCAGCCGTATCGGCCGCATCGGTCGTGACCACCGCCTGCAGCCACACCGCCGTCTCCCGGTCGGGCAGGCCGTCGTAGCGGGCTGGCCGGTACTTCATCTGAAACGCTGCGATGACTTGCCGTGTGGCGCTGTCGAGCTGGCCGTGGCGCGGCACGCTGTAGCCCACCTGGGCCAGCATGTCCTGCCACCAGGCAGGCTCGGGCAGGGCGTCGGGGAAGCGGCGCTGCAGCACGGCGGTGTGCAGGCGGAGTTGCGCCGCGTCGGGCCAGCGCAGCAGCCCGGCCTCGGCCAGTGCGCGCCATGGGAACGCCGGCCCCGGGTCGAGCTTGCGCTGCGGCGCGATGTCGCTGTGGCCCAGGATGCGGTCGGGCCGGATGCCGTGCCGCGCCTGGATGTCACGCACCAAGCCGATCAGCGTGTTGATCTGGGCCGGTGGATAGGGCGCAAACAGCCGGCTGCCATCCGGCTGGCTGCGCGGCCCCGGGTTGACGATCTCGAAACCGATCGAGCTGGCGTTGAGCATCGTGTGGCCCTGCCAGGCGCTGTCGCCCGCATGCCAGGCGCGGCGCGACTCGTCCACCAGCCGGTACACCACCGGCTGCGCCTGGTCGCCCACCAGGTAGTGCGCGCTGACCGCCTGCTGGGTCAGGATGCGCAGCGAGTCGGCCAGCGACTCGCCGGTGTAGTGCAGGATCAGAAACAGCGCCCGGCTGTCCTGACCCTGGGCCGGGTGGCTGCTGTCAACCGGCGGCGCCTCGGCGCTGGTGGTGGCGCAACCCGCGAGGACGGCGCTCAGGCCGGCGCCCAGCGCGACGCCCGGCGCGGCGCCCAGCGCGGCGGAGAGCAGCGCGCGGCGGCTGGCAAGCTCAGGTGGGGCAGGGCGGGGCATGGGGTGGGGGCAAGGCGGGCGTGGCGTGGCGGAAGCAAGCGCTCGCCGCCGCTCATCATCGCCGCTGCCGCACCACTGCCTAAAATCAACGGCTTATGCCGCTGCTCGAATGCCGCCCCGTTTGACCCGCCACCGCCCTTGCCCGCGCCCTTGCCGCGGCTGGCATGCAGCACCGGCAGCGCTGCTGGCCTGGGGGCTTTGCGGCCTGCTGGCCACTGGTCCGGCCATAGCCCAGACCGGCCGGCCCGTGCTGGCCGACAGCGCACTGCCCGCCGCAGTGGCCAGTGCATTGCAGCGGGCCCAGTTGCCGGCCGACGCACTGGCTGCGGTGGTGCTGCCGGTGGGCCAGCCGGCAGCCGCTGGCAACAGCGGCCACCACGTCCGAGACCACAGCCGAGACCACGGCCGCAACGACAGCCGCAACGACAGCCGCAACCGCCCCAGCTGGGCGCGGCAGCCCGACCGCTTGATGCAGCCGGCCTCCACCGCCAAGCTGGTCACCACCATCGTGGCGCTGGACCGGCTGGGGCCCAACATGCGCGGCTTCACCGAGCTGCTCAGCGCCGCAAAGCTGCAGGGCGATGTGCTGGCTGGTGATCTGGTGCTGCGGGGCGGCGCCGACCCTGAGCTGGGCCTGCCGCAGTTGTGGGCGCTGCTGGCCGAGCTGCGCTGGGCCGGCATCCGCGAGATTGCCGGCGACATCGTGCTCGACCGCACCCTGTTCCGACCGGCCGGACCGGCCGCCGGCGCTGCGCCGTTTGATGCCTGGCCCGAGCTGGCCTACAACCAGGCGCCCGACGCGCTGCAGCTCAATGCCAACCTGATGGGCATCGAGATCAGCAGCGAAGACCCCGCCGCGCCTGGCCTGGTGCTTGCGCGAGCCCTGCCGCCGCTGCCGGGGGTGGAGATCGACGCCAGCGCGCTGCGCCTGAGCGAGCGCAGCTGCCGCGACTGGGCCGAGGACTGGATCAGCCCGCCGCTGCGGGCCGAGCCCGCGCCCGGCCGCTTGCGCATCACGCTGCGCGGCGGCTTCCCCAAGGCCTGCAGCCTGCGCACCGGCCTGGCGCTGCTCGACAGCACGGCGCTGGCCGAGCGCCACCTGCGCTGGGTTTGGCAAAGCCTGGGCGGCGAGTGGCGTGGCACGCTGCGCGAGGCCAGCTCGCCGCTGATCGCCCGGGTCAGCGCTGCGTCGCCCGGCCCGGCCAGCGCCCCGGCGGCCGCGCCCCTGCCCGGCACGCTGGCCCCGCCCGGCTGGGTGGCGCCGGGTGTGGCCTGGGCCGGCACCCCAGGCGCCACGCCGCCCGGCCTGCGCCTGCTGGCGCGCCGGCTGGCCCGGCCTTGGGGCGAGGTGCTGCGGCTGATGAACAAGCAGTCCGACAACCCCGATGCCCGGCTGCTGTACTTGTCGCTGGGGCTGGCGGCGATGGCCGACGAGCCCACCACGCCGACGGCCGAGCTGGCCGCACGTGCAGTGCAGGACTGGCTGGCCGAGCATCAGATCGCCAGCGCCGGCCTGGTGATCGACAACGGCTCGGGCCTGTCGCGCGCTGACCGCATCAGCCCGCGCCAACTTGCGCTGATGCTCCAGGTGGCGCACAGCGGGCGCTGGGCACCCGAGCTGCTGATGAGCCTGCCGGTGGCGGGCGTGGACGGCTCGATGCGCAACCGTCTCAAGACCAGCCCGGCAGCCGGCTGGGCACGGCTCAAGACCGGCTCGATCAAGGGCGTGGTGGCGCTGGCCGGCTATGTGCCCGATGCCCAGGGACGCTGGTGGGCGCTGGCGGCGATGCTCAACCACGAGCAGGCAGCGGCCGGCCGGCCGGCGCTGGACGCGCTGGTGGACTGGGTCGCGCGGGGTGGCATGACCGCGCCGTGACACCGCCCGTGAGCGCGCGTTGCCCGCCGAGGGCAGCACCCGCCGGCAGCACCCGCCGGCAGCACCCGCCGACAGCACCCGCTGCGCATCAGGGTCGGCAAAAAATGCGATGCTTTGCGCCTTGCCCATTTCAGCTGCCGCTGCACTGCCGCCCTCCGGCAGCCCCAACCCCTCTAGGACCGCACGCCATGACCGCCACCCGCCTGCGCAATACCTCTCTTGCCGCCCTGGCCACACTCGCCGCGCTGACCCTGGCAGGCTGTGCATCGATGTCCGAACCGGCGCAATCGGTGTCGCTGATCGAGCCGGTCAATGGCGCCACGGTCAGCAGCCCGTTCAAGCTGCGGTTTGGCGTCAAGGGCATGGTGGTGGCGCCGGCGGGCGACATCGTGCCCAACAGCGGCCACCATCACCTGGTGATCAACGGTGAGGCCGTGCCCGCTGGTCAGTCGGTGCCGTTCACCGAGCGCAGCCTGCACTTTGGCAAGGGCCAGACCGAGACCGAGATCACGCTGCCGCCCGGCAGCTACACCTTGACGGCACAGTTTGCCAACGGCGCGCACCAGAGCTATGGCATGCCGATGAGCCAGACCATCCGCGTCACAGTCAAGTGAGCCAGCGTCAGGCGAGCGGCGGTCGAGTGACAGCAGCGCAGCCGGGGCCGGTTTGAACGCGGTGCACCCGAAGAAGCTGTTGCTGACAAAGTGGACGGCCACCGTACCCGTCGGGCGGGACAAGCACTTTCTGGTGGCGCTGGTGGTGCAGCCCGAGCATCCCGGCGCGCCGATCGAACGGGTTGAGATCGAGGCCGTGCACTCCAAGCGCCGCCAGTGCATCGCCTGGCGTGAACTGCGCGACGACAGTCGCTGGCGTCAAGGCTGGGTGTGAGCCCGGCCTCGCTGCCCGACGGCTACCGCGCGCTGGTGATCGGCGCGTCCGGCGCCATCGGTGCGGCCATGCTGCAGCACCTGGGCGCCGATGGGCGCTGCGGCCTGGCGCTGGGCTTGCACCGGCAGTCCCGGCCCGCCATCAACTTTGACGACGAGGCCAGCATCGCGCTGGCGGCCGCCGCACTGGCGCCGCAGGGGCCGTTTCACCTGATCGTCAACGCGGCGGGCCTGTTGCACCGCGACGGCGTGATGCCCGAGAAAAAGCTGGGCGATCTGGGCTATGCCCAGCTGGAGGCCACCTTCCGCGCCAACACCTTCGGGCCGGCGCTGGTGCTGCGGCACTTCAGCCCGCTGCTGGACCGGCAGCGCGCGGTGCTGGCACTGCTGTCGGCCAAAGTTGGCAGCATCGGCGACAACCGGCTCGGCGGCTGGTATGGCTACCGGGCGTCCAAGGCGGCGCTCAACATGCTGGTCAAGACCGCTGCCATCGAGTTGCGGCGCACCCAGCCGCAAGCGGTGCTGGTGGCGCTGCACCCCGGCACGGTGGCATCCGGGCTGTCGAGGCCGTTCAAGGGTGACCAGATCGGCCGGGCGCCAGATCTGGCGGCGGCCCAGATGCTGCAGGTGCTGGAGCGGCTGGGCCCGGCCGACAGCGGCACGTTTGTGGCGTACGACGGGCAACGGCTGCCCTGGTAGTTGGCGGGCGCGATGCCGGTCAGGCTGGCTGGGCGAAGTCGGGCGTTGAGAAGCCGATCAGCACCTTCATGGCCCGTTTGTTGCCCGTTTGCCGCCGCCGGCCAGCTCAAACGCCTTGGGCTGCTGGGCCCTCTGCAAACCGCGGGTGATCAGCGGCGGCAAATCCACCCGGCACTCACTGATCAGCCGTACCCCCAGCGCAAATTCGGTAGGGCAGCGGCACGGGCCGCGGCCCGAAACCAACACCCGCTTGCCCAGTGCCGGAGCGCCGGCGGCTGTCCTGCAAGCACGGCCGGCAACGCGACTCAGAACGGAATATCGTCGTCCATGTCGTCAAAGCCGGTGCTCGACTTGGGTGCAGGGCGCGCGGCGGGGGCGCTGGCCGGGGCGCGCGCAGGCGC
>JANYKR010000022.1 GCA_025358155.1 Betaproteobacteria bacterium
CAGCGGCCGCAGATTGAACGGAAACGCCAACCGGGTCGCCGGCCCGACCGCTGCCTGGGCCGGCTGCACCATCAGCCAGGCGTACAACGCCTGCAGGTCGTCGTCGGTGGTCTGGCTGAAGGCGGTGTACGGGAATACCGGGTAGAGCTGGTGGCCGTCTCTCGAAACACCCTCGCGCATCGCCCGCTGAAAGGCCGAAAACGACCAGCTGCCGATGCCGGTGGCCGCATCCGGCGTGAGGTTGCTGCTGTAAACCGTGCCAAACGGCGTGTGCAGCGGCCGGCCACCGGTGTTGGGCCGCCCGCCCTCGGCGGTGTGGCAGGCCACGCAATTGCCGATGGCTGCCAGCACCCGGCCGCGCTCGATCAACTCAGGCCTGTAGATGCCAGCGAGGCTGAGGCTGACCGGCGCTATCGCCGGACGCCAGCCGAGCGCGGCTGCACCCAGCGCCAGCGCAGCGCCGCCCAGCGCCAGCGGCAGCGCCCACCACGACCGCTTGCGGCGCTGCGGATCGGCGGCACGGCGCTTGGACAGCGGATCGATCACGGGCAGCGCGCAGGCTGCAGCCGGCGGCGCCACGCCAGGCGCCGCGCTCAGATCTGCCGCCAGCAGCGCCGCCCGCACCACCTCGGGCGTGAATGGCGGCTGGCGCAGCCGCACGCCGGTGGCATCGAAGATGGCGTTGGCAATCGCCGCGGTGCCCGGTACCGACGCCGATTCGCCCACGCCCAGCGCCGGCTCGCCCGGGCGCGGCATCAGCAGCACGTCGACGGTGGGCACCTCGCGGAAGTTGAGGATCGGGTAGCTGCCCCACTCGCGGCTGGCCGGCGTGCGCGTGAGCGGATCGGTGCGCAACTGCTCCTTGAGCGCCCGGCTGGTGGTCTGCAGCACATTGCCATGCAGCTGCTGCTGCACGCCCAGCGGGTTGATCATCAAACCTGCGTCCTGGCCCACCACGACCCGGGCCACATGCACCTCGCCGGTGACGCGGTTGACCTCGACATCGGCCACCCAGGCCGCCCAGGCCGCGCCAAAACCGGGGAACTTGCTGTGGTTGTAGCGGGCATACGCAAAACCCTGGCCGCGCTGCCAATCACTGGGGGCGGTGCCCGCAGCAGAGTCGCCAACGCCCACCGGTGCAAGCCCGGCACTTTGCTGCTGCGGCGCGGTGTGCGGCCGCCAGCCGGCCCGGTCTGCCGTGGCCCGCACCAGGTCGGCAGCGCGGGCATCGTGCAAGTGGCGCAGCCGGTAGGCCACCGGGTCTACCCCGGCGGCGGTGGCCAGCTCGTCGATGTAGCTCTCGTGGGCAAACGAGTTGGGCAGGGCCGACACGCCGCGCAGCCAGCTGGCCCGAAGGATCGGCGCCATGTCGTTGACGGTGATGCGCTGGTCGGCATAGCCATACGGCGGCACGGCAGTGCGGTCGCCCATCTCGAAAGCCTGGGCCACGGCCGGCACCGTGCCGGTCAGCAGCAGGGCCAGCGTGGGCGCACCGTTGCTGGGGTAGCTGGTGGCAAAGTCGTAGCCCAGCGGCGTGCCGTCAGCGGCCAGGCCACCGCGCACCTGCATCAGCTGGGCGGCACCCTTGGGCTCCCACACATGCTCTTGCTCGCGGCTGAGTTGCACCCGCACCGGCCGACCCACGGCCCGCGACAGCAGCAGCGCATCGGCCGTCACGTCGTCGGCGCCGTTGCGGCCGTAGCAACCCGAGGCCTCCAGCCGGATCACCTCGATGGCCGGCGCCGGCAGGCCGGTGAGCCGGGCCAGGTCAGCGCGCAGCACATGCGGGTTCTGGCTGCCGGTCCAGACCGTGGCGGCATCGCCGCGCCAATCGGCCAGTGCACAAGACGGGCCGATCGAGGCATGCAGCTGGTAGGGCCAGACGTAGGTGCGGTCGAGCCGGGTGGCGGCGCCGGCGAGCGCGGCGTCGATATCGCCCTGCTGGGCCACCACCCGAGGCGTGCTCGGATGCGCGCTGATCGCCTGCGCCAGATCGTCCAGCGGCGGCACGGGCGTGAAAGGCGCCCAGGTCACCGCCAGGGATTGCACCGCCGCTTCGGCCTGGTCCTCGCGCTGGGCGACGATGCCGATGAAGTCGCCGATCACGACGATCTGCTCGATGCCGGGCAGGTGCGCCACCGAGGCCTCGTCCACCGCCAGCAAGGAGCGGCCGACAAAGTCGCCGGCGTCCAGCCCGGCGTAGGGCGGGCGAAGCACGCGGCCGTGCAGCATGCCGGGCAGCCGCTGGTCATGCACGTAGACCGCTGCGCCGGTGGCCTTGGCCAGCAGGTCCACCCGGGGCACGGACTGGCCGACGAGTTGGTAGTCGGCCTCCGGTTTGGGGGTGGCTCCCAGGTCGAGCACCAGTTCAACATGGCGGCCGGCCAGCAGCTCGGCGTAGTCGATGCGCCGACCGTCGGCTGCGATCACCTGCCCGGCTTGGGTGTGCAAGGTTTCGACAGGCAGTGCCCAGCGCTCGGCGGCTGAGCCCACCAGCCAGGCCCGGGCCTGGGCCGCCGCCAGGCGCAGCGGCTGGGCGTGCAGCTGCAAGGAAGTGCTGGCGATGGTCGGGCCCTGGTTGGGTGCGCGGGCGGTGTCGCCCAGCACCACCTGCACCGCGGCCATCGGCAGGTCCAGCTCCTCGGCGGCGATCTGGCCGTAGGCAGTGCGGATGCCGGTGCCCAGGTCGACATGGCCGACCAGCGCGATGGCGCCGGTGCGGCAGGCCGCCGCCGGGTCGCCAGCGGCATCAAACAGCGCCAGCAGGATCTCCTGGCCCTCGGCCGGGTCGCCGGCCACCACCGGCGGCTGGCCCCGCGCTGGCGGCGGCGGCACCGGCGGCTCGCGCAGCACCAGCAGCACGCTGACAGCGCGGCGAAAGTCGGCGCGGCTGCGCCAGGTGTGGGCCGGGCCGGTCAAGCTGCTGCCGGCCTGGCTGCGGCCAGCTTGGTTGCCGCGAGCTGGACCGCCGCCAGGATTTCGAGGTGGCTGCCACAGCGGCACAGGTTGTGCGACAACGCGGCCCGCACCTGGGCCTCGCTGGGCTGCGGTGTGCGCCGCAGCAAGGACACAGTGGCGATGACCATGCCGTTGAGGCAGTAGCCGCACTGGGCGGCCTGGGCCTCGACAAACGCCTGCTGCACCGGGTGCAGCGCGCTGGCACTGCCCAGGCCTTCCAGCGTGGTCACTTCGCGCCCGGCCACACCGGCCAGCGGCAGGGCGCAAGACCGTGCGGCGCGGCCGTCGATCAGCACCATGCAGGCGCCGCACTGCCCCAGGCCGCAGCCGTACTTGGGGCCGTTCAGCCCCAGGTCATTGCGCAGCACCGTGAGCAGCGGCAGGTCACCCGCCACGGCCAGGGACTCAACCCGGCCGT
Source organism: Betaproteobacteria bacterium (assembly GCA_025358155.1). GTDB lineage: Bacteria > Pseudomonadota > Gammaproteobacteria > Burkholderiales > Burkholderiaceae_C > Pseudaquabacterium. Next base: position 3,377 of record JANYKR010000022.1, read on the forward strand.
TGAGCTTCAGCGAGACCGTGGCCAGGCTCAAGCGCGGCAAGCCGGATCAGGCCAGCTCGATGTCGCCGCTCTGGATGCGCTTGACGCCCTTGGCCGTCATCTGCTTCCAGGCGGCCGCCAGCGAGCCGTTCAGATCGATCGCGCGGCAGGCGTCTTCGACCACCAGCACCTCGAAGCCGGCGGCGCGGGCGTCCATCGCCGTCCAGGCGACGCAAAAGTCAGTGGCCAGACCGGTGACGTAGACCGTCTTGATGCCCCGCGCCTTGAGGTAGCCGGCCAGGCCGGTCACGGTCTTGCGGTCGGCCTCCTGAAACGCCGAATAGCTGTCCACACCCTTGTTGTAGCCCTTGCGGACGATCAGCTGAGCGGTGGGCAGCTTGAGATCCTTGTGCAGCGCTGCGTCCTCGGTGCCTTGCACGCAGTGGTCGGGCCACAGCACCTGGGTGCCGTACTTCAGCGCGGTGGTCTCGAACGGCTTCTTGCCAGCGTAGCTGCTGGCAAACGAGGCATGGCCGGCGGTGTGCCAGTCTTGCGTGACGACGATGTTGGCAAAAGCCGCCGAGAGCTTGTTGATCACCGGCACCACCTCCTCGCCCTTGGCCACCGGCAAGGTGCCGCCGGTGACAAAGCAGTTCTGCACGTCAACCACCAGCAACGCGGCAGTGGCGCCGGGCTTGAACTTGGCCGCCGCCCTCAGCGGCAAGGCGGCAGTGGCGGCACCGGCCGCCAGGGATTGCAGCAGGACACGACGGGACAACAAGGACGGGTGGGTCTTCATGGGTCTCTCCGGTGGGTGGCACAGTGGGGGAACGAGCTTGCAGCTGCAGTGCGGGCGGGTCAGCGGTCAGATCGACAGGTAGGCGCGGCGCACGCCGTCATTGGCCGCCAGATCGGCCATGCTGGACTGGTGGCGGATCTGGCCTTTTTCAAGCACGTAGGCCCGGTCGGACACCAGCTCGGCAAAGTGCATGTTCTGCTCGCACAGCAGGATGCTGACGCCCTGGGCCTTGAGCGCCAGGATCATCTGCGCCATCTGCTCGACGATCAAGGGGGCCACACCCTCGCTCGGTTCGTCCAGCAGCACCAGCAGCGGGTTGCCCATCAGCGTGCGGGCAACGGTCAGCATCTGCTGCTCGCCACCGCTCATGCGGCCACCCAGGCGGTGGGGCATCTCGCCCAGGTTGGGAAACAGGGCGAACAACGCCTCGGGCGTCCAGCCCGGCGCGGCGCTGCCGTCGGGCCAGCGCCGCGCCGGCTGGCGGCCCACTTCGAGGTTCTCCAGCACCGTCAGGTCGCTGAAGATACGCCGGTCTTCGGGCACAAAACCCAGGCCGGCGCGGGCGATGGCCTGCGGTTCGGCCGAGCTGATGTCGCGGCCCAGAAAGCTGACCGCACCGGTGCGCCGCGCCAGCATGCCCATCAGCGCCTTGAGCGTGGTGCTCTTGCCCGCGCCGTTGCGGCCCATCAGTGCCACCACCTCGCCGCGCCGCACCTGCAGGCCCACACCGAACAGGATTTGCGCGGCGCCGTACCAGGCGCACAGGCCGGTGGCGTCCAGCAAGGGGGTGTCGTCTGGGCGGGAGACCTGATGGCTCATGGCTTGGCCTTCTCGAAGGTCTTGCCGGAGCCAAAGTAGACCGCCTGCACCTGGGGATGGTCGCGGATCTCAGCCGGTGATCCGGAAGCGATCAGCCGGCCCCGCGCCAGCACGATCAGCCGGTCGGCATAGGCAAACACCACGTCCATGCTGTGCTCGGTGAACAGCACGCCCAGGCCGCGCTCGACCACCAGGCGCTTGGTCAGCGCCATCAGCTCATTGCGCTCCTGCGGCGCCATGCCGGCGGTGGGCTCGTCCATCAACAGCAGTCTGGGGCTGTTGGCCAGCGCAATCGCCAGTTCAACCCGCTTGACATCGCCGTAGGCCAGCACGCTGCAAGGGCGCTCGGCCTGCTCGGCCATGCCGACCTGGCGCAGCAGCGCCATCGCATCGCCGCGCCGGTAGGCTGCCGCCCGCTGCCACATCGAGAACAGCCGGTCGTCGGCCGAGATCAGCGCCATCTGCACGTTTTCAATCACCGTCAGCGAGGCAAAGGTCTCGGCAATCTGAAAGGTGCGACCCACGCCCTGCTTCCAGATCTCCCTCGGCTTGAGGCCGATCAGCTCTTGCCCGTCCAGCCGGATCGAGCCCGAATCGGCCTTGAGCTGGCCGTTGACCATGTTGAAGGTGGTGGACTTGCCGGCGCCGTTGGGACCGATCAGCGCCAGCAACTCGCCTTGCGCGACCTTGAAGTTGATGCCGTCCACCGCGCGGTTGCCGCCGAAGGACTTGCCCAGATTGCTGACTTGAAGCAGGGTCATGCCGTTTTTCGACGCTCGAACACTTGCCCGACAAAGCCGGCAATGCCCATCGGAAACACCAGCACCAGCAGCAGCACGATGCCGCCCAGCAGCGCACGCCAGTAGTCGGTAGAGCGCGCGACCGTGTCCTGCAGCCAGGTGAAGCTGACCGCGCCCACGACCGGACCGGTGAGCGTCTGCACCCCGCCCAGCAGCACCATCACCAGGCCATCGACCGATTTGCCCACGGCCATGCTGTCGGGCGAGATGCTGCCCTTGCTGAAGGCATAGAGCGCACCCGCCAGACCGGCAAACACCGCCGCCACCACAAACGCGGCCCACTGGATGCGCGGCACATCGATGCCGATGGCGTCAGCGCGCAACGGTGAGTCGCGGCTGGCGCGCATGGCGTAGCCAAGCGGCGAAAACAAGATGCGGCGCAGCGCCAGCACCCCGCCCGCCACGGCCAGCAACGTCAGCAGGTAGTAGGCCCGCTTGTCGCTCAGCCAGCCCGCCGGCCAGACGCCGGTCAGGCCGTTGCTGCCGCCGGTGAAATCGTCCCACTGGAAGGTGACGGCCCAGATGATCTGGGCAAACGCGAGCGTCAGCATCGCCAGGTAGACACCGGAGAGCCGCACACAGAACCAGCCGAACACCACGGCACCCGCGCCGGCCAGCAGCGGTGCGGCCAGCAGCGCCGCCTCCATGGCCCAGCCGGCTTTGAGCATCAGCAGCGCCGCTGCGTAAGCGCCCAGGCCGAAGTAGGCCGCATGGCCAAATGAATGCATGCCCGCCGGCCCCATGATGAAGTGCAGGCTGGCCGCAAACAGCGCGGCGGTCAGCAGGTCGATCGCCAGCACGGTGGTGTAGGGGCTGGCTACCGTCAGCCAGGGCAACGCCAGCAGGCCCAGGCCCAGCAGCATGGCGGCCCACTGCAGCGCACGGCTGGCCGGGCGCAGGGGGGGTTCGATCGCTGCGGTGTTGCGCGTGGGCGCCTGGGCCCGGCCCATCAGGCCCCAGGGGCGCCAGACCAGCACCACCGCCATCACCAGAAACTCGGCCACCAGCGTGAGCTTGGAAAAGCTGAAGTCGATGCCGAACCACTGCACCGTGCCGATGCCCACGCACATCGCCTTGATCTCGGCGATCAACAGCGCGGCCACAAACGCACCCGGGATCGAGCCCATGCCGCCCACCACCACCACCACAAACGCGTCGCCGATGCTCAGCAGGTCCAGATTGAGCGAGGCCGGCTCACGCGGCAATTGCAGCGCGCCGCCCAGGCCGGCCAGCAGCGCGCCCAGCGCAAACACGCTGGTGAACAGCCAGGCCTGGTTGACGCCCAGCGCGGCCACCATCTCTCGGTCTTGCGTGGCGGCGCGTACCAGCGTGCCCCAGCGGGTGCGGGTCAGCAGCAGCCACAAAGCGCCCAGCACCAGCGGGCCGACGACGATCAGCAGCAGGTCGTAGCTCGGGAAGCGCCGGCCCAGAATATCCACCGCCCCGCTCAGGCCGGGCGCGCGCGGGCCGAGCAAGTCCTCCGGCCCCCACAGCCACAGCGCGGCGTCCTTGATCACCAGCACCAGCGCAAAAGTGGCCAGCAGTTGAAACAGCTCGGGCGCGCGGTAAATGCGGCGCAGCAGCAGCACCTCGACCACCGCACCGATCCCGCCCACCGCCAGCACCGCCAGCACCAGCGCCGGCCAGAAGCCCACCAGCGGCCCCAGCCGCTCGACCGCGCTGTAGGCGATGTAGACCCCCAGCATGAAAAACGAGCCGTGCGCAAAG
>JANYKR010000049.1 GCA_025358155.1 Betaproteobacteria bacterium
GTTGGCGGTGTACTCGGGCGTCTCGAAGCTCACCGCCACGTGGCTCATCGCCGCGAGGTTGTAGATCTCGTCGGGCTGCACCTGCTGGATGATGCGGATCAGATTGCTGCTGTCGGTCAGATCACCGTAGTGCAGGGTGAAGTTCTTCTTGTCGACATGCGGGTCCTGGTACAGGTGATCGATGCGGTCGGTGTTGAAGGAGGAGGCGCGGCGCTTGATGCCGTGCACCTTATAGCCTTTGCTCAGCAGCAACTCGGCCAGATACGCGCCGTCCTGGCCGGTCACGCCGGTGATGAGAGCAACTTTGGGTGGGTTTGCTTGTGTCATCGGTGCTTACTGAGAGAGTCCGTATGCGCTTGCGCAGTGCGCTTGCAAGTGGTCGAAGTACCCGAAGAGGGCGGGAGCCTCTTGGGTCATCAACTCGAAAAATTTGGCCAAGCGGGTGCCGTCGTCTTCGTACTCGTGGTTGACGGCGTTGCGGAGTTCCCGAATGAGCTTCCAGTGGTCGGCCGAGTCGATGACCTGCAGGCGTTCCATGAAGGCGAGCACCGAGCCGAAGCGTTCAACCTCTTGCTCTTCTTCGATGGCGACCGCCCGCATGGCCTTGCCCAGATGCTCCTGGAACTCGCTGAACCGTACCCGGAAGGCGGCCAGTGACTCATGCTGGTCCGGGCTCAATGCCGTCCAGTCCTCCAACGGCAGCACCGATTGCACCTGGGCCAGCGAGTAGGCCAGGTACTCCCTCATGCGCAACAGGTGCGCGAGCTTGACTCGAATCAGCTTCAGGTGATCCGTCATAGTGGCACCCCGCTGCTTTTGGCAATTCGATAGATGGGCAGATCCCGGTCGGCCTCCCCCACGATGAGGTCGACCTTGAGGTCCAAGGCATCGGCCAGTTCGACCTTGCAACGCAGCCGGGCCACCAGATCGGGTGCGGTCTCGGGCTCCACGTACAGATCGACGTCACCGCCCCGGCGGCTGTCGTCCACCCGCGAACCGAACAGCCAGATGCGCGCCTGCTGACCCATGTGGGTACGCACGCTTTGCCGAATGATCTGGGCTTGCTCGGGTGTCAATCTCATGGTGCTTCGCCCCTCAGCGGCTCGCGAGGAAGTCGGCATAGGCTTTGCGGATGCCGTCCTGCAAGTGGGTGCCGTAGCGCCAGCCGAGTGCGGCCAGTCGGCTCACGTCGAGCAACTTGCGCGGCGTGCCGTCCGGCTTGCTGCCGTCGAAGACGATGCGGCCCTCGAAGCCGACGACCTGCATCACCGCCTCTGCCAGTTCGCGGATCGTCACGTCCTCGCCGGTGCCGATATTGACCAGCGGGCCGTCGTAGCCCTGCTCCATCAGGTGTACGCAGGCGTCGGCCAGGTCGTCGACATAGAGGAACTCGCGGCGCGGCGTGCCACTGCCCCAGACGACGTACTCGGCGTCGCCGCGCAGCTTGGCCTCGTGTGCCTTGCGGATCAGCGCCGGCAGCACATGGCTGTTGGCGAGGTCGTAGTTGTCATTGGGGCCGTAGAGATTGGTCGGCATCGCGCTGACGTACTGCCGGCCGTGCTGGGCGTTATAGGCCTCGCAGAGCTTGATGCCGGCGATCTTGGCGATGGCATAGGGCTCGTTGGTGGGCTCCAGCGGGCCGGTCAGCAGATAGTCCTCGCGGATCGGTTGTGGGCAGTCGCGCGGGTAGATGCAGCTGGAGCCCAGGAACATCAGCCGCTGCACGCCGGCCTGGTGTGCACCGTTGATCAGGTTCGCCTCGATCATCAGGTTCTGATAAAGGAAATCGGCACGGTAGACGTTGTTGGCCTGGATGCCGCCGACCTTGGCTGCGGCGATGAAGAGGTAGTCCGGCGTGTGCTCAGCAAGGAAGGCGGTGACGGCGGCCTGATCCAGCAGGTCGAGCTGCGCGCGGCCTGCGGTGATCACATTCGTGTAGCCCAGCGCCTGCAGCTGGCGCACCAGCGCCGAGCCGACCATGCCGCGGTGGCCTGTGACGAAGATCTTGACGTCTTTGCTGTTATTCATTCTTCGCTTGACTCGACTGAACTTCCTGTCGCAGCGCCGTGATCTGGCTCTGCAAGTGTTCGAACTCCAGCTCCTTGCGCTCCAGGAATGCCTTTGCCAGGCCGAGCTTGGCGCTCACGCCGCTGGGGGTCAGCAGATAGGCATATCCCCACTTGTTGTCCGAGCGACGGAAGTTGTTGACCTTGACCCAGCCGCGGTCAACT